>PLRK01000100.1 GCA_003163875.1 Acidimicrobiaceae bacterium | reverse complement strand
CAAATAGAACACACGCTCTTAGGAGTGAGCCTCCCCAGAATCAAGATTCTCATTCGACCGCGTCAAACAGATTGGCCCTTGTGGCGACCATTTGTCACGCACTATGCAGTATCACTTGTCGTCGATCTCGCCACGGCTCCATTCGTGAATTGCACGTGCGAATTCGAGCGATGACTCCGACGGAGCAAAGTGACCAACGCCATGGAGAACAATCGTCTTCGCGTTGGGCAAAATCTGCTGCCATCGCAGTAGCTCGGGCTCTTGAAATGCATCGTCCTTGTCCCCCCAAAGAATGAGTGCGGGCAAGGTTGAAAGCGAAGGGAGTCTGCCTTCGAGGTCCGCCAGAAATGCGCCCGAAGCAATTATTTGTTTGGGCAGTACCCATGTCGGTTCTCGCCGTCCTGCCGGTAACGCCTTGCGATAGTGCGCCTTCTCGGCACGACTCAATTTGCGTTTCTTGTGGCTAACGGGCAACACCACCTTGACAAACACGTTGAAGTACGTACTGCCAAAGTGGCCAATCGGTCCGCCCATCAGACCAGAAAACTTCTCGAAACCGGGATTACCGTTCACTGGCCATGCCCACCCGTTGCTAATGACAACACGAGCGAGTCGTTCGGGCGAAGCGAGCGCCGCGCTGAGTCCTATGGGTCCTCCCCAATCCTGCACGACGATGGCGTACTCACGCAGATCCAGCTTCTCGATGAATTGCCTGAGGATCTCGGACTGCGCACTGGGAAGGTGTGAGAATCCCGGGGCTGACGTAGAGAGTCCGAATCCCGCAAGGTCCACGGCGATGCAGCGATAGGAGGACTGTAACTCCTTTATGACGTCTCGATACTCGAATGACCAGACCGGATTGCGGTGAACGAAGAGAATGGTGCTTCCTTCGCCGGTGTCGACGTAATGAATTTGATTACCGTCGAACTCGAACACGTGATCCGCAAAGGGATACTCCGCTTGGTCAACCCAGGTTGGACGAACAAATGCGGACATTGGCGCTCCCTCTCACGATCAAGGCATGTGCAGGTTATTAGCGATCTCTCGCGCATTCCGCTCACGTCGTTGTGCGCGGACCTACGGTCGCAAGCGAATCCCTCGCTCACGGTTCCTCCTCCATCGCACGCACGGTGACGGACTTGAACGAAGACGCACCTTCGCGCTCCACGGTGGGTATGCCCGCTGTCATTTCGCCGCGAAACGTGGCCGGTCGCGACGTACTCTGGAATGCATCCATGAACTCGACATTGAAGAACGAACGTGTTTTGTTGATCGGTGCATCCCGTGGTCTTGGTTACGCCATCGCGGCGGAATACGTGCGCAATGGGTCTCACGTCGTGGCGACCGTGCGGGGTCAAGCTCGAACCGCACTCCACGACCTGCTCGACAGTGCTGGTGAACTGCTCGAGATCGAGCACGTGGACATCACGTTTCCCGAACAGGTCGAGTCACTAAGGAGGCGCCTCGCGTCGCGCACGTTCGATTTACTCTTCGTGAACGCTGGAGTCGGCGTCGCAGAGACCGTCGCCGACGTGACGACGAGCGAGTTCGTCCGTGTCATGGTCACCAACGCGCTGAGCCCGTTGCGAGTCATAGAAACACTCGGCGACCTCATCGCCGCCGACGGCACGATTGCGATTATGTCTTCTGGCCAGGGAAGCGTCGCCGACAACGTGGGCGGTGGCTTCGACATCTACCGGGCGAGTAAATCGGCTCTCAATCAACTCATGCGCAGTTACGCCGCGCGTCATCGCGATGACGCGCGAACGCTGCTGCTCCTGGCTCCCGGCTGGGTCAAAACTGACCTCGGCGGTCCCCACGCTCGGCTCACTGTTGAAGAGAGCATCCCCAACCTGGTGAGAATTATCGACGCCCAGCGCGGCCACGCTGGTCTCCAGTACCTCGACTACCAAGGCAAGATCGTCGCGTGGTGATCATCCGGAGGATCAACGACACACGAAGCTGGTGCTGAGGGCCCCTTACGAAGAAGCAACGAAGATCGCTTGACTTTCCATCGAATTAGATGTATCGTTTTAGATATGAATACGCACGGCTGTCAGATCGACGTTCGAGTCCCCTTTTCGTCCACCACTCGGACGGCTCCGGGAAACGTATTATGCGCGTTCTTGGGGAGAATTCACGTGAAATTCGTCGCTGCGTTCACCGGTGCTGCGAACCTCGAGGGAGTTCGCCATTTCGAGGTCGTCGTTCCTCAAACGTCGACTACTCACCCACGGCGCTGGCGCCTGGACGACTCGCGCATCAATGCGCCCGTCACGCAATCGGTGGGGGAGGTCGGTGACGTGAAGCGGCTACGCCGACTGGAGCGGGCGCAACGACGGATACCTCTCGATGTCGAAATCACGCGCAGCATCAGCGTTGGGCGTTCTCGTGGGTAAGTGTCGCCCGAGCTCGATGAACGCATTATGAGCGAGTCAATGACTTCATCTAACCTCATGACCATGAATGCACTCGATCTCTTCCTACTCGGGCGCAAGCTCGCAAAATTGGGGATGGAGACGCTGCCCAGTTCAACGGTGAGCGCACTCCCCCCGAGTGCCACGGCGGTATTCATCGACGTGTTGGAAGTCCCGGTTTCCTCGATCGGTGAGATTGCGAGGAGGACCGAACTCCCGCAAAGTCAAGTGTCAGCGGCGGTAGTGACGCTCGTTGAACATTGTTTGGTCGAGACCGTGTCGGATCCTAACGACCGGCGTCGAACGTTGGTGCGAGCAGCACCCGGCGTCGCGAGACAGATTCGAAGCAAGGTTGATGTGCCGATTGACCACACAATCGCCGATGCACTCGGAAACGAGAGTCCCAAAGAACTCGCTCAAGTACTCGAGGCGCTCGAGTTTCTATCGCTTCGATTGTCACCTCGTATTTTGAATTGGACGCCGGAAGACATCGTTAGCTAAGTGACGCCGTCCCCTTAACGCATTGGACATGTGCTGTGCGCGCCAACACAAAGTCGCAATGTCGCCACGATCTCGCTTCGGCCCGCGAAACCTTTAGACGCCAAGATCGTGCAGGGAGTGACGTCAACTTCGATCAGACCCGCCACGGCAAGTGGGAGCTCGGCCACGATGTCGTGAGCTGTTGAATCCGACGGGGCTTCAATTATCAATACCGCCCCTGGACCACCAGGACTCCACGCTTCGAGGAGAATCGACGCCGACTTCAAACGCCGCAGAGCCTCGACCTCGTCGGGTACGATCTCGAAAAAGCGGTCCCTCAAAGATTCGTCTCGTGGGCTGCACACCGCAAGAAATTTCATGATCTCAACCTTCCTTTCTAGTGATCAATGCATCGAGAGCCGCCGACGCCTCCACTGGTGTCAAGATTTCAGGCCAGACGACGTCTGAAAGAAGTTCAAGTTGGAAGTCAATAAACGCGCAGCACTCTTTCTCGCGGCGCGCACGATACGTCGCGGTCAAAACATTTCCGTCACTGCCAATCAACCGCAATCGGGCTGACGTTGCAGACCGAATGACGTCAGAGACTCCGATGTCCACGAACGTGCGCGACTCGTCCCCATGCGTCGTTCTATCGACTGCACGCAGCGAACACAATGGGGGCACGGATCACCAAGAAAAACGAACGGGGCGTTGCAGTGAACGTGACCTTGAAACACGGTGGCGAGACGCAACGGCGCTTCGTGACTGATCCACGTCGTTCAGCGTGACGTCGAAGGTTCGTATCTCGTCGCTCCTTTCGATTCCCGAGGCACCACGAGAAAGGAGTCGCCTGGAGCGGCGTCAGTACACTTTCAACGTGACTGAACTCGCAGATTCTTCGACAAGAGTGGACGTGCGCGGGAATTCCGGGCCTGGCATTTCGAATCCGGGACGTGACGTGCAGCGCGTCGGGACGGCCAACTTCCTTGGTGAAGACGTGGGAAAGATCCACGGACCGGTGTGGGCGGTGCTGGGCAACCTGGGCGATAGCCAGTGTTACCTCGGCGTCCAACAAAAGGTCGAGGCGGTCCAGGCGGCGATGTCGCGTCGAATCGCGCACGATGACCGAGATAACCGCCTCATTGCGCCCGCTTTCACCATTGGTGTGTCCGACGGTCAACTCAACGGTACGCCCGAGATGCGTTTCTCACTCATCGGGCGAGAACTCGTCAATGACGCCGCGTCAACACACCTCGCGGCGAATCAGATCGAGGGACTGATTGCGGTTGTCGCGTGCGACAAGCCACCCGTGGGGACGGTCGCGGCCCTGCTCGAGCACAATGTTCCATCGGTCATTCTTTCCGACGGTTCGATCAAGCCGGGCGTCAATCCGCGCACTGGCGAACGCATCGACTTAGTCACCGCGTTTCAATTCGCCACGGAGCCTGACGAGGAGCTTCGCGCCGAGGTCACGCTCCACGCGTGCCCGGGCCAGGGTAGTTGTGGCGGCATGTTCACCTACAACACGATGCAATCCTTCATCGGTGTCGTGGGTCTCGAGCCACTCCACATGGTCGCGCCAACGTCGGACGATCCTCGTCGCCTAACGCAATTTCCAGACGAACTCGTCGACTGTCTCGTGACGATGACTGATCGAGGCATTCGTCCGCGCGACATCGTCACGCCTTCATCGTTGCGCAACGCTCTGGTCGTGTCGATGGCGATGGGTGGCTCGACCAACGTTATGTTGCACAGCGTCGAGATCGCGCGTGCCGCGGGCATCGACTTGTGGAACGACGTCCTCAGTCAAAACGAATTCAATGCGTTGTCGCACCGACTTCCGGTGATCGTCAACATGCGTCCCTTCGGGGCGTACTCTATGGTCGACGTTGAAGGCGCCGGAGGACTTCCCGCTGTCGTCAACGAACTACTTCGCACTGGTTTCCTCGACGGCGGCACCATGACCTGCACTGGCGAGACGCTCGCGGAACAGGTCGATCGCTTGGCTCCTCCGCTCGCTAATCACGAAGTGATCTATTCGGTGGCGACACCGTTTAAGAGCACCGGAGGCCTTCGCCTCCTTCGCGGAAATCTCGCACCCGAGGGAGGCGCGATTTTGAAACTTGCCGGCGTTGAAAGTGGCATCATCGACGGTGTCTTCACCGGCAGAGCTCGGGTGTTCAACAGCGAGCGATCATTGATCGAGGCACTGGACAATCGACCCGACGAGTTTCGCGATAACGACATGGTCGTGATCCGTTACGAAGGACCGCGTGGCGCTCCGGGCATGCCCGAGATGCTCGACCCCACGTCGAAGATCACCTCTTTATGTCGAAAGCGCGGGATTACCATCGCCCTGATGACCGACGCACGTTTCTCGGGCGGCTCCGTTGGCTTAGTCATTGGCCACGTAGCCCCAGAAGCATTGCTCGGTGGACCGATTGCCCTCGTGCAAGATGGTGACACCATTACCGTCGACATCAATCGCGACCGTTTGGACTGCCGCCAACTCGACGACGCAGAGACGTTCGCGCTCCGGAGCAAGGAATGGGAGTCACGCGTACGCGCGAACGGCGGGCTTCACCCGGATGCCATTTCGGTCACTCATCGTGTTCTCAAGCGAATGCGCAACACCGCGCTTCCCGCTCTACGTGGCGGAGGCATGTCGGCGGGCTAGTCCTACACTGACGTCAGTCGAACGAGTTCTGGTTGTTGCCAGCGCGTCGCCTCTCCTTGTTGGCCACAACATCACGAGTCTGCCATTTGCGACTCACGTATCTGTTGGATGCTCGTAGCCGATCAGCCAGTGGAGCCCGTAACGGTCCCGCACCTGTCCGTCCGACGCATTCCAGGCTCGCTCTTGCAAATCGTCGATGATCTCGCCGCCTTCGCCCAGACGCGCGAACCACTGATGCAACGTTGAGGGGTCCGCGGTTCCAAGGAGTGAGAGCATCAAACCCTGTGCGTGAAACACCGGTTCTGCGCCTCCTACATCAGCGGCGTACATCGAAATCGCCGAGTCGACCAGCAATCCGTGGGCGATTGCGTCTGGCGGACCGTCGGTGCGGCCAAATTCTGCGAAGGTATGCAGTCGCGTCGTTCCGCCAAACACGCTCGCATAAAACGACAACGCGTCGCGGGTGTGACCGTCGAAGTGAATATATGGCGTCAGACCCGTCACGCCCCTGATCGTATCTCGCGTGCTCGAACGCTTCTAGGCGCTCAAAGTCGCCACTTGATCGCTCAACTGCATCGCCAAGTGCTTGATCCCACCGATGTTCACTCTGACGACAATGTCCTTGACGTGTTCCCTGCGAAGCGTCTGTTGAATGAACCGTGCCACCGATGCTGCACGCTGGACGATAAGAGTGGCATTTTCGCGACTGGAGCCTTCAGGTGATGCGAAGCCGCTCACCGTCACCACATGAAGCCGCTCGCGAACCATCGTCGAAAGAAATTTCTGAATAGTGACTTCGTCGCCTTTGCTGAGTATCGCACCGCCGGTGGGGAACCCAACGGTGGCACCGAGTGAAGGAGGTTTCGTGGGGGTGACGTGCAACGTCGTAGTGGTCGTCGGGGCAATCGTGGTCGTCGTTGAAGTTGTTGACGTCGTGGACGTCGAGTGACTCGACCCGGTTGTGGTGGTGGACGTTGACGGTCCAAGAAAATCGTAGAAGGGTTCATTGGTTCCCTCGTCGTAGCCAACGGCCATGCAATGTGTCGCGTCGTAGCAACTCACGCCGTAAAACAACCCGGTCGTTCCCGGACTCGTCACTTCGACGGCGGAGGACCACACGCCACCAGTTTCCTGGTCGTAAAAAGCCTTATTGGTTCCGTAATCCCCTCCCGCGACAGTGCAGTCGGTGGCGTCGGCACAACTGACCGCCCACGCGCCACCCGTCGTTCCGGGCAACACGATTTCGCTAGGTGATCCCCAGACCCCCGACGTCTCAGTGACGTAGAAAGGTTTGGACGCCGCGTCAACACCCGCGGCGGTGCAATTCGTTGCGCTCGAACAACTAATCGCGGTGAAGCTCGCACCAGACCCGCTCGCACCTACATCGGTGGCGAGGGGGGCCCATACACCTCCGGTTTCGACTTCGTACATTGGCTCGTCACTCGCATCTTGGCCAACAGCAGTGCAGTCGGAGGCGTCCGAACAACTGATGGCAGTGAACGATCCCGTACCGCTTGACGTGTTGACATACGTCGCGGTTCCCCAACCACCCGATGATTCGGTGATGTAGTAGGGCTCAAGCGTTGTCGCGTCCTCGCCCACGACCGTGCAGTCGGAGGCGTCCGAACAACTGATGCCGTTGAGTTCGCCATTGTAACTTGGTGAATAGAGATCCTGGATCGTTGTCCAGGTCCCCGACGAGTACACCGAGACGAAGCCCGAAGGACTGAACGAATTGTTTGGATCATCGCCGACACCGGTGCAATCGTTGACGTCCACGCAGCTGATCCCGTCTAAATATCCCTGTGAAGGACTCGCGAGATCTGTCGCACTCGCCCAGGTGCCCGATGACTCGGTGGTCGTGAAAGGAAGGTTGTTGACGTAGTCGTCGCCCACACCAACGCAGTCCGTGTCACTCTGGCAACTCACTGCATCAAATTCCCCTCCAGTACTTGGGCCGGGGACCTCAACGGCGCTCGCCCACGTGCCTGACGACTCCGTGGCGTAGAGGCCGCCGGCGTTGCCCTCTATCTGACCGACCGCCGTGCAGTCGTTATCGCCCGTGCAGCTAATCGCGTTGAAGAGACCGTCGCCGCCGGGCACCGAGTAGTCGGTGGGCGTTCCCCACGATCCATTGACGTCGCTGACGTAGAAGGGTTCAGTGTTCGCGTCATCTTCGCCGACCGCGGTGCAGTGCGTCGCGTCGAAACAACTCACGCCAAGGAGGGTGCCGGAGGTCACGGGTGCTGAAACGAAGCTGGAAACTCCCCACGTCCCGGCGCTTTCAACGGCGTACATGGGTTGGCTGGCGGCGGTATCACCGACGGCGACGCAATCGGTGGCGTCGGCACAACTCACCGCGTTGAAAATCCCGGTGGTCGCAGGACTCGGAAGATCGACGGCCGCGCTCCAAACCCCCGACGTCTCGGAAACATGGAGGGGCTCGGAGTTACTGGCGTCTGCACCGACCGCCGTGCAGTGCGTCGCGTCGGCACAGCTCACGCCCCAGAAACTTCCGATCCGGTTTGGTGACGGCACATCAGTGGGCGTGCCCCACGTCCCTGATGTTTCTGCAACGTACAGTGGCTCGTTGTTGACGGTGTCGTAACCGACAGCGAGGCAGTTTGAGGCGCTCGCGCAACTCACGGCATTGAACACTCCTGTGATAGCGATGTCATGTGCCGCAGCCCACGAACCTGCGGTTTCAACCACGTAGAACGGCTCGTTGGTTGACAAATTGACGCCCACGGCGGTGCAGTCTGTCGGGTCCACGCAACTGACACCAAACATCTCGCCCGTCGTGCCAGGAATCGAGACGTCAGTTTCGCTCCCCGACGGTTCGCTCACGTACATGGGCGCGGTGACCGTATTGTCAACGCCCACCGCAGTGCAATTTGAGCCACTCGTACAGCTGATCCCCGTGAAATAGTTATTTGAATTTGGAGGCGCCACGTCGGTAGGCACGTTTGGCGACACCGCGCTCGCCGCGTTGAGCGCATTGGGGACAACGGCGAGAAGGACGCTCACGAACAGCACGAAGGCGACCACGAGGCGAACGTGCTTCGCCGGGCGTCGACCGCTCGAACGTTCGCTCATGACGTTCAGGCCTACCACAGGTGACCCAAATTTCTCGACATCATCGCATCACGAATGCATCACTCGATGACGTATCTTCGATGTCCAATCGGAGTGGTATTGACGACCTTTTAATGTTGACACCACAGTCCGTTAGACGCGACGTCCTAGGTCCGTTGGCCTTGCTCGCCAACGCACGAGTCCGAGACGCGCAGAGCGTCGCGCGCCCATCAAAGGGACGCCGAGCGAAAATCCTGGCGCGATCGGCGTGACTATCCGTGCGCCGCAACGGACAAAGGCTCCCATTCGCGCCAGAGAGCCAGACGTGATTCGTAGTCGGCGCTCGCGAGTGCGAGCGGGCCATCGCCAAAGAACACGCGAAGGGGTGGCGCATCGGCATCGACAATCGTAAGTATCGCCGCGCGAGTCGCCTTCGGGTCACCGGGTTTGGCCATACGGCGCGCTCGCCACGCGTTCGTGCGAGCGCGAAGTTCGTCGTAGGCCGGGTTCGCCGTAGCGTGACGAGCAGAGGACCCACCCCAATCCGTGGCGTACCCACCGGGCTCCACCAACGTCACGTGAACGCCAAACTCGGCCACTTCTTGTGCGAGTGCCTGGGTCAAGCCTTCGAGCGCCCATTTTGACGCGTGGTACATCCCGATACCACCGAACGCAGTGATACCTCCGATTGAGGTGACCTGGATGATGTGCCCGCTTCCTTGCGCTCGTAGAAACGGGAGTGCTGCCTGAGTGATCCATAGGGCGCCAAAGAGGTTCGTCTCGATCTGATCTCGCGCTTCGGTTTCGCTCAATTCCTCGATCATGCCGAACTGCCCATAGCCAGCATTATTGATGACCACATCGAGTCGTCCAAAATGTTCATGCGCTGTCGCCACGGCCGCGAAATCCGACGAGTGGTCATTGACGTCAAGTTCAAGCGGCAGAATCAAATCGCCATAGGTAGCGACGAGGTCCTCGAGCGTCGAGGCGTCACGTGCGGTGGCGGCGACCTGGTCACCCCGTTCGAGGGCCGCGATCGCCCACTCGCGACCGAAGCCGCGCGACGTTCCGGTGATGAACCAAACCTTTGGAGCCATTGCTTTCCTCTTCCGAGCCTCGTCAACCTCGATGCGCGTTGACGTTGCACAGCGTATGGGTCACCCGAAGGAGAGTCGGCGATTCAATCACTTTGAGTGCGAAGAGTGAGCTCCGTGTCGCGAAGTCCGCGTGAACGTCCGGGCCTCGAATCTTGGTCGACGGGCGCGAGCGAGTGATGACAGTCCTGCGCATCTTGACTGAGTCTAAATTTTGATATAGTCAATACCAATGACGTCCGACGCGGCCACGTTGCTCAGGGAACACGGAGTCCACGCGACTGGCCAACGATTGGCCGTTCTACGAGCGGTGTCGAGTTCTCCTCACATCACCGCCGAGCAGGTCATTTCTTTGGCGCAAACCCAACTCGGCGCAATTTCGCGTCAGGCGGTCTATGACGCCCTCGGGGTCCTTGTCAGTCGAGGCATCATTCGACGAATACAACCGGTAGGCCTACCCGCCCTGTACGAAGACCGCGTCGCCGACAATCATCATCACGTCGTATGTCGAATTTGCGGTGAGGTCGCCGACGTCGACTGCGCTGTTGGCTCAACACCCTGTCTCGTGGCCGCGAACGACATGGGCTACGAGATTGACGAAGCCGAAGTCGCCTATTGGGGTCGCTGCCCTACGTGCCAAGAACTAGGTCGAACCTCCACCGTCTTTGATACGCCGACGCCCCGTCGTCGAAATCATCGCCGTGCGACACCACAGCAATCGCAATCAACCCATCAAAGTAACTAGAGGAGATTTACCGTGTCATTTGAAGATTTTGTCGACAACGAAAACCGTGCACCCCACGAGAACAAGTGTCCGTTCCCTAGTGGCGGGTACACGCGACTTGGATCGAGCCAGCCGAATGCCCAGTGGTGGCCGAATCAACTCAACGTAAACATGCTGCACCAGCACCCCAACGCATCAGATCCAATGGACGATGATTTTAACTACGCCAGAGAATTTAAAACCTTGGATCTCGATGCAGTGAGAAAAGACATCGGGGCGGTGTTGACCAACTCCCAAGCGTGGTGGCCGGCTGACTACGGTCACTACGGACCGTTCTTCGTGCGCATGGCGTGGCATAGTGCCGGGACGTATCGAATCGGTGACGGAAGAGGTGGTGCGGGTTCGGGGGCCCAACGCTTCGCCCCTCTTGACAGCTGGCCCGACAATGTCAATCTGGATAAGGCTCGACGCCTGCTCTGGCCAGTCAAGCAAAAGTACGGGCGCAAGATATCGTGGGCTGACCTTCTTATCCTCGCTGGTAACTGCGCGTTGGAGTCAATGGGATTGAAGACCTTCGGATTCGCAGGTGGTCGACAAGACATTTGGGAACCAGAAGACGACGTCTACTGGGGTCCCGAGACGGCGTGGCTGGACGACCAGCGCTATAGCGGTGACCGTCAATTGGACGAACCTCTTGGCGCAGTGCAGATGGGTCTGATTTACGTGAATCCCGAAGGGCCCAATGGGAACCCTGATCCGCTCCTTGCGGCGCGCGACATCCGAGAGACGTTCCGCCGCATGGCCATGAATGACGAGGAGACCGTTGCCTTAATTGCGGGTGGTCACACGTTCGGCAAGACCCACGGCGCGGCCGACGGCAACCAGTACAACGGACGCGAACCCGAAGGCGCAGACCTGATCGAACAAGGTCTTGGCTGGAAGAACAGCTTCGGAACGGGAAGCGGCGTCGACACCATCTCGAGTGGACTCGAAGGAGCCTGGACGACGCAACCCGCGAAATGGGACAACAACTTTTTCGAGAACCTCTTTGGTTTCGAGTGGGAACTCACGAAGAGCCCCGCGGGTGCGTCACAGTGGAAGCCCAAGGGGGGAGCGGGAGCCGACACCGTGCCCGATGCACACGACCCTTCCAAGCGACACGCGCCGACGATGCTTACGACGGACCTCGCACTACGATTCGATTCCGTTTACGAGCCGATCTCACGGAGGTTCTTTGAGAATCCCGACGAGTTCGCTGACGCTTTTGCGAAAGCGTGGTACAAACTCACGCATCGCGACATGGGACCCTACGTAAGAGGTCTTGGCCCACTCGTCCCGGCGGAACCTCAAATTTGGCAGGACCCGATTCCGACGCCGTCGACACCGCTCATCGATCAAAGCGACATCGCATCACTCAAGGCGACGTTGCTCTCTTCAGGTCTCACGACTTCGCAACTCGTGGCGACCGCGTGGGCGTCGGCCTCTTCATTTCGAGGAACCGACAAACGAGGAGGCGCCAACGGAGCACGTCTTCGACTCGCACCGCAGAAGGACTGGGAGGTGAATGAGCCAGACGAACTCGTGGTAATCCTCAAAGTTCTCGAAGGCATCCAAAGTCAGTTCAACTCGTCGACGTCGGGAGCAAAATCAGTCTCACTCGCCGACCTCATCGTGCTTGGTGGATGTGCGGCAATCGAGCAAGCCGCCAAGAGCGCGGGTCACGACGTCACGGTTCCCTTTGCACCTGGACGTGGTGACGCGACCCAAGAGCAGACCGATGTCGAGTCCTTTGAAGTTCTTGAGCCAACCGCCGACGGTTTTCGCAACTACCTACGTGACGGACTTCCCATCTCCGCCGAAGAGTTGCTCATCAACCGGGCGCGCCTCTTAACGCTGAGTGCTCCAGAGTTAACGGTCCTCATTGGGGGTATGCGCGTACTCGGGGCGAATTTCAAAAAGACGTCGCTCGGCGCGCTCACGACGCGTCCAGGTTCGCTGACGAATGACTTCTTCGTGAATCTGCTCGATATGGGCACCGAATGGAAAGCGTCCTCCGGTACCGGGGGAACTTTTCAAGGCCATAGCCGTGTGACGGGGGAACTGCGATGGACGGCCAGTCGCGTTGACCTCGTCTTTGGATCGAATGCACAATTGCGAGCGCTCGCCGAAGTGTACGGATCTGATGACGCGCAGGCGAAGTTCGTGCGGGACTTTGTCAACGCGTGGGTCAAAGTCATGAATTTGGATCGCTTCGACCTCCACTAATCAAAGTCCGCAGAAAAGCAGCGGCAGGGCGATTCTTTCGTACCTCTTATGCCACACCCACTGGATTCTCACCTTCACCCGCCATTGTGTAGTGGTCAACAAGAACGTTGGCCACTACACAATGAAAGGAAAGGTACGTCAGCTCTCGCGGTTGGCTCGAACTATGACAATTTTCTACCTCACCATCCCATTAATGATCCTCGGAATCGCGATCGCAACGGTCCCGCTCATGTGGGCGATGAAGCACCACGATGAATGGGAACGGTCCGCGGCGCCACTCTCGGTCGAATTTGACGACGAAGAAGAGCTCATTGCGGCCTGACTTTCATCACCGATGCCCCTCAGGAGAAAACGCGGGTGCCGCTCCATTGAGTCGGTGGCCCGCGTTTTCTTGTCACCCTGGTACGTCGTAGTGCCACCGCTCGCACCAAGTGTGCGTCGATCTTCAAGTGGTCAAAGCATCGCTCCGCGAAGTACTGTTCGACATTGAGGTGTGAAATGACCCGAACATCACTTGCCGTGACGGAGCGAAGTTGGTGTGTCAAAGTCCAACCACACCTCGAGGCGTTTTCGACCACGACGTCCCGCGAGACTAGGGCGATCAGGTGTGACGTTCCGGAAGTGAAATTCGAAGCGATGGAGAAGGAGAAGCAACATGGCACTGATTGACAAGGTGAAGGCACAGGCCACCCAGCTGGCCCAGAAGGCACAAGAAGCTGGAAAGGCCGGGCAGGCAAAACTGGAGGATGTGCAGGCGCGTCGACGAGCCGACGGCCTCCTTCGCGAGCTCGGCGCAGTCTTCTACGCGCAACGCTCGGGCACCGCAGCGCCTGATAACGCCAGTGAGGCCGAGCGACTGGTCGGCGAGCTCAAAGCGTACGAGGCTCAGTACGGACCTCTGAGCGGTGCGGGCAGCACAGGCGACGGCGACGAAGCGAAGCCCGAAGAGAGTTGATCGCCTAAGCCGGTTGTGGTCATGATGGCCGCCGCGGCCGGCCAGAATGCTGATGGAACTTCTGTCAAACGTTGAGCAGAAGGTCCTTCAACATCCATCTCTAGTGGGGTTGCTCCTTCGTGTTTTCGAACGCGTGCACCTGCACCAAGTAGTCGTTCCACGCTTGGAGTTGAGGGTCGTCTGGTTCAACGAGCGTCGGTTCGAGGGACGGATGTCGTTCCGCGGCGTCGCTCGCGAGGAGTTTCTTCCACATGTACACGGCGTAAGCACCCAAGAGTGGCCATTCAAACACGTAGGCCCACGAGAGTCCGTTACCTCCGATGGCGCGCAGGAGTTCGACTACGAACGCCGAGACGCAAATGGTCTCAGCCAACGCCAGGCCGGCGTGAATCCTGCGTCGCTCACTCTTCTCGCTGCGCACAGTGGCAACTGTAATCGCAAGGATTTCCTTGGACCAAAGCCATTCCCCCGTGTCATTCGAATCATGACCCTCGTATCAGAAAACTCCTGCACGGCCGCGAGAATCTTTCTGGAAAACTGGTGAGGTGACGGGTTCTTCTTCTAACGGTGTCGGTGCGTACATCCTTCTGGCGTTTCTCGTCGTCATGAGTATCTTGCGACGACGCGGCGTACGCCAGACCAAGTCCGGATCGCTGAGCAAAGGGGAGCGACAGCGTCCGATCCTCATGACGTGGCTGGACCCATTGCTCAGCATCGTCTTCGTTGGCGGCGTGTTGTGGGGACTGATGTCGCGCGACGTAGTTCACGTCTTGTTCGCCCTGGTTGGAGCGGCCGCAGGTGTTCCCCTCGGCGTCGCTCGCGCTCGCACCATGTACGTCCGTGCGGTGCCCGACGCTAAAAGCGTCATTTTTCGCAGGAGCACCTTGGAATACGGCCTCCTCGCCGTGCTGTTAGTACTTCGAATCGTCGAGCGTTCGATCGCCGCGTTACACAACGCTCCCGCGACGTATCTCCTCACCACACTGATCGCACTCGCGGTCGTCGAAAGCTTCGCGAGAACCGCGTCGATTGGACTGCGCTACCACCGAGAAGTCCAAAGTTTCCCAAGGGCGACATGACGATTCAGGGCATCGAAATCCCACGTGACGATGCGAGGGATTCGGCGTCTGAATATTTTCGGCGGAAAATTTTAGAACCTTCTTATTGACGGTGAATTCCGTCTTCACTTTGCCCCCTAATACTGCCCTAGTAGCAAAGTCGATTTTGAAAGGAGAATCATATGGAACCGACTTTTGAGAACGAGCCCGACCTAGAGCACGTCAACGAGGTACCGATCGTCGCGGTATCACGGCGGGGACACGTGCGACTCCATTTTTTCGCTGCGATTGTCCTCGTCATCGCGATTGCCGGATTCGGGTTCATTTTTGGGCACTATGTCATCACGTCGTCATCGACGCAGACCACCCACCCCAGCGCGTCCAACAGCAATTTCCCTTTTGAGGGATTTGGCAACTTCACGATCCCATCGACGCCGTCCGGTGGTTCATCCTCGGGCGGCTCGTCGTCGAAGGCTGACGCCGCAGCGGCGGCGGCGGCCAAAATCGTTGACCCAGGGCTCGTCGACATCAACACGAGTCTGTCCTACCAAGAGAGCGAGGCCGCCGGCACCGGCATGGTCCTCACGTCCAAGGGTCTCGTCTTGACCAATAATCACGTCATAGAAGGCGCCACGTCAATCACCGCACGCGACGTGGGTAACGGAAAGGTATACACCGCAACGGTGGTTGGATACGACGCTGCCAAAGACGTCGCCGTCTTGCAATTGAAAGACGCATCAGGACTTAGGACAGTCTCGACCGGAAATTCCAGCCTTGTCAAAGCGGGAGAAGCCGTCGTGGGTATTGGCAATGCGGGCGGCGCTGGTGGCACTCCTAGTGTCGCGGCTGGATCGGTGACCGCCCTCGACCAATCACTTACCGCGAGTGATTCAGAGAGCGCCACTGGAGCAGAGCAGTTAAGCGGCATGATCGAGACCAATGCCAACATCCAGCCCGGAGATTCTGGCGGACCGCTCGTCACCACGACAGGAAAAGTAGTGGGTATGGACACCGCCGCGTCCGAAACCGGTGGGGGATTTGGCTTCGAGAACTTCACCTCCACCAACACGCAGGCCTACAGCATTCCTATCGACACGGCGTTGAGAATTGCCAAGTCAATTGAAAAAGGCGACGCTTCCAGCACCGTTCATATCGGAGCGACCGCGTTCATGGGAGTCGAGATCGAACCCACCAGCACTATTGGTCAGTACAACTACGGAACACCCAGCACCAGTGGTGTCGAAATCGTCGGATTGATCTCCGGTACGCCCGCCGCGTCAACGGCCCTCGTGTCAGGGGACATCATCACTTCCATCGACGGACAGAGCGTCACGACATCCCTCGAAGTCGAGAACATCTTGGAAGCGCTGAAACCTGGCGATTCAGTGCAGATTGGTTACGTCACGACGAGCGGCACCTCGTCGACGCTGTCGCTCCAATTAGCGTCAGGTCCCGCCCAGTAGGTTCGTGATGCCTGGCGGCGTCCCCCCACCGTCAGGCATCACGAACCGGTTTGTCGAGGCTCGCGGTGTGTTGGTCCATCGCAAATCGCAAGGTGGCGAGCACCTCGTCAACAACGTCACGGGGTGCGGGCGACAACATGAGACGAAGTCCAATTGGATTGGTATTTCGAGTGAGGTGCCAACCACGATCATCCATGACGTCACCAACGGCGCAGGGGTCGACTTGCGTGCTCGATAAAGCGATAAGCGGGCCAATCGGCGTTGTGGTCGCGAGGACCACGCCGACGTCAATGCCGCTCGTAACATCCTTGGGGCCGGTAGAGCCCAGCTGGTCGCAGCCAGCAACGGGCCGAACTGACCCACTACCCAAAAATCTATTGTTTCGCCGCCGCTTCAAGTTCAGCGATGTCGAGTTTTACCATTTTCAGCATCGCCTGCATCACCCGGTTTCTCGCTTCGGGGTCCGCAGCGCTCATGAGCTCACCCAGTCGCGTCGGAACGATCTGCCACGATAAACCGAAACGATCCGCCAACCACCCGCACTGCACTGGTGTCCCGCCTTCGACCAATCGATTCCAGTAGTAGTCAACCTCTTCTTGCGAGCCGCAATTGATCACCAATGAAACTGCCGGCGTGAAGTGAAATTCCGGTCCTCCATTCAACGCCATGAAGGGTCGTCCGTCGAGCTCAAAGTCGACCACCATAGTGGAACCTTCCTCCCCTGGAGTGTCGGGCCCGTACTCTGCATCACCCATTCTCTTGGAATTTGGAAAAATGGACGTATAAAACGCCACCGCCTCGTCCGCCTGTCCATCGAACCAAAGACAAGTTGAGAGCTTCGCCATCGCGACAGCATAGATTCCGGGCGATCCCAGCGATAGGGTCAATTCAGATTTCAGCGCAGTGTTCGAGCAAGTTGACGCGAATCATATGGATCGTTTGAACACAACCACACCCCTAAGATTCGAGCAACGGTCGTCGACGAGTTGCACGGGTGAGAGGTGTCGTGAAGTTCTCCTATCTCTCAGCGCACATGTCGCGTAGGTCTGGTCTCTTCCACGTCGTTCTTGCCAGCGTTCTTGTGACGACCGCCACAGCGCTCTGCCTCGCTGTTCCGGCAAGCGCCGTTGACTCAACGTCCACCCGTCCGCATTCGTCAAGAAGCGCGCTTCACACTGTCACCCCTACGAGCCCCGTAGGAAAGCAGTTAACGTGGTTGCTTGGTATCTCGTCGGTATTGCCACTCACGGCCAAGGAGGAATCCGCTCACTTCGACGCGACGTTCGTGGACGAAGAACCTGTCGCCAAGTTGAATCAGGCTTTTGAAAGCCTCGGATCCACCGGTTCCAAAATCAACCTGCTGAGTCTTTCGGATGTCACCCGGACCTCGTTGAAGGCCGGAGTGAAGATTGGCTCAATCAAGTACGCCGTTCAATTGATGGTTGATGCGAAGGGCCTCATCTCGGGTTTATTTTTTTCGCTCGCCGCCCCCATTCCTACGCCCAAGGTGTCATCGTGGTCCCAAATCACCACCGATCTCAAGAACGCCGCACCCGACGTCAGCTTTCTCGCCGCCCAACTCACAACACACGGGAGGTGTAGCGACCTGCACGAGATGAGTGCTGATACGCCTCGGCCGCTTGGATCAATGTTCAAACTCTTCGTCTTGGGCGCACTCGCCAACGCGGTGAAGGACCACGCCATCAGCTGGAATCAGAAGCTGATGGTCACCAGCGCGGTCAAGGTCTCGGGTAGCGGCATACTGCAGAGCGATCCGAATGGGACGGCACTCAGCGTCGAACAAACGGCCATCGACATGATCTCGGTGAGTGACAATACGGCGGCGGACATGTTGCTCGCACTCGTAGGTCCCAGCGCCGTCGAAGCGCAGGTGCACGCATGGTCAACGCACGCCGCACTCGACGATCCTTTTCTTAGCGTCGCTGAGCTTTTTGCCCTCAAGTGGCACAATTTTCCAACGCTCGCGAACCACTACCTAGCCTTAAATGCACGTGGCCGCGCAGCGTACCTGACGTCGACCGTTGACAAGATTCCACACAACGACATCACCTCATCGACAAGTCCACGCGACGTCGGCACTATTGAGTGGTTCGCATCACCTCAAGACATTTGTCACGCCTTTGCTGGACTCTCGTCACTCGAAAGTGAACCAGGTTTGAATCCGCTGAACACCATTCTCGACACCAACAATGGTGGCATTTCGTTGAGCGCCACCACGTGGAATCGTGTGTGGTTTAAGGGCGGTTCAGAACCGGGTGTGTTGACGCTCGGGTACCTTGCCCGAGACAAAGCCGGCAAAACCTTCGTCGTCGTCGCGATGCTCGAGAACCCTTCAAAGCCAATCGCTTCGTCCGCCACTCTGCTCGGGCTCGGTGTCGTCACGGGGGCGTTGAACTTGCTCCAAAGCGACTGACGATGGAAAGTATTGAAAATGGCGAAACACACTCGCCGCATCCGTCTCCGAGCAACAACTATTAGTCAATTGTTATCTCCGGGCGCTCTGGTTTCCCGCTTCGCCGTCTAGAACTGAAGTAGACGAAAGTGAGGCTCGAAATGCCATTCAGATTTCAACATCCAGGCTTTGGCGGCCATCCGGGCTTTGGAGCCGGGGGTGCCATAGTCATGATTCTGTTCCTGGTGCTTCTCGTACTTGCCGTGATGTGGGTCATCGGCAATTTTACGCATCGACACAATCACGTACACCACGGACCCGGGCCGCAAGGCTTCAATCGCACCGGACGCCCACCAGTCAACCTCGACGCGCAACGAATCCTCGAAGAACGCTTTGCTCGTGGTGAAATCGACGCAGACGAATTCAAGTTGAAGCGAGACCTACTGCGCGATAACTCGTAGATTTTCGCGTACGAGTGTCGCGCGCGAAAATCCTCTTCAGTATCTCCGCCAACGCTGCAGTTGCAGTTAGGCGAGCGCGGCGTCCAAGGTGATGGTCGTTCCCGTAAGGGCCTTGCTCACTGGACATTGAGCCTTGGCATCATTGGCGACCTTCTTGAATCCTTCATCATCGAGTCCTTCGACGTCGCCACGAACGAGAAGTGCGATCGTTGATATTCGAAATCCACCAGCAGGGTCTGGTTCCAGCGTCACCGTGGCGTCGACCTCAAGACCCTTCGGCGTCGCGTCCGCTCGCGCGATGAACGCCGAGAGTTGCATTGCGTAACACGAAGCGTGCGCCGCGGCAATCAATTCCTCTGGACTCGTCGTGCCGTCAGCGTCATCTGCCGCTCGTTTCGGGAACGAAACATCGTACGATCCCACCCCGCTACTCGTTAACGTCACGCGTCCCGATCCGTCCTGTAATCCGCCGATCCAACTCGTGTGTGCGCTTCTCTTTGGCATCGTTCCTCCAGCGTTTGCTGTTTGTAGTGTAAGTCGACACCGCCCTCCCGGTTCGAACTCATCGTTGGTCGCTCGTAATTTCGCTCAGGATACGGCCAAAACACGATGAAACGGACTAGTTCGACCTTTCATCTAAACTTGTTGGTCGAACCGGCGCGACTGTCTCAGGATTCGTCGCGCCCGACTTCCAGTCGCAGAGTGATTGAAAGTCTTCAAGGAGAAGCAGCGTGGCAACAAAGAACCCCAACGACAATCGGCTTCCTAACGGGGATCGCCTTGAGGCGTTGGGCGCTGCGATTGAGCGACGAGCTGAAGGTAATGGCGTTCGTGGATCGCGCCGACCGGTCAAGCGTCGTCGAGTTCGCTGGGGACGGCTGATAGCACTTTCGATCGTAGGAATCGTCGTCGTCCTCATACTCGGAGTCGTCGCCGACTACTTCTACCTCGGTTCCAAGATTCACCGCACGCACGTGAACTCACTACAAACCGCGAACGGACCCGAGAACATCTTGCTTGTGGGTTCGACGAATAGATGTGCTCTCAAGGTGCAGAACAAGGCCTACGGACTATGCCAGGACGGCGTGAATGGCATCAACAGCGACATCGTGATGATCGTGCACGTGAATCCGGCAACGCGACAACTGGGACTACTTTCGATTCCGCGCGACCTGTTCATTCCAAATGCACGTATCGATGGGGCGAACAAAATCGACGCCGCGCTCTACGAGGGCCCGAGTCAACTCGCGACGGCCATCGAAGAGGACTTCGCCATTCCGATCAACCATTACGTCGAACTCAACTTCGACACGTTCGCAAGCGTGGTGGACGCCCTCGGCGGTGTCTATATGTACTTTCCTGTCCCAATCTTTGACGCGGAATCTGGCCTCAACATTCCCCATCCCGGTTGCCGCTTGTTGGACGGCTATCACGCGCTGCAAGTCGTTCGAGCCCGCCACCTGCAAATTCAGCCAACGCCAACCAATCACGATTTTCACACGTGGCCCCAGGAAGGCCAGAGTGACATCGCCAGAATCCGACGTACACACGAGTTTCTTCGTGTACTCGCGGCAAAAGTCGCTGCCCGAGGGCTAGGTGACCCCTTCACGGATCAATCGATTGTCTCGTCAGTCATTGGCTCCTTGCAGGTGGACCAGAACTTCTCCGAGGGACACATGATTAGTTTGGCGCGAGACTTCGCCTCGACCAACATCAACACGGTCCCCCAGTTGACGTACCCCGTCGTCGAGGTGGAGACGGGAAGCTATCTCTACCAGGGCTATTACTACGGCGACATAGAGTTTCCGATCCAACCCACAGGCCAAGCGACGCTGGACACGATCTTTCAGGTTTCCAAGGGGGAGAACTCCTTCAACTACCGTGCGCTTCCCAGCACGAAGAGTTTTAGCGTGAGCGTCGAAAATGGATCGAACATCAATGGCCAAGCAGCGACGATTGCGAACGCACTCACCAAGAAGGGTTTCAAGATTCAATCGATGGGTACGCGCACTCCAGATGGACCGGTTGACGAAACCATCGTGTGGTACGGCGGTTCGAAACCCCCCGCGAACGCCAACTGGAATAGCCCCAGTCTCGCAGCCGCTGAGGAGGTCCTCGATGATTTACGCGGTCCGGCGATACTCGGCTACGACCCGAGCGAGGTGACCCCCGGAGCTCTCGTCACCGTCCAGACCGGTGACAATCTCAGCGTCGTGGCGCCGACGACGAAAGCCACTGGCCCAAAGAAAACGAAGACATCAACAACAACAACGACCACGATCGGCGCGACCAGCGTCTTTTCTGCTCCCACCCCGACGAACCAAGCTCTCGAGCCCTACGACCCCAGATCGTGTGACGCGGCCCACGACGGCCCCGGAAGTTAGGCCTTGGGCGTCGGCGCGAATGCGCACAATGTCGATGATTAGTGTTGGCACACATGGTACGACGAGGACTCGATCTCAATGCGCCGCTTCGCGCACGCGACGTCACTATCGGACTCATCGCCCTCGGGTTCAGCATCGCCCTGGTCGTCGTAGGAACAACGTTGGGGCGAATCCATAGCAGCACAACACATCTCGTCATTCTTGCGTGGGTGTGCGCAATTCTGCTGCTCGTCACGGGCACCATCGCGATACGGCGAATCACCTTGGATCTTGGACGGTTGATCACGCATCGCTCCTACGTGGGTGCCGGAGCAATCGTGCGCCTCGTGACGACTGGCGCCAGTTACGTCATCCTGCTCTTCGCGCTGTTCGGTGTCCTCGGCGTTTCAGTGTCACACCTTCTTATTGGCGCGGGCGTCGCGGGCGTCGTGATCGGTATCGCCGCCCAACAGAGTCTCGCCAACGTCTTCGCTTCGCTCGTGCTCTTATTCGCTCGTCCTTTCGTCGTTGGCGAACACATACGCATACGATCGGGTGTCCTTGGCGTGATCGACGTTGAAGTACTCGGTATCGGTCTCACGTACGTGACCGTTCGAACGGAAGACGGCATCTTGAAGGTTCCAAACTCAGTCCTTCTCGCGTCGGGCATTGGTCAAGCCGATCCGAAACATCCTGCAACCAACGATGCGACCAGTTCGACACCAACAACAGCACCAGAAGAGAAACCTTGAACTTTGAGGTTCCCTGCGTTACGGAGTGTTCGCAATAACCATCGCTCGTAAGAATTTTGTAAATGGCGCACAAGTCGCCCGCTGCGCTCACTACGTCCATTTGCGCCCTACTTATACTGAAGTGACAGTCGCGTTCTCGTGAAGGTGTTCTGCGTCGAGATGCCAGTGTCAACCAAGAAAGCGATACCGGGGAGTCCATGAAGTTCCAACGTGCAACCGTTCTTCTAGCCTTGCTGGTCACCATTGGCTTCAGCCTTCCCGCAGGCGCGGCGGGATATCCCACGTGGCAGAGTGCGAGGAACGCGACCCTACCCAGCGGTGCAACGGGTCTCTATAACGGGAACCTGTCTACGCTCTCCTGTCCGACGACTGGATATTGCGCGGCTGCCGGGATCGATCAGGATTCCAGCGGCAACGCGCACGGACTTTTGCTAAATGAAGTCAACGGCGTCTGGCGAGCACCGACGTCACTCAATCCCCCTGCGAACGCGGTGCTCAGCGACGGCGTCACCCTTTTCGACGTGTCGTGCGGCGCGCCCGAAGACTGCGTCGCGGTGGGATCGTATTCCGATGCCGCATCGAATCAACTGAGTTTCGTCGACGTCGAGACCGGCGGTGTGTGGGCGCGAGCGACCCAAGTCACCTTGCCCGCAAACTCATCGAGCAGTACGCAGGTCTCAGATCTCCATTCAGTCGTCTGCGCGTCGGCCGCAAACTGCAGCGCCGTCGGCACCTATAGCGCGACAGCGAGCCGCAATCCCATCCAGGAAGGATTCGTGATCAATGACGTGCGCGGACACTGGTCCAGTGGCATTGAAGTACGACTGCCGGCGGGCGCCAATTACAACCCCTTCACCACACTTAGTCAAGTTTCCTGCGCCTCGGCGGGCAACTGTAGCGTCGCAGGCTCCTACATCGACGCCAATAACATCACCCACGCACTCGTCGTGAACGAAGTAGCTGGAACGTGGCACGCTGGTGAATCGGTCGCCACTCCGGATAACGCGAGTAGTTACGCGGGCGCTCAACTGAGTGAAGTCTCGTGTTCGTCGTCGGGCAACTGCAGCGCCATTGGAACGTACAACACCTTAAGTGGCGATGTCGAGTCAATGATCGCCACTGAGATCAATGGCGCGTGGTCGCACGCGAGCGAAGTTCAACTGCCCTCAACGGCGGCGACCAACCCCCGCGTGGTGCTCTACGGATTTCGAGGCATTGCGTGTCCCTCGAACGGAAACTGCACGTCGGGTGGCCAATATGTCGACCGGTCGGGCGACGTGCAAGGTTTCCTCGTCAACGAAATCAGTGGAAAGTGGCAAGTCGCGACGGAACTGACGCTGCCCGCGGGTGCGACGCAGGCAGGTAAGAACGGTGGCGTCGTCAGCGTTACGTGTAGCAGCGCGGGAGACTGCAGCGCTGGCGCCGCGTACGAGAACTCGTCGGGACAATACGAAGCACTCGTCGCCAGTGAAATCAACCATTCGTGGAACTCCGAGACGACGCTGTCGTTACCCTCCAACGCCACGACCGTCGGCACGGCGGGCGGCGTGTACGCGGTCGAGTGCCAACCGACCGGTTCGTGCACTGCGGTGGGGAGTTACGAGACGTCTTCGGACAACTACCTGGGCTTCACCGACGAGACGTCTTGACGCACTCGTCTCTCGAGAAGTGCAGGAGACCTTGGGATGTCCGCGCAAGGTTTCATGTAATAACCACCTTTCGATAGCACGCCTTTCACTTTGCGGTAACCCTGCCTCCATACGTTTGTTTCATGGAACGCCAACTGATGCGTACGCCCGTGACCAGTATGCCCGGAGCGCTTCGTATGTCAGGGGATTGAACATGATGGTCGATCCCGAGGGTCGAAGCGTCGTGATGGTCGTCGAGGACGAGGAGAGTTATCAGGACGCCCTCAACATTGGCCTCACGGTCGAGGGATTCGTCGTGATGGCAGCGAGCACCATCAATCAAGCGCGTGAACTCATGAGCACCACAAAACCAGACTTGGTATTGCTCGACGTCATGCTGCCCGACGGCTCGGGAATTGACTACTGCCGCGAGATTTACGACACGACGAGAGTGCCCGTCATCATGGTTTCGGCACGCACGAGTGAGGTTGACGTCGTGCTCGGCCTCGAGATCGGAGCGGCGGACTATGTGACAAAGCCCTATCGTCTTCGCGAACTGGTCGCTCGAATGCGAGCGGTCCTGCGCCGTCCTCTGTTGGTGAATGAGGAAGAGATCATCACTTTCGCGGATCTGCGGATCGACTTCGTTCGTCGGACCGTCACCAGACGTGGCATTGAAATCGAGCTCAGTCGCAAGGAGTTCGATCTTCTGGCACTCTTCGCGACGCGCCTTGGCCAAGTCGTGACCCGAGAGGTCTGTCTCGATACCCTCTGGTGGGGCTTGGAACTTTCCGACACGAGGACGCTCGACACACACGTCAAGCGTTTGCGACAGAAAATTGAAGACGATCCGTCCAACCCCCGTCACCTCATCACTATTCGAGGCGTAGGTTTTCGTCTGGACCCCTAGTCTTGACGTATGCAAAAAGGCGACCTCGTTCCAAACTTCACTCTTCTTGATCAACAGGGCAAGGAGCAGTCTCTCTATTCATTCTTGGAAAAGGGCCCCGTGGTGCTTTTCTTCTATCCCGCCGCCATGACCAGCGGGTGCACCAAGGAGTCGTGTCATTTTCGAGATCTCGGTACGGAGTTCGCTGCGAGCGGCGCACAGCGCATTGGTATCTCCATGGACAGCGTCGATAAGCAAGCGCAGTTCACAGCGAAGAATTCGCTTGACTATCCCCTGCTCGCCGACGTCAAAGGAGAGGTCGCGAAATCCTTTGGAGTGAAGCGACCATTCGACTTCCTCAAAGTGAAGCGCACCACCTTCGTCATTAGTCAAGATCGCCGCGTCATCGACGTGATCACGAGTGAGATGAACATGAACGTGCACGCCGAGCGCGCACTCGTCGCCTTGGCGGGTATCGCGAGTTAGCCCGCGAGCAAGGCGACGGCGGGGTTATTGAGAAAATTTCCCACGTGCGCGAGCACTCGTGACGCCAGTGCTCCGTCTATCTGACGATGATCGAACGCCAGAGCGAGCTCGACAACGTGGCGAACGACAATCTGATCATCAATCACCCACGGCGCCTTCGCGACCTTTCCCACAGCAAGTATTGCGCCGGTTCCCGGAGGAAGAATAGGCATCGCCGCGTCGACACCAAACGGACCGACGTTGGTGATCGTGAGTGTCGTGCCAATCATCTCATTGGGCGTCGTCGTGCCTTGACGAGCCTTTTCGACGAGGACGTTCAGCGCCTTGGCCATGTCGATCACGTTCAACGTATCGGCATTCTTGATGTTGGGCACGATGAGACCGCGCGGGGTGTCTGCCGCTATACCCAGATTGACGCTTCGTCGAACAATCACTTCTCCCGCCGTTGCGTCGAAGCTCGAGTTGATGCCAGGAAAATTCCGAGCCGCGTCACAAAGGGCAAGGGCAACGATGACGAGGGGCGACAATCGCATCCCTTCCATGTTCGGATGCTTCTTCAATCCCGCGACCAATTCCATGGTGGCGCTGGCGTCGACGCGCACCCACACCACGGCGTGGGGCGCGCTGAAGGCGCTTTGCACCATCGCCTCAGACATGGAACGCAGAACGCCTTTCACGGGGATTCGTTCGACGGAGGGTCCGTTGGACCACGATTCAATCTCGCGACCCACGAAACGCGAGGTTCCCGCAGGGCCATTCGGCACCTCACTGATCGTTCGCAGCGTGTCCGGCACTGCAGCGTCGTGCAGCGCGCGCTCGACGTCGCCTCGAGTTATTAGTCCGTCTCTGCCCGAACCGCTGAGCGTCTCAAGATTCACACCATGTTGTTTGGCGTACAGGCGTACGGGTGGAGTGCTGCGAGGAGTCGGCGGCATCGTCGATGTTTCCACGGGCGCGCCAACAGCGCTCGTCGCCGTCAACACCGGCGACGGCGCGCCGCGACGACGATGTGTTCTGGTGACGAGGCCGTCTTCGTTGGCGACGCCGTAACCCACGAGGACGGCTTCACGCCCTTCGCCCGCCGGCGCCTCGCTTCGTGACGCTTCAGGCGAATTATCGCTGGTCACCGCGAGCGAGACGCCATCTGCGCCGTTCGCAACCTCAAAGGTTATAAGTGGCTCATGCACGTGCATGACGTCACCGACGTTGCCGTGCAGTTTCGCGACGACGCCCGCGTAGGGACTTGGTAACTCCACGGTTGCCTTGGCCGTCTCGATATCAACTAGAGGCTGATTGAGTGTGACGACGTCGCCCACCTCGACCTTCCACGTGACGATCTCCGCCTCGACAAGTCCCTCACCGACGTCGGGCAGCAGAAATACTTCTTGGCTCAACTTTCAAATCCCATCACTCGATCAACGCCGTCAAGAATTCGATCGACGCTCGGTCGATAGTCTTCTTCCAGCCGAGTTGGCGGGTAGGGAACGTGATAACCACTCACACGAATCCCCGGCGCCCGAAGTGAATAAAAGCAACGTTGCGTGAGTTCAGCGACGAGCTCTGATCCAATGGAAGCCGTATGGGGTGCTTCTTGAACCGTGACGAATCGCCCGGTCTTCTCAATCGACGCGATCATCGGTTCGAGATCGAGCGGAGAAAGCGAGCGCGCATCGATGACCTCGAGCGACACGCCTTCACTCGCAGCGGTGTCCGCTGCACGCATGATTGTCTTCATGCTCGCCCCGTAACCAATCACCGTCACGTCAGTGCCCTCGCGTCGCCGGGCGGACTCGAAGAGTTCGTGCGAAGGCCCTTCGAGATCCACCTCGCCCTTTTCCCAGTAGCGACTCTTGGGCTCACAAAAGATGATTGGATCATCGTGTTCGATTGCCTGTTGAATCATCCAATACGCGTCGTTGGGTGTCGAACATGAGACGACGCGAAGACCTGCAGTGTGGGCGAAATACGCTTCCGGGCTCTCCGAGTGGTGCTCGATTGCTCCTATGCCACCTTGAAAGGGGAGTCGAATGACGAGCCCCATCGTGTAGGCGCCGTCGGAGCGCTTGTGTAACTTCGCGACCTGCGAGACGATCTGGTCAAATGCGGGATACACGAAACCGTCGAACTGCATTTCACAGACGGTGCGATAACCCCGAATGGCGAGACCCACCGCGGTACCAACGATGGCTGACTCAGCCAGTGGTGAATCGATGACGCGGTCCTCGCCGAAATCCTTCTGAAGACCATCGGTGATTCGAAAGACGCCTCCGAGTTTGCCAATATCCTCACCCATCAAGAGCACCTTCTTGTCGCGCTCCATGGCTCGACGAAGCCCTTCGTTCAAGGCTTTCGCCATTGTCATGGTGGTCGTCGCCATCAGTGAGCGCCTCCCGAGATCCCCAGTTCGAGCATCTCGCGACGCCCTTCTTCTATGAGTGCATGTTCGCTCGCGTACGCGTGATCGAACATCGTGATGGGGTCCGGTCGACCCATGGCGAGCACGTCGTCTCGCAATTTGAGGGCCATCGCTTCGGCCTCGTGGTTCACTTGGTCGAAGGCGGCGCCCTTAATCTGGTACTCGCGAACGAGCAGTGCCTTCACCCGTTCCAGGGGGTCGCGGTGTTTCCACACCTCGACTTCAGCGTCAATTCGATAACGCGTCGGATCATCGGAAGTGGTGTGCGCACCCATCCGGTACGTGTACGCCTCAATCATCGTTGGACCTCCGCCAACGCGGGCGTTATCAAGCGCCTTCTTCGTGACTTCATACACCGCGAGCACGTCGTTGCCGTCAACGCGTACGCCCGGGAAACCGAAACCCTCGGCGCGACGATACAAGGGCACTTTTGATTGCAGTGACGACGGCGTCGAGATTCCCCACTGGTTGTTCTGACAAAAAAAGACCACCGGTGCGTTAAAGCTCGCCGCCCACACGAAGGACTCGAGCGTGTCACCTTGACTCGATGCACCGTCGCCGAAGAACGTCATCACGGCCTCCTCCGCCCCGTCGCGTTGGACGCCCATGGCGTAGCCCACGGCGTGAAGCGCCTGATTACCAAGCACAACGGTGGGCACGGAGTGGCGAAAGTGCTGTGGGTTCCATCCGCCGTTGCTCACCGCACGAAACATGCGCAGGACGTCCTCGGGTGGAACGCCGCGACACCACGCAATCCCGTGTTCGCGATACGTCGGAAAGGTGAAGTCCATTGGCTGCAGAGCGCGTCCAGCACCGATCTGGGCAGCCTCTTGACCTTGGATCGGTGCCCACAGCGCCAACTGGCCCTGACGTTGCAGCGACGTCGATTCATTGCAAAGGCGACGGACAATGACCATGTCGCGATACAGCGAGAAAATCTCCTCACCGTCAAGAGAGCTTGCGTACTCGGGGTGCCCTACTCGCAGCCCCTCGGGAGTGAGCAGTTGGACTAGTTCTTCGTCGATCATCGACTCTCCTTAGACCACGAATCCCCTTGGTCACTTTATCCTCCTACGATAAACGAGTGCCAAGACTGCTCGTCGACGTACGACCTCTACGCGAGAATCGTAACTTCCGTCTCTTGTTCGTTGGCCAACTCGTCTCGGTACTCGGCAGTAACCTCACGTTGGTCGCAATCCCCTTCGAGGTGTACCAAAAGACACACTCGAGTCTTTGGGTCGGACTCGCGAGCTTGTTTCAATTGCCATGTCTCATCGCGGGCGCTTTATGGGGCGGAGCCATGGGTGACCGCTTCGACAAACGAAAACTGCTCATCGTCGGATCGCTCGTATCAGCAACGTTGAGTGGGGCACTCGCATTGAACGCGAGTGTGCTGCACGGTGACGTGGTTCTTCTCTTCGTGTTCGCCGCCGTTGCGGCGGGTGCGGGTGGTTTCACGGGACCGATACGAAGCGCGGCCATTCCAAAGATGGTCGGGGGCGAGCAATTGATCGCGGCCTACTCGTTGAATCAGATCATCATGAACCTAGGACCGTTCCTTGGGGCGGCCCTCGCAGGTGAGTTGATCGCCGCAGTCGGCATCGCCTCGTGTTACAGCATCGACGCCATCTCTTTTGTGGCGCTGGCGGTGTTCACGATCTTCATGTCCCCGATGAAACCCGAAGGCGAACACGCCGCGACGGCCATGCTGCGAGCGATTGGCGATGGATTCAGGTACGTGCGCGGCAACGCGCTCGCTCAAGCGGTCTACCTGGTGGACTTGAATGCCATGGTCTTTGGGCTTCCCCGGGCGCTCTTTCCCGCGATGGCCCTGACCGTCTATCACGGTGGACCAAGGACCTTTGGATTACTGTCGGCGGCTCCGGGCGCGGGCGCGCTCGTGATGGCGGTGCTGACGGGATGGATTGACCGAGTGCGACGTCAGGGTCGTCTCATCGCGCTCGTAGTCATCGGATGGGGTGCGGCGATGACGTTGCTTGGTATCGTGCACCTGCTCTGGTTCGGATTACTCTGTCTCGCCGTCGCGGGTGCGACCGACGTGATCTCAACTATCTTGCGAAACACAGTGTTGCAAAATGCGATCACCGACGAATTTCGAAGTCGGATTTCATCGGTGCAAATGGCGGTCGTGACCGGAGGTCCTCGCCTCGGCGACGCCGAATCCGGAGTCGTCGCGTCACTCACGTCGACTGAGATCTCGATCGTGTCGGGTGGGCTCGCGTGCATCGCGGGCGTGATTATTTTGTTATGGCGACGACCGAGTTTTTGGAAGCACGACGTCAGCTAGATCGAACGAACCGGTAGTGAACGTCGCTTGGCATTCGTCACGTTCGCCAATTGGCCACACGCCGCGTCGATGGAACGACCTCGCGTATTTCGAACCGTGACGTTGACCCCTGCTCGTACCAGGGCGTCACGAAATTCGTTGACGCGATGCGACGACGAACCGCGCACCAAGAAGCCCGGAGTCGGATTGAGTGGAATCAAATTCACGTGCGCGTGTAACGGGTAGGCAAAGTCCGCAAGTTCCTCGACCGCCTTGTCCGTGTCGTTCACTCCATCGATCAATGCCCACTCGAGGCTCAGGCGGCGTGACGTCGTGCTGTTCCACACTTCGCAAGCCTCGCGAAGTCGCGACAACGGATAGCGGCGATTGAGCGGAATGAGCTCGTTACGCGTCTCGTCGTTCGCTGCGTGCAAACTCAGCGCGAGCGTGATCGCAAGCCCCTCACGAGCGAGTCGCTCGATGGCGGGCGCCACGCCGACAGTGGAGACGGTCAAATGACGTGCCGACAACCCTAGGTACTCGTGGAGGCGCCGCACGGCACCGACCGTGACCGGGTAATTGGCAAGTGGCTCACCCATCCCCATGAAGACGACGTTGGTGAGCCGACGAGGGCGCGCCGCTCGAGCGGCGAAAATGACTTGCTCGAGGATTTCGCCCACGCTCAACTGACGAGTGAACCCCGCTTGTCCCGTTGCGCAGAACGTACATCCCATCGCACAGCCTGCTTGCGAAGAAACACACACGGTGACCCGGTCGCGATAGCCCATCAGGACCGTTTCGATCGTCGATCCGTCATGCAACGCAAAGACCCATTTGCGCGTCGTTCCGTGGTCGCTCTGGACATCTTCGACCACTCGCAAGCTCGACGGAAATTGCTCGCTGAGGCGTGCGCGAAGGATCTTGGGAATCGTGGTGATCGATTGCACGTCATCGAGTTCGCCCCATACGCCATGCCAAATCTGGTCGACTCGGAATCGAGGCTCATCAACGAGGTGCTCGACAAACTGCTCCTTGGTCAGTTCGAAGAGCGAGGGCATCTACCTACGCTAGAGGGCTTTGGCGGAGCCGCCGCGCGCGTCGAAACAACGTGGCTTCGCCCACTAGTTCTTAGACGGTTCTTCATCGCGACTTGGTTTCACCTTCACGTCGGCTGGCACAGTGGGACCAACAACGAAGGAAGGCCATCATGTTTGCCACCATCTCATCAATCGCCCTTATCCCTCTCGTCGTGTGCGTGGGCATATGTGTGCCCGCCCTCGGACTGCACTTCGAGCTCGCGGACCGCCGCGAAACTCGGTACCGGGCGGAACTCGAAAGGCGAGCCCACGTGATCAAGGAACATGAGGCAACCATCGACGCCTACCGCCACGTGATCGCCCTCGAAATGGAAGGTCTCGAATCTTCACCCATCGAGGCGAATTACTAAGTAATCGTTGGCTTCGCGATGCCCTGATTTCGCAGGTCGTCGCGGTCTGCTTGACTCAATACCGTCGCGCAGATCGTCGCGAACCTAACGAACAGGAGTAAGTCGTGGAATTAAAGAACACATCAGCCGTCGTCACGGGTGGCGCCTCGGGCCTCGGTGAAGCCACTGCCCGCGCGCTCGCACTACGTGGTGTGAAGGTCGTGCTCGCTGATCTCAACGATGAGCGTGGAGCCGCAATCGCCAAGGAGATCGATGGCGCCTACGTGCACTGCGACGTGACGAACACCGAGCAAGTCATTGCCGCACTAGAAGCCGCGAAGGCAATGGCCCCACTCTGGAGTGCGGTCAACTGCGCTGGTATTGGTTGGGCTACGCGCACGATTGGCAAGGACGGCGAATACTCGTCCGCGCACGACCTGGACCTGTATAGGAAGGTCATTGAGATCAACCTCATTGGCACCTTTAACGTCTGTCGTCTCGCCGCGACCGCCATGAGCCACAACACGCCCGACGCCGACGGTATGCGTGGCGCAATCGTCAACACGGCGTCAGTCGCCGCTGAAGACGGTCAGATCGGCCAAGTCGCCTATTCCTCGTCCAAGGGCGGCATCGTTGGCCTCACGCTTCCACTCGCTCGCGACATCGCGCCTATTGGCGTGCGTGCGAACTGCATCCTGCCCGGTCTCATCGATACCCCGATCTACGGCACCGGTCCTCAGTCCGATGAGTTCAAAGCCCGCCTAGGAGCGGGGGTGTTGTTTCCGAAACGTCTGGGCTACAGCGAGGAGTTCGCGTCGCTCGCGATCGAATTACTCTCTAACAGTTACATGAACGCCGAATCGATTCGAATCGATGCAGGTATCCGCATGCAGCCGAAATAATGATGCACCGACCACGCGACGAGGTGGCTAGGGACCCACGTCGCGACGGACGAAGACACTCGCGCCAAGTGTTCCCGCGACCAGACCAATTGCCGACAAGATGATCGTCGCGTTCCAATTCGACGCCACGACCGGCACGAGGTGAAGGTGGAAAAACGGCGACGCGCCGAGAAGGAGTCCAGGCCAATGAAGGATTGGACCGAGAATCGCGTCAATGTAGAACACCGTCAGCATCATCGCCACGACGAGGAACGCGTAGCGCGGCAGCACGGCAATGAGTAGCACGCTAGCGCCGATAAGCCACGGTGCCATGGTGAGCGCATTCGCCATCCCTTCGATGGGGATGAGGATGCCCATGGAGGTGCCGCTCGCGACAACACCTAACCACATCGTGAGCGCGCACACCATCGCGATCACGCACGTTGCCACTGCCGTCGCGAGGACTGCGCTGGCGAGCCACTTCAGCCGGCTCGTGCCGTAGGCAAGTGGCAGGTCAAGGCGTCCCTGATACGAATCAGTGCCAATGGATACGAGCAGCGCCGCCATCATGAACGAGATCGCGACCGCGAGCAAGAGGCACGCCTGAGCGATAAACCCCCTTCCGTCCACCATCGATCCCAGTCCCCATCGTCGTAGGAGTTTCACGTAACCTGGATCGGTGCGACAAAGTTGCACGAGCGCGTTGGTCAAGTAACCCACCACGAGACCGAGCACGCTCAAACCAGTCGTCCAAACGAGCAACATCCCCCAACGTTCACGCCACGCAAATCGCCAGGGCGAACGAAGGAGCATCTCGTGTCCCCGAGAACGATCGTTGCGCGTCCACCATGCGATGCCAATGTCACGCTGACGTTGCATCTGCCACGCCACTGCGCTCAACGCCAATGGCACGACAATGAGTGGGAGCAGCCACACTGGTGACGAGTGATGGAAGGCTTGCACGTTCTCCATCCATCCGAACGGCGTGAGCCAACGAAGCCATTGAAGTCGCGTCGAACCGTCGGCGATCACGCGAACGATGAAGGCGACGGCAATAGCGCTGAGGGCCACCTGCGTCGCACTACGCCGCGGTGCGAAAAACTGCGATGCGAGCAGTCCGGCGCCAGTGCCCGTCCAGGCGAGGCCCATCGTGGCGACACCGTAGAGGACTGGGCTCGACAGTCGTGGTGAGCCGCTCGTGAACATCACGATCGTCACCGAACCAACGAGCACCCCAGACTCAAGAAGACTCGAAATCGTCGCCGCGAGGGCCGGCTGTCGACCCCGAGCGCTCGTGACGAGTAAATCCCACGTTCCCTCGTCCTCGCTCGCCCGGGTCACCCTCGTCGCCATCATCCCCGCCCACAGCGCGACCGCGAGGGCGAGGAACATGCCCATCCTCCACTCGACGAAGGCGCCGGCGGTTGGCAGTGACGTGACTCGTCCGTAGAGGGCGCTCACCGCTGGATTCTCGATGACGGGCTGCAGCGCGATCATCCCGACGACGCCGCCACTGAGACCATACGAAATCAGTCCGATTCGTAAAATGATCGCCACGAGTGCGACGATGACGAGCGTGCTCACTCGAAGCTGACGCCACGTCAATGCGTGCACCGACCGTGGTCGAGTTCTCATGTCGTGGGCGAAGGAGATGTTGCTTCGTCGTAGAACGAGAGAAAGATCTCCTCGAGCGACGCTTGGCGAGAGTGCAGTGATGTGACGTGCGACGTCGCCAGAAACCGCAGGAGAGCATCGGGTGATCCGCTGATCTGTACGCGGGCGCCGTCGGGAAGAGGCGTCACCGAGGTAACACCCTGGACGCCCTTGACGTCGCCAATGTCTCCCGTAATCTCGTATTCAGTGCCAATGTGTTGGCGCAGCACCTCGACGTCGGCGATCGAGACGAGTAGACCCGCCCTAATCATCGCCACGCGCGCGCAGAGGTGCTCGACCTCGTCAATCATGTGCGAACTCAGAAGAATCGCTTGACCACGTTGCTGAGCTTCGAGAATGCACTCGCGGAAAGCCCGCTCCATCAGTGGATCCAATCCCGACGTTGGCTCATCGAGGAGCAAGACGTCGGCCCGAGTGGCAAAGGCCGCGACGAGAGCAACCTTTTGACGATTTCCCTTTGAGTACGCGCGAATTCGCTTTCCTGGATCAAGTTCGAAGCGTTCAATGAGTGTGTCGCGATACGAATCATCCGAACTACGATGCAACGCGCCCAGCAGCGCAATGGCCTCGCTTCCAGAGAGTTGGGGCCACAACGCGACGTCGCCCGACACGTAGGCCGTGTGCTCACGGGCAAAGGTCGATCCCGCCGGGTGGCCGAGAATGAGGGCCTCGCCGGAGCTCGGACGCAACAAACCGAGCAACATACGAAGCGTCGTTGATTTACCTGCACCATTGGGACCCAGAAATCCCACAACTTCGCCGGCGTCCACCGTCAAGTTCAGATTGTTCACAGCCAGCGTGTCCGAAAATCTCTTCGTGAGTTCTCGTGCTTCGAGTGCGCTGCCCATTGGTTGCAACCTACCGGGACTGCGCTAGGGCCTGCGTACCCGACCTCAAACGTCCGAACTAGTCCTGGAGGGCCGTCGCAGATTCTGGGTCTTCGAGCATCGCCGCGAGTTGTTGGTCGTGGCCATCGTTGACGAAGCGCGAACCCCTCGACCACGACGCACCGGCCGCGATCACCGAAACTATCGCCGAGAAAATGAAAGCGGTCTTGATACCCGAATGAAAGGGCGTCGAAATCAACTTCGAGAAGAATCCGTGCCCAGTGAGCGCCGCTTGATTCGCCGCCGACACGTGACTCAAGACCTTCGTCCCCACCAAGGTCTTGATGGGGTTGTAACCGAGGAACGCAGCGAACAACACCGACACCGGAGGTAGCGCGCCGATCTTGTGAGCGACCGCAATGGGCACACCGTGGCTGATGAGACCGGCCGTCAATGTTGACGACAACGTCGAGGAAAGTCCGATGATCATGAGTGAGAAGAAGATGCCGATGGAAAGTACTTGGGCGGAACTTTGGAACGTCGCATTCATTCCTCCCCCTGCTCCGCGATCGCGCGCGGGAAGACTGTTCATGACGGCGGCTCGGTTGGGAGCGGCAAACGCTCCCATCGATGTGCCAAAGAGCAGAAGAATGAGGGCGAACGCGACGTAGTTGAAGTTGACGGGCAAGAAGATCAATAACACGAAGCTCGTCGCCGCCACGAGCATGCCTCCCGTCGCGAGATAACGGGCGCCGAATTGATCCGAGAGATATCCAGAGAATGGTCCCGCCAGTAAGAATCCGAGCGTGAGTGGCAACATCAATATGCCCGCCCATAAGGGAGTTCGTTCGAAGCTGTAGCCGTGCTCCGGCAGCCAAATACCCTGAAGCCAAATGATGAGCATGAACATCAATCCACCTCGACCAATCGCCGCGAGGAACGTGGCGAGCGTGCCGGACGCGAATGCTCGAATTCTAAAGAGCGGCAATCGGAACATGGGTTCGTCCACGTGCGCTTCGATGATGACGAAGGCCACAAGGGTGAGAGCCCCAACGATCAACTCGCTGAGTACTGGCACGCTCGCCCAGCCGGTGCTGTGCCCGTTGGCGGGCTCAATGCCGTAGGTGATACCGACCATGATCAGGATCAACCCAATGGCGAACGTGAGGTTACCGGCCCAGTCGATCCTCGCTTTGTGGCGTTCGCCGAGTTCACGCAGGTTCACGTAGGACCACACCGTGCCCAGCAAACCGAAGGGCACCGACACCAAGAACACGAGGCGCCAGTCAATTGCTCCAAGTACGCCACCGAGAATCAATCCAATAAACGAACCACTGATCCCCGCAATGTTGTTGATACCGAGGGCAAGTCCGCGCTGGTTCGAAGGAAACGCGTCGGTGAGTATCGCCGCGGAGTTGGCGACAAGGAATGCTGCGCCGATACCTTGGAACACCCGCCCAATGATCAACCAGGTAGCACCTTCGGTGCCCTTCAAGGGATCAAGCGTCAGCACCAGCGACGCGGCGGTGTAAATGACGAAACCCAGGTTATACATCTTCACTCGACCGTAGATATCGCCGAGCCGACCGAGGCTGACGACGAGCACACTGCTCACCACCAAGAATCCGAGGATCATCCACAAGAGATAGAACGTGTTACCCGGTGCGAGAGGATTGAGTTTGATCCCGCGAAAGATATCGGGCATCGCGATCAACATGATTGAAGAATCGATCGTTGCGAGCAGCACACCAATCGTCGTGTTCGTCAAAACCAGCCACTTGTAGCCCGGCGAGATGTCACTCTCTTTGGATAGCAACGTGCTGGGACTCACGAGTCCGCAATCCTTCCGATCAGTATCGCCGCATCACCAAGGAGAACGCGTTCATCCTCATTCAAGGTGCTAAGTGCGGCTTGCAGCCACTCATAGAACCTTCGTCGTGACTCTTCGATGAGCAGGCGTCCGGTCGACGTTGCGACGAGAATGACTTTTCGTCCATCAGTCGGATCGTCTTGGCGCTCCACGTAACCCAATTCGACGAGCGAGTTGATGGTTTGATTCATCGAAGGTGGTTTCACACGTTCACGGTCGCTCAACTCGCCTAGCGTGTGAGGGCCCTCTCGAACGAGTCGGGCGAGGACGAGTCGTTGCGTTTCGCCAATTTGGTCGACTGCTTTTTCTGACCGGAGTCGACGTTGAAGTCGTGAAATCGCCGAGGCGAGCACGACGTCCAGATCCTTGACGGCGAGTCCCGTCTCAAAATGGTCGCCGCATGTCATCGACACTCCCTCAACCGAAGAACCTAGGAAGTACTTAGGTTACCTAATTAGGTTACCTAAGTACTCTCAGGGACGCAAGTTATCCCGCCTGGGGAAACGCTGAAAAGAAGACTCCGCCGAGGTGCGAATGTCTTACGATGACCTCCAGCGGCGTCAACGATTCGTACACCGTGACTGATTTCCTTCAACCGTGCACCACGACCGAGGTGGCTCATAATGCCGACGGAATTTGATCAGCTCTGCGTCGTGTTTCTAACGACGAAGAAGGGCGCCGCAGTGAAAAGCGACGTCGACGACACAATTCAAGATTCACACATGGCATATTTGGCAGACCTTCACGAGAAGCATCACCTCCTTGCGGCGGGTCCACTGCTTGACAGCCACTTTAGAGGGATGCTGTTGTTCGACACTGACGTCGAAACCGCGTGGAATCTGATGCTCACCGATCCGGGTGTACTCGCTGGCTGGTTTGACGTCACAGTAATTCCATGGATAGTGCCGAGTGGCGCCATGCACTTTGCGTCAACCGTTTTTCCACGGTCAATGAACGAAGTATCGGATAGCTAGCGCTTCATCGCGTCGTTGGAACCATTGGACTCGGTCAGATTGTTTGTACAACTACAACGTTGTAGCCATGAGTCACGGCGCGCCGTCGCCTCGCCTCGTCTCGTCTCGTCTCGTCTCGTGCATTGTGCGACGCTCCGTCTCAGCGTCAATAAAGTCTTGCGTGCAGTCATCGAGAACAACGGCGTCGAGCGGACTAAATCTCGCGAGCCTCGGCGACATTATCGAATCGAGCGAACTCGCCGCGCCACGTGAGATGGGCGGTACGCGTCGGCCCATTTCGATTCTTGCCCACGATGATTTCCGCCTCGGACTTCTTATCGTTCGCGACCTCACCGTACTGTTCGGGCCGGTACAAGAAGAGCACCACGTCCGCGTCTTGCTCCAGGGCGCCTGACTCTCGAAGGTCGCTCATCATCGGACGCTTGTCACTTCGCTCCTCGAGCTTTCTTGACAACTGCGACAGGGCAATGATCGGACAACTCAACTCTCGAGCGAGGATCTTGAGCGAGCGGCTCATCTCCGACACTTCAACTTGACGATTCTCGGCGCGCCCCCGTGAGCTCATCAACTGCAAGTAGTCGATGATGACAACGCCCAGATCGCCATTCTGCTGCTTGATGCGCCGGGCTCGGGCGCGCACGTCCATTACCGTGAGCGCAGGATTGTCATCAATGAACACCTTGGCTGACTGTAGGAATCCGAATGCGTCATGGGCGCGATTCCAGTCGGCGTCCGACAAGTCCCCGGTGCGCAGTTTTGACGAGTCAATGCGGGCAGTGGAGGCGAGGATGCGCTCTGCCAGTTCCTGGCGGCTCATTTCCAACGAGAAATAGAGCGCTGGCCGCTGCACCACGGCTCCGACATGCACCGCGATGCCTAGTCCGAACGCCGTCTTTCCCATTGCGGGACGCGCACCCACGATGGTCAAACTATTGGGTTGCAGTCCCTGGAGCACCACGTCCACCGATTTATATCCGGTTTCGAGCCCATTGAATTGCCCCCTCGTTTCGCCGCGCTGTTCAAGGATGTCCGCTTCGTTCAAGAGCAAACGTTGCAGGGGAGAAACGCTGTCAATCTTCCTCTCGTCGCCAATTTGATTGATCTTGCGTTCGGCTTCGTCAATCAAGCCAACGACGTCATCAGTCGCGACGTAGGCGTCGTCAACAATCTCTCCCGCCACGGCGATCAATCGACGCTGTTGGGCCTTCTCACGTACGAGTTCGGCGTAGTGCTGCGCATTCGCTGCCGACGGCGTATTCATTTGCAGTGATGAGAGCACCGCGAGCTCAACTGCGATCGCCCCGCGCTCTTGGAGTTTCGCTTGCACCGTGACGTAGTCCACTGGCTCAGCTGCGTTCGCGAGAGCAATGATGGCGCTAAAGATTTGCCCGTGCAACGGCCGATAGAAATCTTCGGGCTGTACCGTCTCATACGCAATACTCACGGCCTCTTGTGAGAGCAACATCGCGCCAACCAAGGATTCTTCGACTTCAATCGCACTGGGTGGGATTCGACCCCCACCCGGGGCACTGCGACCTCGATCTGTGTCCATCTGTGTCATAAGACCTCAACGGTTGTCGATAATGGTTGTGTGACGCAATAACAACAACATGGGGATTAGATGTGTCTAAGTCCTCACATATCAGTGTGGCGGCTGTGTGTGACATCCCCGTGGATATGGAAATGGCCGGGGCACAAGGCCCCGGCCACGAATTCCTAAGAACGCACAATTACTTGGCGATGACTTCCACGTTTACGGTCGCGACGACACCATCAAAAAGTGTCGCTTGCACGCTTGCGGTGCCCACTTCCTTTACGTGCTCGTCCATGTGGATCGCGTGACGATCGAGCGAGATACTCGTCGCCGTACGAATTGCATTCACCACGTCGGCCTCCGTGACGGAACCAAAGAGGCGACCGTTCGCACCCGCACGAGCGCTGATTTGAATCGCCGCTTGCTCAATGATGCTGCGCTGTGCCTCCGCCGCTTCGCGACTTTTCGCGTCGCGCACGTCGCGTCCCTTACGCATCGACGCCGCTTGAATCTCCATCGTGTCGTTGGCGAGCAGGCCAGCACCCGTTGGTAGGAGAAAGTTACGGGCGTAGCCCGCCTTCACGTCGACGATGTCACCGCGGCGACCAACACCGCGCACATCGCTTCGGAGTAGAACTTTCATTCGGACACCTCCTCGGCGTAGGGCGTCGCCCCTGCTTCTTCGAACACCTCGACGGCTTCACTGGCGTCGTCCAGCATCACGTCGGTATCGGCGAGGGTTGCTGAGTCACCGTCACGATCCGGACGAGGAGTTCGAGGTCCTCGATCGTCACGCGATCCGCGGCCACCGCGTCGCTCGGTCACGGTGCGCTGCGTGTAGGGCAGGAGCGCAAGTTCGCGAGCGGTCTTTATAGCGTCGGTGACGTCTCGTTGGTGCTGTTGACAGTTACCTGAGACCTTACGACCTCGGATTTTTCCGCGATCCGAGATGTACTTGCGCAACTGAGCCAGATCCTTGTAGTCAACGGTTCCCACACCATGCTGGCAGAAGGAGCAGGGCTTCTTCTTCGCACCTCGGCGAGTATCGATCTTCGGGGCGCGCTTGGGCGGCTTGGGGTTATTAATTCGTGGCATTAGAAAGGCTCCTCATCAAAGGCATACGTAGTTGGTTCGTTCTGGCGTGGTGCGGCAGCGGGTCGGTCGCCCGACTGGAAGTTGCCACCTTCGGCTCGTGGTGTGCGCGTGACGACCGCGGTCGCGAAACGAAGTGACGGAGCGATCTCGTCAGCGTTGATCTCGACAATCGAACGCTTGTCACCGTTTTCCGTCTCCCAGCTTCGCTGTTCGAGACGACCGGTGACGACGACGCGATTTCCCTTTTGCAGCGAGTTAGCGGCGTTCTCTGCCATCGAGCCGTATCCAGTCACTTCGAAGTAGGAGACTCGCTCTTCCCACTCTTGAGTCTGGCGATTCTGCCAGCGGCGGTTCACGGCGATCGAAAGTCGAATTGCGGCTTGGCCGCTATTCAAAAACTTCAATTCCGGGTCACGGGTGACGTTCCCGACGACGGTGATTGTGTTGTCAGCCATAATTCTCTCCTTGGATCGCTCTGCGTCCGAACTTAGGCTTGGGCCGTAACACGGGCCGCTTTGGTTCGCTCATTGCGACGAAGGATCTTGAAGCGGAGGACTTCGTCCGACAACAGGAGAATGCGGTCGAGCTCGACGACTGTCGTCGATTCGCCGGCAAACTCCACTAGGACGTAGTAACCCTCTTTTCGCTTGTTGATTTCGTACGCTAAGGGACGCTTACCCCAACGGTCGATAGCTCCAGGAGTTCCGCCATTACTTCGGATAGTTTCGAGTGCTCGATCGAGTGCAATCTGGATGGATTGTGCGTCGACGGCGGTGTCGAACACGATCATGGTTTCATAGGGCCTCATGGCCAATTTCCTTTCCCTCTGGTCCGGCTAGGCCGGGCTCTGCGGAAAACAGAGCAGGGTTCGTTTCCTTCACCCACGCACGTGGGAAAGACAACTCTACTGCACCTGGCCAATTTTGGCTAGTTGGTCAACTCTTCAGGGTTATCGTACGACTCCGAAAGGTCCGGAAATCGCCCGGTTCGTACGTCCGAGGCGTACTGGCTCACCGCTTCGGTGATCGAAGCACCCAAATCGGCGTAACGGCGAACGAACTTCGCGGGTGCGCGCTTGGTCATGCCCAGCAGATCGTGGAACACCAGGACCTGGCCGTCGGTGTCAGGACCAGCTCCAATGCCAATCGTGGGAATCTCGAGCGCCTCGGTGATACGCGTACCCACGAGATTGGGTACGCCTTCAATCACGATTGCGTAGACACCCTCGTCTTGGAGCAATGTGGCGTCCTTGGTCAACCACTCGGCAGCCTCGCGGGTCTTGGCTTGGACCTTGAATCCCCCGAGCGCAAGCACGCTTTGGGGCGTGAGGCCGAGATGGCCCATCACGGGGATCTCGGCGTCGAGAATGGCACGTACGACGTCGCGTCGAACCCGGCCACCTTCGAGCTTGACGCTGTGAGCTCCCGCCCGAACGAGTTCGGCGGCGTTTCGCACGCTGCTCGCCACGTCCACGTGATAACTCATCCACGGCATGTCCGCGACGATGTGCGCCTTGGGCTTCGCCGCGGCGACGGCGCGCACGTGATGGAGCATGTCCTGCATAGTCACATGCAGGGTGTCGTCGTCTCCCATCACGACGTTCGCCATTGAATCGCCCACGAGCAAAATGTCCACTCCCGCCGCGTCGCTGTAACGTGCGCCCGGTTCGTCGTAGGCGGTGACCATGACGATCGGCTCGCTGCCGTTTCGCCGCTTCCGCGTCCGGATTGAAGGAGCGCTCAGGCTCATTCGCCGACTTTTCGTTGTTGGCGAAGCGGAGCTCGTCGAGCCAGACGTCCTCCCGCCGACCACTTGCGAACGAGGTGATGGAACGAACAGGCCACGCAGACTTCGACGGCGTAACACTGGACGGGCTCTTCTCGCCGCTCAAGCTTCAAAAGTTCGGCGCGCGACGTCGGACAGGTGCCACCCGACGGCAATCGAGCTCCAAAGACATACGTCACCTCGACCAACTCGGCGTCCGAACAGACCGGACAGGTCTCGCCCGTCGCCCGGCCAATATTCTTCGCCGCCCTCAGAAGTTCCGGATGCGCGTCACAGATATCTTCGTGGCGCAGAGTCCCTTGAGCGAGCTTGGCGAGCAGCGCGTGACGAACGAGACCGAACTCGACGACGGCCCCATCCGCAGTGCTGGTGCGAAAGCTCTTATCCATTAGGGGTGACATTACCGCCAAGTACTAATTGTGATGTTTCGCCAAGAAAAACCACGAAATGCGGTTATTCCATACCCGCGATGCCCTCATCACGGGGCACGACAAGTGGAGCATCCGCGTCGCGGCGCTACTGCGCCTCGGGTTGAAGTTTCGCCAAGATTGCGTCGAGCGCCACGAGCTCGTCGTGCGACAGTACGGCAAATCCTGGCGGCGGTTCGTCGAGGATCTCCTCGGCCCGTCGCGCGAGCGCAGCGCCCTCGTCGGTCACCGCCACCACTTTGGCCCGACGATCTTCGGGGTGTTCGTGGCGCACCACGAGACCCCGCGCTTCGAGGTCATCAACGATCATCGTCACGTTCGGAGGATCAACACTCAACAGCGTGGCGAGTTCGCCCATGGTGAGCGAGCGCTTCGCGATTCGTCGCAGCGCTCGGATTCGTCCAAAACTCAAGTCGAGGGCGTCGCTCACTTTTCGGCGACGCTCGTTATTCAATACGAGTGTCGATAACTTCACCCAGGCGTCACGCGCCTCGGGCTCACTCACGAGGTATGCCCTTCGAGATACTCCGGATTGAGCAACCGCGCCGTCGTCTCCGCGCTCCGTCGTGCGCGTTGTGAAGTACTTAGGAGACCAAGTATGAGGACAGCGAGTCCGCACCCACTGAGTACCCACCAACCACCACGCGACGCCTGGCTGAAGCCGCCTTTAAAGAAGCCACCAGTCGTGGTGCTCGCGAGTGCTCCCACCACCGCCACACCGAGTGTGGAGCCGATCTGTCGAGAGGTTGAGGCGATCGCTGAGGCCACACCTGCTTGGGCCCTCGGCATCCCTGACACGGCAGCCGAAGTGATGGGTGTGTTCACGAAGCCAAAGCCGATGCCAAAGATCACGTAGGACGAGAAGAGCCAAAGAAATGATGTCCCGGGGCGTACGTCGGTCATCATCAGCGCACTTCCCGAGATTCCTACACCCCCTATCACCAGGGGAATTCTCGCACCAAACTGTCCTACGACTCTTCCAGAGATCGGGGCGAAGATGAAGAGCATTGCGGCCATTGGCAACGTGTCAAACCCGGCGCTAAGTGCAGAGAGACCTTTGACGCTTTGGAGATACAGCGTGTTCAAGAAGAGAAATCCTCCAAGGCCGGCAAACGCGCCAATCGCGATGAGTGTTGCAGCGGAGAACGGTAACGAACGAAAGAAGCGAATGTCAATGAGCGGTTCGTCGACTCGCAGTTCCCACAGAACGATCGCGACGAGCGACGCGAGACTCGCACCGAAGACACTGAGCGTACTCACCGAGGTCCAGCCGTAACTCGGCGCTTGGATGATGCCAAAAGTCAGCGACGCAAGAAAGGCGATCACCAACGTTTGTCCACGTACGTCTACTTTCCTCGCGTGCGACGCTTTCGATTCGGGTATGAATCGCAAGGCCAGCATCGCCGCGAGTATTCCCACCGGGATGTTGATCCAAAAGATTGACCGCCAGCCAACGGTGTCGACGAGGAGACCACCCAACACCGGGCCGAGCGCCATTGAAATTCCCACGACCGCCGCCCAAACTCCAATCGCTTGGGCGCGTTCTTTGGCGTCAGTGAAGGTGTTGGTGATGATTGACATAGCAACCGGGTTCAACATTGAGCCACCAATCGCCTGGAGCATTCGAAACACGATGAGTGTCGTTAGATTCGGTGCGACGCTGCACAGCAGTGATCCGGCGACGAAGGCGCCGAGACCCGTCACAAAGGTTCGACGGCGACCCAAGCGATCGGCAGTTGATCCTGAAAGCATGAGGAAGCTCGCCAACACCAGGGTGTAGGCATCGACCGCCCACTGCAGGCCCGACAATGACGCGTGGAAATCCCTCCCAATCGACGGAAGCGCGACGTTCACGATGGTGACGTCCAAACTCACGACGAGCACGCTCATCGAACAGATCAGCAGGACGCCAATTCGTCGTTGTCGACTCGTGTCAGCGCTTGAGGCGCTGAAAGATTTATTTACTTCTATAGACATAAATAAATATGTACCATTATTCTTGCGGTTCGTCAAGAGCCATCCGACGGGTGCTGTCACATTCGACATCGATATATCGAAGTGATATGATGTTTCGCGTGTTAGACATCGCCATCCTTGGTCTACTAATGGACCGAGACCACCACGGTTACGAGATTCGCACCCAATTACGCGATCGTCTCGGCGTTTCGGCAAATGTCTCGTTCGGTTCGATTTATCCAGCTCTGGCCCGTCTTGAGCGCCACGGCTGTGTGGAAGCGGTGATGTCACACGAACCACGCGCCAGTTCTCTGTCGACAGGCTCACTCTCAGGCGAACGTGCGTCGCTTCGCTCTCTTAGGGCGAACCAAGGACTGGGGCGCCGAGGACGAAAGGTCTATCGGATCACGGATCGAGGGCGCGAGGAGTTCGTGTCATTGTTGGCCGACCCCGCCACTCTGGACGACAGTAAGAACTTCTCATTGCGGATGGCGCTCGCCAAATACCTGACCCCGAATCTTCGCGTCGGGCTCCTAGAGCGACGTAAGAACGATCTCGTTGGACGCCTTGCCGAAGTACGCACCGGCGCCAACAATCAGCAGCTCGATGTTTATGCCCGCAGCGTTATGGAACATGCAGCGCACGGCGTCGAGTTGGATCTCGCGTGGATTGACAGTTTGTTGGCCACCGAACGAAATAATCAGGACACCTTCGCGCGAGAAGCGAAGTAAGAAAGGAAAGCCATGGAAAAGATTCGCGTGGCCATAGCGGGCGTCGGCAACTGCGCTAGTTCACTCATTCAAGGCGTCACCTATTACAAGGACGCCAAACAAGGTGAGAACGTCCCAGGACTCATGCACGTCGAACTCGGCGGGTATCACGTCAGTGATTTAGAGTTCGTCGCCGCTTTCGACGTCGACGCTTCGAAGGTCGGAAGCGACCTAGGTAAGGCCATCGAGGGAGGAATGAACAACACGATTAAATTCGCCGACGTTCCAACCCTTGGCGTCACCGTCCAGCGCGGGCCCACTATGGACGGGCTCAACAAGTACTACCGAGCGGTGATTGAAGAGTCGCCGTACGAACCCGCCGACGTGGCACAGGTCCTACGTGACTCGAGAGCCGAGGTCCTTGTCTCGTACCTTCCAGTCGGTTCCGAAGAAGCCCAAAAGTTTTACGCCCAGGCGGCGATTGACGCCGGCGTCGCGTTCGTCAACGCGATCCCCGTCTTCATCGCATCCGACCCAGTCTGGGCGAAGAAGTTCGCAGACGCTGGTGTTCCCATCATTGGCGACGACATCAAGAGTCAGGTGGGTGCAACAATCGTGCACCGCGTCCTCGCTCGTTTGTTCGAGGACCGCGGACTTACGCTCGACCATACCTATCAGCTCAACGTCGGCGGCAACATGGACTTCAAGAACATGCTCGACCGCGATCGTTTGGAATCAAAAAAGATCTCCAAGACGCAGGCCGTAACTTCCCAGCTCGAGATAAGCAACATGAGCCCTGACGACGTCCACATTGGTCCGAGTGATCACGTCCCGTGGTTGCAAGATCGCAAGTGGGCCTACATCCGCATGGAAGGTCGAAACTTCGGTGACGTCCCATTGAACGTGGAGCTGAAGCTTGAAGTGTGGGACTCACCGAATTCCGCTGGTGTCATTATCGACGCCGTTCGTTGTGCCAAAGTGGCGCTTGACCGCGGCATCGGTGGACCCGTTATCGGACCTTCGGCCTACTTTATGAAGTCGCCTCCGGTCCAGTTCCACGACGACGTTGCCCACGACATGGTCGAGGATTTTGCCAACAACGGGGCTGAGAACCAGGTGTGGCCCTGATTCAGGGGTCGCTCCAATAAACTAGGTTTTCACCAGGTTATATGTTCTGTTGCTGGAACCATTCCTGAACCCGTCGCCGGGCGTCCTTGTGGTCGATCTCTCCCTCGTCGAGTCGAATCTCCATGAGAAAGTCCAGGGCCCTTCCGACGGTTGGCCCCGGAGCAATGCCGAGGAGTTCCATCACCTCAAGCCCATCCAGGGCTGGGCGCAAACGGCCCAGGTCCTCTTGCTCACGCAGTTCGCCAATACGGACTTCGAGCTCGTCCATGCGTTGGGCCAGCACGGCGGCTTTGCGAGCGTTGCGCGTCGTGCAATCACAACGCGTGAGTTCGTTCAGCTCCTCGAGCAGCGCACCGGCGTCGCGAACATACCGGCGCACCGCCCGATCACTCCAACCCATCTTGTAGGTGTGGAAACGAAGATGTAACTCCACGAGCGTTGAGACGTCGTCGATCACGTCTTGGGGGTACTTGAGTGCGGCCATTCGCCGTTTGGTCATCTTCGCGCCCACAACTTCGTGAAAGCGAAAGGTGACCCCCTCGTCAGTGATAGCCCTCGTTTGAGGCTTGCCAATGTCATGAAAGAGCGCGGCGAGTCGCAGCACGAGCGACGGGGACGTTTTGTCGACGACCGCCCACGTGTGTTTGAGCACGTCCTTGTGCTGATGGATCGGATCTTGCTCCAACTGCAGCATCGGAAGTTCTGGAAAGAAAAAGTCGGCGAGTCCGGTTCGAACGATGAAGTCAAGTCCGATTGACGGCCTGGGCGTCATCATCAACAGATCGAGTTCACCGCGAATTCGCTCGGGCGAGACAATTTCGAGTTTGCTCGCCATGGCCCGAGCAGCGGTTTCGATCGAGGGGTCGATTGAAAGTTCGTAACGGGCGGCGAAACGCGCGGCCCGCAGCATTCGCAATGGATCATCACTAAACAAGATCTCTGGCTCGATGGGCGTTCGAAGGCGCCGTTCGTGGAGATCGTCGAATCCATTGTAGAAATCGAAGAGCGTTTGCACGCCTGGTGTTGATGCGTCGAGCGCTACCACGTCGAGCGCAAGAGCGTTGATAGTGAAGTCACGCCGACTCAAGTCCGCCTCGAGCGAATCGCCCCATGTCACCGACGGTTTGCGTGAATGGTCAACGTAGTCCTCGGATCGAAAGGTCGTCACCTCGGCATTGATTCCACTCTCGCGTAACCTTCCACCGATAGTGCCGAAAGCTCTCCCCTGCTCCCAGAGTGACACGCACAAAGGACTCATGATACGAACAATGTCATCGGGTCGAGCATTGGTCGTGAAGTCAATCTCGTAATCATCACCACCGACACTGCCGAGAATCGCGTCGCGCACCGAACCACCCACCGCATAGAGCGAGAAGCCCTCGGAGGCGAACGAGCGCGCAAGGGGCCTCGACAAGCGCGCGATCTCACTGAGTCGTTCGGGAAGGTGTTCTAACGAAGTCATTGCGATTGAAGGGTAGCGGGACGACCGACATCGCGTGGAACCGAAGGTAGCCTGTACCAGCATGTTCCACCGATTTTCGACCTGGTGGCGGGCGCTCAGCGTCGTACTCCTCAGCCTCGCAACGGTGACGTGGCCGTCGGCCGCGCAGGCTGAGACGACGGCACCAGTACTACTGCACCAAGGAACGGTGGTCAATCTGTCGCGAGTTGGTTCTGGGCGATTCAGCACATCACTGCGCATCGTCCACTCGACAAGCCCCGTCAGCGTGCAAGTTTCAATTTTCCCGCGCATTATCGAGCGCGTCCAACTTGCACCAATAATCGACGGCGCCGGCGACGCTAGTGCACCAATTGCCACCACCAATGCCTTCGAATTGTTGTGTATCGCTCACGACAAAGCCACCTTCGACGTCACGATCCTCGCTCACTCGCATGCTGCAACGAGCACACGCTGTGAAAGCAGCGCTGCCAGCTTGCGCCTATCGTGTTCGGGTTCGACATGCAACGGCGTCTATCCGTTACGTTTCAGCATCACCCGCGACACCTCGACGTCGACGCTCTGGTCGCTCGTAAGCGTGCAATCGGGCCAAGTCCTCCATCCCCTGCACGTTGACGTCATTGAAACCCTTCCACCGTCTGTTCTCGATGACGCGTCGTTGTCCACGTCGGTACTCGATGTGATCGCCGCTCATTCTCAATTTCCCCTCGCGCTCGACGCCGATTATCGAACACTCGCGGTACTGCAATCTTCAAACATTGGATATGACATTGCGTTGCGCTCGGCACTGTCCAAAGCTTTGCAAAGCCCTCTGCATCAAGCCGTGGTCGCCCCACCAGCGAACATCGATTACGGAGGTCTCGTCGCAAACGGACTGAGTAATCAGGTCCAACAACAGCTCTCGCTCTCCAGCAACATTCTCCAACAGGTCACGGGTCGCTACGTTGATAGCCCGGTCGTGCTCACTGGTTCACCTTCGTTGCAGAGCTTGCGAGCGCTTTCGAGCATGCACGTCCAAGATGTGGTCATCAACGACGACTCACTTTCTCCTGCGCCTTCCTCAACCCTTGAGTGGGGTGCTCCATTTCATATCACCACGCTCCCCTCAATCACGTTCCTTTCAACCGATAGCCCTTTGGACGATCTTCTTAACAACACGTCCATCACACCGGGCGAACGTTCCGTACTCGCGCTCGAGACACTTGCCTTTCTTCACTTTGAGGCACCCGACGCACCAGCTGTTCGCACCATCGTCCTCGAGTTGAACCCTTCGCGCACTTCGGCGACACTCGAGAGCGACTTTTTGAATGGGTTCGCATCAAATCCGTTCGTCGTCGCTTCAAGTCTCGCACCGTCCTTCGAGTCCTCACTCATTGGCTCCAACGGCGCACCCAGCGAGCGAACGCTCGTCGCACCATCAACATCGGTTTGGACCGCGCGAAACGTCAATGACTTATTGACAACGATTGGCCAGATCAACTCCTTTAACCAAGCGGTGACGTCGACGTCGGTGTCCAACACGCTACGAGTTGCCGTGGCACAGTCCGAAATCTCGGGAACGCCTGCGGCCCGTGAGGACGCCATTTCGAGCGCCACTTCTGCACTCAATGCGCAGCTCAGGAATTTCTCGGTCAATCAAAGCTCGGTCACTCTCGCTGGTCCCGGAACCGCGCTCCCCATCACGCTATTAAGTAGCGCGAGTTACTCGATCACTGCGGTCGTGCACCTCATCACCGACCGCCTGACGTTTCCCAAAGGCAACACCGTCGCCGTGACGCTCGATTCTCAAACGAAATCAATTCGTGTACCCACTTCAAGTCGAGGGGGCGACCTGACCTTGCAAGTGGTCGTCACCACTCCGAACGACCAAGTGATTCTTGCGCGCACCGCCATCCAGGTTCGCATTGCGGGCAACTCAGTGGTTGGTTATCTACTCAGCATTGGTTCGTTACTCGTCCTTGGCTTTTGGTGGCTACGAACGAACCGGCGCCGTTCCAAGGGACGCCACGCGCGATGAGCGATACGACGAGCCACGGTTCTCGCGCCCTCTCAATGGCGGGTGGCACTCTCGCCTCTCGCCTCACGGGTCTCTTTCGTGTGCTCGTGCTCGCGTGGGTTCTGGGCTTCACGCCGCTCGCGGACTCCTTCAACCTCGCCAACACGGTGCCGAACATGTTGTTCGATCTCGTACTCGGTGGGATTGCGAGTGCCACGTTCATCCCGGTGTTCATCGAGCGCCTCGCCCTTGATGGTGAACGTCGGGCGTGGAAGTCAATCTCGAGCGTCATCACTGGAGCATTGCTAGTCCTCCTCATCGCGTCGGGCATCGCATGGGTCTGTTCGCCTTGGATTATCGATGGATTTACGTTGCTGCAGCATCCATCAACCGCTCGATCTATGAGCACCCTCCATCACCAGCGGATTATCGCGACGTCGCTTCTGCGTTGGTTCGTCCCACAGATTTTCTTCTATGGCGTGATTGGTATCGCGACCGCGCTCTTAAACGTGCGCCACCGGTTCGGCACACCCGCGTGGGTGCCCGTAGCAAATAACGCTGTCTGCATTGGCGTGCTGGTGTGGTTCCACGTCGCTGATCCGCATCCAACACTCAACGCGGTGCAAGGTTCGCGCGACCTTTTGTGGTTGGGACTTGGAACCACCTGTGGCGTCGCATTGCAATTTCTTTGTCTGGTGCCTTCGTTGCTTCGAAGCGACCTCTGGCGATTGTCGTTCCGCTTCGATCATCGCGACCCCGCGGTGCGAGCGGTGTCACGACTTGGTAGCTGGACGCTTCTCGTTGTCGTCGCCAATCAATTGTCGCTCTACATCGTGCTCGCCTACGCCTTCGGCATTGGTGGAAACGGTCCCGTGAGCGCGTACACCTACGGCTGGTCTTTCATGCAAATGCCTTATGCCGTCGTCGTCGTGTCCGTACTCGGCTCGTTGACGCCTCAACTGGCGAGGCTCGCGACCGCGCAAGATTTCGCGGGACTGAGTGAACGTCTTCGCTTTGGTCTTCGTCAGTCCCTGGTAATCATCATCCCCTGCACGCTCGTGCTCGTGATTCTCGCTCAGCCCATCGTCGGCATTTTGCTCAATCACGCGAATGCGACGCATCGCCTCTCGGCCGGTACTGTGCTCGCGATTCTCGCTGCGGGTCTTCCTGGTTTCACGATCTTTCAACTATGCGTTCGCGGTCTGCAGTCCATGCAACGCGCTTCTGAGGTGTTCGTGTTGTACGCAATTCAAAATGGTCTGACGATCGGACTGTGCATTGCCCTCGGGCGACATTCGTTAGCGGGCTTGACCGCAAGTGTCTCGATCGCTTATACCGCCGCATCGATCCTGGCCGTCATCGCCCTTGCTCGGCATCACGTGAACATCGCTTCAACCGTATGGTCCTTGCATGTCCGGCGCAGTCTTCGCGCATCGTTGGTCGCCGCTCTCGTTATGGCCCTCGTCTATTCGGCTCCGACGTGGGACCAGGGAATTCGCCTCGTTGCCCGTCTTATGCTGTCCCTGGTGCTTGGTTTCATCACGTACGTCTCGTTCGTGATGATCTCTCACTACAGCATTTCGCGTCGCAACGCGAAAGATGTAAGGCTGAAGCAGTACTAGGGAGGGCCGTGACTCAGATCCGTGTGGTAACCGACAGCGCCTGCGATTTACCCGACGACATTGCCAAGCGACTTGGCATCGACATCGTCTCTTTGAATATTCGTTTTGGCGACGAGGAATTCGTCGACCGAGTCGACCTCACTCCGAGTGCCTTTTGGGCGAAATGCAAGAGTTCCAAGACGCTGCCGGAGACCTCCGCTCCGTCACCCGGCGCCTTCCAGACCGCGTACGAACGGGCCAAGGCGGACGGCTGTGACGGGGTGATCGTTCTCACGTTGTCGGCCGGTCTCTCCGCGACACACCAGTCCGCCACCATCGCCGCAGAGGCCATTGCTGATCAAATCGACGTTCGCGTGATTGATACCAAAGCGGTCTCAATGGCGCAGGGTCTTGTCTGTATCGACGTCGCCGAACAAGCACAAAAGGGTGCGACCCTGGACGAACTCGTCACCAGCGCCGAAATCCTCACCACGCGAATTGGCGTAGTGGCCATGCTCGACACTCTCGAGCACCTGGTCAAGGGAGGTCGCATTGGTGGCGCTCGTGCGCTCGTGGGCCAAGTGCTCTCCATCAAACCCTTGCTCGAGCTCAAGGACGGCATCGTCGCCGAAGCGGGGCGCCAGCGCACCAAGGCGAAGGCCCTCACCGCCATTGCGGAGGTCACGCGCTCACACGCCCCCCTGTATCGTCTCGCCATCGTCCATGGCGACTCGCCCGACGTGAACCATCTTGAATCACTCGTGGCAGACATCCCCGTCGCAACCGAGCTCATCGTCACCGACATGGGACCAGTCGTCGGTACGCACGGGGGACCCGGGATCATCGCACTGTGTTGGATAGTGGCCTGACGCGCGCCGCTATGTTTTAGGTGTGAGTGAACAGAACGAGCATCGCGAATCGGATTTTGTTGACAAGGCGTTCGGTCAGTTAGACCACGTTCTTGATGTCTTCCACGACAAAGTGCTGCGCCCTATATTCGTCGCTGGGCGCGCCATTGCGTACAGCTTCATCATTTTTCTCATGATCATCGTGCTCGTTGCGGCCCTCGTAATCGGCTTCATTCGTCTCTTCAACGTGTACGTCTTTCCCAGCCATCAGTGGATTACGTACATGAGCCTCGGGGGGGTATTGCTCCTAGGTGGCCTCATTTTGTGGCGCAAGCGGCGGCCAGTGAAATTAAGGAAATAATGTCCCAACACACTCGTGTGCTCATCATTGGATCGGGACCCGCGGGTTTGACCGCCGCGATCTACACCGCCCGGGCGCAGTTACGCCCGATCGTCATCGAGGGTGAGCCTTCATCGACCACCGACCAACCGGGAGGCCAGCTCATGCTCACCACGGACGTCGAGAACTTTCCGGGCTTCCCCCAAGGCATCACTGGACCTGAGTTGATGGCCAACATGCGTGCCCAAGCCGACCGCTTTGGGGCCGACTTGCGCGTCACCAAGGTCCATCGCCTCGACGTCATGTCGCGGCCATTTCGAGCGTGGCTGACCGACGATATCGAACCGAGCATCACGGCCGAAGCGGTCATACTCGCCACGGGCGCTCGATCATTGATGATGGACGTGCCTGGTGAGGACCGGCTGCTCAGTCATGGTTTGTCCACCTGCGCTACCTGTGACGGCTTCTTTTTCCGCGGCCAAGACATCGCCGTCGTCGGTGGCGGGGACTCGGCGATGGAAGAAGCGATGTTTCTCACTCGCTTCGCATCATCAGTGACCGTGGTGCATCGACGCGACTCGTTACGCGCATCAAAGATCATGCAGGAACGAGCTTTCCACAACGAGAAGATTCACTTCGCCTGGAACACCCAAGTCCGCGAAGTGCTCGGCGAGGAGAAGGTTACTGGTCTCGCCGTCGTCGATACGGTGACGGGGATCGAACGAATAATGGACGTGACCGGGGTTTTTGTAGCAATCGGTCACGTGCCGAACACCACGTTGGTCGCCCACGCGATCGAACTCGAGGACAACGGATACGTGAGAACCGGACTCGGTTCTTTCACGACCGTCGACGGGCTTTTCGCCGCCGGGGACGTACAGGACCACGTGTATCGCCAAGCAATCACTTCGGCGGGATCGGGATGCATCGCCGCCATTGACGCCGAGCGATGGCTAGAAGCACAGGGAATGTGACGCGGTCGCTAAGGTGGAGCCTGCGCACCGCGACGGCGCTGCGCAGTGGAGGTTTTTATGAGCGATCAGATCACAACCCTTACCGACGCCACCTTTGACGAGGTCGTTGGAGCGGCGGACAAGCCCATCCTGGTGGACTTTTGGGCCGAATGGTGCGGACCATGCAAGATGATCGCCCCTATCCTCGAGGAGCTCGCGGTCGAGCAGTCCGATAAGTTTTCAATAGGAAAACTCGACGTCGACGTCAACGTCGCGACGGCGACCAAGTTCTCGGTCATGAGTATCCCAACACTGTTGCTCTTCAAGAACGGTGAGGTAATTGCCCGACTCGTTGGAGCGAAACCCAAGGGTGCATTGCTTCAAGAGATCACCGCCAACCTCTAAAGAACTCTGGGCTTCGACACAATCTCGCGGGGCGCAAGCGACGAGCGAGTTCGCGATCTTCACGAGCGACTGAGCCACGTCGGTCACATCTCCATGATCGATTCACCCCTGACGTATGGGGACGAGACGGTTGCGCTGGTGGAATCCTTTCAGAGAGCCAAGGGACTCGCGATCACGGGGGTCGTCGACGAAACCACCTGGAACAGGCTTGTCGAAGCTGGTTGGCGCCTAGGGGAACGTCTCTTGTTCTTGGCACACCCAAATCTGCGCGGCGACGACGTGGCCGAGCTTCAAGTTCGCCTCGCGCAATTGGGTTTCAACCCTGGGCGCATCGATGGTATTTTCGGGCCTTTGCTGGACGAGGCACTTTCGGACTTCCAGCGAAACTGCGGCTTGGAGGTGAATGCCACTCTCACTCGAAGAACACTGCTTGAATTGACTCGCGTTACTCCTTCAACGTCAACCTCAAGTCGGCATCTCGTGAACGAAGCGCGTGATGTTGCGGGATTCGTCGAAGAAGCTTCAGGCCCGATTGTCTTGTGTGGCACAAGTACGTTGCGTCAATTGCTCGAGGACTCTCTTCGTAGGCAACGCAAGGTCATTTCCTTTGAAAAGGCATCCACACTCGACGTTGCGTCCTTCGCCAATGAAAACCAAGCCATTGTGGTGCTCTCCATCGACCACGTCCACGCGAGTGAGGGATTACGGCTGCACTATTGGGCCAGTTATCGATCCCATTCGCGACGCGGAGAAATGCTCGCGAGCGCCATCGCATCAGCGCTTTCAAAGAGTCACGCAGCCTCAAGGGTGGAGATAGCAGGAATGGCGCTACCGATTCTGCGCGAAACCAAGATGACGACCCTTCACATCGAGCATGGTGGTCACGACGAGCTGGACTTGCGGGCGATTTGCGACACGATCACGTCGGTTCTGATGGAGGTTTTCCACAGGTAAGTAGTAAAATTACGTCTGGTTTTGCCTTCCAAATGGGATAAAAGGCTTTATTTTTCAAGGAATTTTGAAGTAACCCACAACTTCTTCCACAACTTGGGGATAACTTCAACTTGAACGTTAGATTGAAGGTTCAGAATTATTTGTGACTCTTCGAGATGGCAATATAAATGCGCTCCAAATCGTCAAGATCCGCAAAATCTATGATGATTCGACCATTTCTGCCCTTTAAGTCAACATGAACCCTTGTATCAAGATAGTCCTCGAGTAACTGTTCCAACTCGGCCACACTCGCGTCGGGCACCGGACGCAGTCTGGGCTTCTCATTGATAATTCGGGGTGTCGGATCGCCTGTCACGACTGGTTTCGGTTCCAAATAGGCTCGCACGGCGTCCTCGGTGGCTCGAACAGACAATTCATTCTTGATGACACGCGCAACCATCGTCGTCTGCGCGTTAGGGTCACTGATCGCGAGGAGAGAGCGAGCATGTCCGGCCGTAATTTGCGAACTTGCCAGGGCCGCCTGTGCGGTCTCTCCGAGCTGCAGCAATCGTAACGTATTCGTAATATTTGCCCGACTCTTTCCAACACGCTGCGCAACTTGCTCGTGTGTCAGATCAAACTCCTCGATCAATTGTTGGTACGCTGCCGCCTCCTCCAAAGGATGCAAGTCCACACGGTGCAAATTCTCTACCACGGCCTGTTCAAGCGAAAGTCGATCGTTCACATCGTCTTGCACGAGTACCGGTACAGACTCCAAACCCGCAATACCGGCCGCACGCCAACGACGCTCACCGGCAATGAGTTCAAACTCACCAGGGTGACCTTCAACGGGACGGACAATGATGGGTTGCAGGACGCCAAGTTCTTTGACCGACGAAGCGAGGGCCTGCAGACTATCGTTATTGAACGCCTTGCGGGGCTGAAACTGATTTGGACGAATTGAACTCACGGGGACTCTACGAAGAGGTCCTCCCTCGATAATCGCACCGGAAACCGATTGCACCCCACCTCCTTCTGGAATAAGGGCTCCGAGGCCCTTGCCAAGTCCGGGTTTCCTAGCCATGGGTGATCTCCTCTGCTAGTGCTCGATACGCCTTCGCCCCCTTGGAGGTTGGATCAAAGACGGTGATCGGCTGGCCAAAGGACGGTGCCTCTGCTAGCCGTACCGTCCGTGGTATCACGGTCTTGCACAGCTCTTCCTTGAAATGTTTACGTACCTCTGCCGCCACATCCACTGAAAGTGTGTTTCGCGCGTCATACATCGTGAGAACGACCTTTGAAATCCGCAGGGACGGATTCAAATTCTTTTGCACCAAGTCAACAATTCGTCGAAGCTGTGTCAAACCCTCAAGAGCATAGAATTCGGTCTGGACAGGAACCAGGATGTCGGTCGCCGCTGCAAAGGCATTGATTGTTATGAGGCCAAGCGACGGAGGACAGTCGATGAAGACGTAGTCAAAATCTCCCTCCACCGATGTCAACGCCTTCTTAAGCCTCAATTCCCTTGAAATAACTGCTGTTAATTCCTGTTCGACGCCAGCAAGGTCCAGCGTCGCTGGGGCCACGAACAAGTTATTGAAACCAGTTGGCTCTACGATGTCCACCATTGGTGTGTCATTCAGCAAGACGTCGTACACCGACTTTTCGAATTGCCGCCCGTCAACGCCCAGGCCCGTTGTTGCGTTTCCCTGTGGGTCAAGGTCAACAATGAGGACTCGATTACCTTTTTCGGCGAGGGCTGCACCAAGGGAGGTTGTTGTCGTAGTCTTTCCAACCCCACCCTTTTGATTCGCTACGGCGAAAACCCTCATCGTGCTGGCATTCGCCATAAGCCTCTTCTCGGAGCCAAGAAATTTCCGACACTTCGTCGAACCCTGCCATTCAACACGCTTTTCGGCTAGTCGTCAAGTACTCAGGTTTCACGTGAAACAACGTCACCGGATCCTCTTCCTGTTTCACGTGAAACGTTCTCGGAAGACCGAGGCGCCAACCATAAGTGGTGTATTGCGATCAACAGCGAACCTTCGTCTAGGCCCCTATCGACTTGATTGTTTCACGTGAAACAATCAAAAGAGGGGCCGCTTCTTGGGAATTCCCACGTCGCGAGGGAAGGTGGCTGACGTTGTGCGACGTTTGATGAGCACCCTGAACGCTGCGCCGTATCGGACGCGACCCAGGTCCTCATAACCAAGTTCCTGCGGGCCCTCACGGCTCCATCGGAGATCGTCATCGTCGTCGGGTGGTTCAGACACAGCCAGAATGCCGTCGATTTTCAGAAATCGAATTGCGCACTCGGCAACGACCGACGGGGGACCGAAAGAACGCGCTGTAACCAGGTGAAATGCCCCATCGAAGGAGGTCTCGCGTGCGATTTCTTCAGCTCTTCCCGTCACAACTTCAAGTTGCCCTGGTGCGCCATTCCAATGACTTACTTCTTCAAGGAACTTTGTGCGTTTCGTCATCGAATCGAGCAGTACCCCTCGGCAGTCCCATCTCTCGAGTAACACGAGTCCTGGCAATCCGCCGCCGCTACCAAGGTCGAGAAAGTTCAAAGGCGGAGAGTCATGAATCTCCTCCCAACAGTGCGCAAAACCGTTGGCATGTTCGATTTGAGGCTCAATTGCCCCTGGACCCAAAAAACCTCGCGCCCTCGATTCCTCGAGGGCGCGAGAGAGCCATTCCGTGGACATGCGGGGACTACGCCGGGGCGACTACCACAAAGCGACGAGGTTCTTCGCCTTCAGACCTGGTCACAACGGTAGAACTTCCAGTCAAGGCGTCGTGTACGGCCTTGCGGTCGGCTGCTGACATTGGTTCAAGGGCCCGCTCTTCGCCAGTTTCCTGGACCTCTTGCGCTACTTGCTGAGCAAATCGGCCAAGCGCCGCTACTCGACGTTCTCGATATTGTGCGACGTCAACCAAAATTCGGTCTGTTCGACTTGGGCTTTTTGACTGGACTACAGTCCGAGTGACCTCTTGCAGAGCTTGAAGAGTGGTGCCTCGTGGCCCCACGAGTACGCCGAGTTCCGTCGGAGGGTTCGCATTTACCGCTAATTCCACGGTTTCCTCGTCCAATTCTTTCACTGAGACTTCAGCTTTAATGTTCATCGACGCAAGGAGCCCTTCGAGGAATTCCTTTGCGATCGTTCCCTGCTCAGCCAATGAGATTCCTTCAGCCATTGTGTCCTCCTTCATTGAGATCTTCTCTTTACGCGGGCCCCCCTTGGGCGGCTCTGACCTTGGGCGCTTCGCTCCGCCACCCTTTTCCTTGTCTTTTCTAGGTGTTTCCCCGTCGGCAACCTTGGGAGAGCGGGGTTTTTCCCCTTTCGAACTCGGACCACGTGGTCGATCCTCACGACCGCCAGAGCGACGGGATCGTTTGGGCCGGGGGCCAGAGGGCCGAACCCGTGCCCGAACCCGTGCCTCACCTCGAACCCGCCCAAAAAGTCCGGCCTTCGGCTCTTCGATGATCTCTATTTCTGCATCGTCACGATGCACTCCCAGATGGGCGAGCGCTCGATCGGTTGCCTCGTCAATTGATTTTCCAGTGGTTTCTACCCAATCCATGGGTTAACGCGCCTTTCTTTTCCGCTTCGCCCGTGACCGTGTTTGCTGTTGTGGTCGAACGACTGGGGGCTTCGGGGTTGAGGGTTTGGTCGTCGACGGTGGCTTCACCTCGATGGCAGGCTCTTCTTTCGTCTCGGGTGCTGGTAGAGAGCGCTGGACGCCCTTGTGTGGGTTGGTTACGCCGGCTCGGAACATCAAGTCTTGAGTAATTATACGAATACCTGTTGAAATAATCATATAAAGCACGACAGCAGCCGGAATAATGAGATAGAAATATGCGAAAATAACCGGTAGGAACCGTTGCATCATCAACTGCTGACTCGGCATTGCTTGGCCAGTTTTCCGGTTTCGGTTGTTCATCTGCGCCATCTGGAAATACTGAAGTCCCACCGCCACCGCGACGAACACAAAAAACGGGATGGCGGCGATGATCGAACCATGGGAGCTGAATGGTTTAAGGTTCAGATCCATACCAAACGCCTTGATTTGACCGCCCGAGTGGACCAAACTCGTGTACATCTTGGAACTCTTAGGAATGTAACGGGGTTGAGCTTCTAGGACTTTGCCGACAAGTGTCTTATTTGCAAGACCCTTAATGACGCTATAGAGGATGAAAAGGAAGGGCGCCTGCAGCAAAACGGGCAGGCAGCCCCCGAGGGGATTGACCCCTTCCGCCTTGTAAAGCTTCATCATTTCGTCGTTTAGTAACTGGCGATTTTCAGGGCCCTTGTATTTTTGTTGCAATTTCTTTATCTCTGGTTGAAGCTTTTGCATCGACATCATGGATTTTGTGCTTTTGATGGTGAACGGTGTGAGCGCACCCATGATGATCACCGTAAGCATGACGATCGCTATGGCATAGTTCGGGATAATTCCGTAGCAAAACGCCAAAATCCATCCAAAGAGGTGGAAAATTGGCTGAAAAATGCTGCCAATGTCGTGTCTGAGGGATTTCATGACTTCGCACTCCTAGCTTTCCTTGGTTCTGGTACGAGATCCACGCCGTGGGGCCCAAAGGGGCGACACCGGCTCAAGCGACGAAGGGCCATCAATGACCCCCGAAAAGCCCCGTGCCCCTCAATCGCCTCGAATGCGTAGTGCGAACACGATGGGTAGAAACGACAAGGGGAAGGTCGACCGGATGAAAATTCTTGATAAATCCTGATCAAAAATAATATTCCTGACGCGAGCGGGGATGGCTTAGAGGGCACCGGCGCGCACCAGTGCTTGGTGGAGGTGATGATGGAGTTGGTCATATGAAAGGTTTCCTGTCTCAAAACCACACCTGATGAGGTACAAACCAGAGCGTGGTTGAGGGTTAAGGTCGTCTACTAGCGCCCGGAGTTGGCGTCGGATGCGGTTACGGGACACCGCATTTCCAACCCTTCGGCTGATCGCGTACGCCACATCTGGGTATTGAGAACTTTCCTGAGCCACAAAACTTACTCGCAGCGGCCCACTTTGTCCTCGCCCCGTCGGTGTAGCGAAAAGTGCGAATTGCCGTCGGGTTCGAACCCGACCGGGCACCGATCTAGACCGTCAGTTGGTGACGGCCCTTGTTGCGACGAGCCTTTAGGACGGCACGACCGGCACGGGTGCGCATACGCGCACGAAAACCGTGAGTTTTAGCCCTTTTCCGTTTATTCGGCTGATAAGTACGCTTCACAGAATCCTCTTCTCAAAATGTCATGATGCGCTTCGCGGTACCCCCTGGGGGTCGCTGGCGCGCTGCTGGGATAAATCTTACCCGACCCACAGACCCCTTCGGCAAGGTGGTGAAAATAGGTGTATGGTGACTCTCCCTGAGTCCCGCGAATTTTATACTTTCGCCGATTTGGCTTGTGGAAAACGTAGGTTTGGGTCTGTGGAGGAAGATTGTGCAGAGTGGGGAGGAGATCTGGTTAGCTCTTCGAGATTCCTTACGGGGCAACGCTTCTGAGGCTGTCTGGGCTGCTGGACTCAACACACTTCACCTTGTGGATTACCACGACAAAGAGCTCGTCATTGGCGCGCCAAACCAAATTCAGCTCCTCCGGATCCAGCAGCGATTTCTTCCCTTTCTCACCGAGCAGGCCCAACAGTTAGTAGGCGAAGACGTGACGGTTTCGTTAACAGTGAGTGACGTAATCCCTGATGTAGAGCCCGGCAAACCCCTTGAGTCTGCCGCGAATTCAACTCCACCACCAACAAATTTTTCGCCGAGTGTTGACAAGCCCGCGAGGCTCGATCCTCGAATGACGTTTGACTCTTTCGTCCCTGGTTCGTCAAACCGCCTGGCCTTTGCAGCAGCACAGTCGGTTGCGGAAACCCCGGGACGTGCGTACAACCCACTAATGATTTATGGAAACTCGGGGCTTGGAAAAACCCATCTACTGCACGCCATCGGAAACTACGTGCAGGAGAACTACCCCGGTCGCAAAGTTCTCTACGTATCAACCGAAACATTTTTGAACGACTTCATTCGAGCGATTCAGACTCGCACGCAATTAGCCCTTCATGACCGATATCGAGAGAACGACGTTCTTTTGATTGACGACATTCAATTCATGGAGACACGCGGTGAGACGTTTCATGAGGAGATCTTTCATACCTACAACGCACTTCATGGTGAGGGCAAGCAAATAGTACTTACCTCTGATCGTTCACCCCGAGATCTTGCCGGTCTCCAGGAACGATTCAGAAGTCGACTGCTTCAGGGTCTGGTGACTGAAATTGATCAGCCTGATCTCGAAACCAGAATCGCAATACTTCGTTCAAAGGCTGAGCGTGAAGGTATTGGCTTGCCTGATGATGTTGCTGAGTGGATAGCCCAGCGCGTACGCGACAATATTCGAGAGCTCGAGGGTTCGATCACCATGCTTCGCGCGTTCGCAAATTTGCGACAAGAACCTATTTCCTTAGAGCTTGCAAAGAATCATTTAACAAATCTCGGACAAGAACAAATTATTTTGAAACCCGAAACAATTCTTGCGGTCGTATCAGATTTTTATGGATTGTCGGTTGACGATGTTCGTGGGTCAAAACGTCTTCGTCCCCTTGTTCACGCTCGTCACGTCGCGATGTATCTCATAAGGGATTTGTTGGATAACTACTCGTATCCGATGATCGCGCGAATTTTCGACGGACGAAACCACACAACGGTTATCAGCGGCGTCGAGAAAATTAAAGACCAGCTTGCTGTAAATAGCGAGCTCTTGGCGCAAATCAATCAACTGAAGCGCCGTCTACAGGGGGATGGGCGCGACTAACGATGTGTGTGACGTTGGGTTTTGATTGTTGATTACGCGTTGGAAAGTGCTGTTTGTCGCACAGGACTTTAGAGTTGAGTTTTTAGAGTTGAGAGAGTTATTGACAAGGTTGTGTAAATATCCTCTAGTTGAATTTGGTACATAATCAGGTATTTTAGAGCGGAATCCACAATTCCACACCCCTACTACTACTAAGAGTCCTTTACACACACAACACACCGTATCCTCAGCAGTAAAGAAAGGTAGTTCGATGAAGTTCAGATCAGAGCGAGATATTTTGGTCGAAGCACTTAGTGCTGCTAGCCGTGTTGTTGCCACACGTTTCGTTGGTGCTTCGTCAGGAATACTCTTGACACTCACCGGAAATCAACTCGTTGTGACCGGCACTGACCTGGATATCACCGTTCGCACCACCGTTGACGTTGTTGGACACGAGGACGGTTCAACAGTTGTGCCGGCGAGGCTCATTGTTGACGCGGTTCGTTCTTTAGAGGTGGGTGCCGTTACCGTAGCCAGCGGCGACGAAAACGTTGAAATTTCACTCGGACGAGCGAAATTCTCCCTCCGTACATTTTCAGTCGTTGATTATCCAAACCTTCCGCCCATCACCGGCGCACTAACCGCAGTCCCCGCACTTGATTTAATTCAAGGACTCAATCAAGTTGTGCGGGCCGCAGCGAGCGATGACGCCCGACCACTACTGACTGGTGTGCTCTTTACAACCGATGACGGAATGTTGCGATTGATCGCCACCGACTCCTACCGTCTTGCGGTCCGAGACGTTCCTGGAGTGAAGGGGATCGGAGGCACACAAGATCTCCTCGTTCCTGCGAGAGCGCTTCAGGAATTGCAACGCGCCGCCGCGAGCTTGCCCACCGACGCAGAAATCGGCGTCACCATCACCGACGCCGAGATTTGTTTTGTTGTCGGCACAACAACCGTCGCGTCTCGATTGATCGACGGAAACTATCCCTCGGTGTTACAACTAATTCCTGCGAGCTACCCCAACCAACTACGAATCGCCAAAGACACGCTGCTTACGTCACTCCGACGAGCGAAGCTTCTTGCCAAAGACTCAACCTCATCGGTTCGCCTCACGATGAAAGATAAGAACGTCGAGATACGAACCCAGAGTCACGACGCCGGCGATGTCGAAGACAACGTCGACGCGGACTACAACGGTGAGGAAATCACCATTGCCTTCAACCCCAGTTTTCTAATCGACGGAATCGAGGCAGTTCCAGGAGACGAAGTAGTGCTCGAGGTGTCAGATTCCGTGCGACCAGCAATGGTTCACGGCGTAGACGATTCGAGGTTTCGTTACCTCCTGATGCCCGTTCGCGTTCAGTAGCTAGACGACGGTCGTGGGACTCCACGAGCTCACATTGCGTAGTTTTCGCCCCTTCAGCGAACTCATCTTTAAACCCGACCCCGACGCAATCACGGTTCTACTATCACCCAACGGGACAGGAAAAACCTCCCTGCTTGAAGCCGTGTTTGCGCTCGCCACCGCATCGTCGTTCCGAACGAACTCGGCTGGTGACATGATAAAGACCGGCGAGCACATTGCGGAGGTTCATGGCGTCCTGTTTCAACAAGCTCGGCGCGTACAAGTGGATCTCACCCTCACGAGAGGACCGAGGAATACAACAAAAAAGATGTTGGTGAATGGACAACGACCGCGGACCAGAGCATCAATATCTGAAGTACTACCACTCACGGTGTTTACGCCCGAAGGCGTCGACATTGTTCGTCAGGGCCCCGAGCCACGAAGATCCTATTTGACGAATCTCCTCACCGACGTCGATTTGTCAACTGGCGAACACATCGAGAAATTCAATCAAATCTTGAGTCAACGAAACGCATTCCTACGATCTCTTCAGGGCGAATCACCGCGCCTTACGCAACAAAGCGAACTCGACGTTTGGGACGAAGAGTTCTGTTCGGCGGCACAGGAGATCGTGGAGATTCGCATTCAACTTCTCGAGAAACTGAGTCCGCTTGTCACGAGTTATTACCAAGAAATTTCCCACAACATACTTGATGTTGGTGTTCGATACGAAAGGTCATGGCGAGGCGAATTGCGTGATGCACTCCACGGGGCGCTACACAACGATGTATTTCGAGGACATTCAACGATTGGTCCCCAACGAGACGATATTGAGCTAACCCTCGCAGGACGAGATGCTCGTCGTCAGGCGTCCCAAGGCGAACAACGATCGCTCGCGCTTGCCCTTCGGCTCGCGGGCCACGAGTTGGTTCGAAAAGAACGAGGCCTCGACCCCTTGCTCCTCCTCGATGACGTGTTCAGTGAACTCGATCCTTTACGAAGCGAACGATTGTTACAACTCCTTCCCGTCGGTCAAACCCTGGTGACGACAGCGTCACCACTCCCGAGTTCCATGAATCCTGCCGCGGTTGTCGATTTGAGTGAGTCGTTGCTGTGAGTGAGTATCGAGACCAACCACGGACACTTGGTGAACTATTGAACACGCTCGCGGGACGCTTGCGAAAAGTTGATCTTCGGGTGATTGACGATGTTCGCCGTCTCTGGCCCAGTGTTGTGGATCCCGTGTTGGCCGAACACTGCCGGCCAGAGTTCATCAAGAATGGCGTCCTTCTCATCAGCGTCCCTTCGGGAGCATTCGCGCAACGAATCAACTCCGAACGCGAGTTGATTCTCGAAGGTTTTTCTTCACTCGGTACGAGTGCGCCGAGGTCGCTTCGCGCGGTCATCACGGCGTCGTGAACGTCGCGCTTCACCGAGGTTCGTCGCGACCGTTGGGGTTTTGAAGTAGGCCCAAAACAGGTAGGATGATGCAGCCTAAATGTTGTTGTCGGGCGCGCGAAAAGCGCCAAAAAATCGCTACCGAAAGGAATCCTTCGTGGCCCAGAAGTCCAAGGGATCAGCCGGCTATGGAGCCGGTGACATCACCGTACTTGAGGGTCTCGAACCGGTTCGGGTTCGACCAGGAATGTACATCGGGTCGACCGGGCCGGCGGGTCTGCACCACCTGGTCTGGGAAATCGTTGACAATGCAGTGGATGAAGCCATGGCGGGCTTTTGCACGAGAATTGACGTCACCATTCTCTCCGATGGAAGTTGTCGCGTTATGGACGATGGACGAGGGATCCCTGTCGAGAACCACCCCAATTACCCAGGCAAATCTGCGGCTGAAGTGGTCTACACGGTGCTTCACGCCGGTGGGAAATTCGGCGGCGGGGGCTACAAGGTTTCTGGTGGTTTGCACGGCGTCGGCGCTTCGGTTGTGAATGCACTTTCCACCGAGCTCGTCCTCGAAGTTGATCGCGATGGGGAACATCACATTCTGACCTTCAAGAACGGCGGCAAGCCCGTTGGAAAAATGAAAGTGACCGGTGCCGCACCGCGAGGGAGGTCCGGTACGACCGTAAGGTTCACTCCCGACCCCACGATTTTTGAGGATGTCGATTTTCGCGCCCAGACGATACTTGAGCGACTTCAGATAATGGCTTTTTTGAATAAGGGCCTTGAGATTCGCTTCGAGGACCAGCGGAAGGGTCGCGAATTAAAAGAGACATACAAGTACAACGGCGGCATCGTGGACTACGTACGTCACCTGAATAACGCCAAAGAGTCGCTATTTCGAAAAGTTGGCTTCTACGAGCAGTCCGAGGACGCACAAGAAGTGGAAGTCGCGTTTCAATGGAATACGGGTTACTACGAAAGCATTCATTCATTCGCGAATGGAATATCCACGATTGAGGGTGGAATGCACGAAGAGGGATTCCGCAAGGCAATAACCAACGTCGTCAATCGCTACGCGCGCAAGAGAAACCTGCTGAAGGAGAAAGACGACAATTTGCTTGGCGAGGACATTCGCGAAGGTCTCACGGCGATTGTCTCTGTCAAACTCGCCTCACCTCAGTTCGAGGGTCAGACCAAAGGGAAGCTCGGAAACGTTTCGATTCGTTCGCTCGTGGAGCGAGCGACGAACGAGAAGTTGGCGGATTGGCTCGAGGAGAATCCTCGCGAAGGCAGTCAGATTGTCGCGAAGGCGGTCCAGGCGTCACGCGCGCGAATGGCCGCGCGTCAGGCCCGCGACCTCACGAGGCGAAAGAGCGCCCTTGACGGCGCGGGTCTTCCCGGAAAGCTCGTCGACTGCTCCTCGAATGATCCGCGCGAGTGTGAGCTGTTCATCGTCGAGGGAAACTCGGCGGGTGGCTCCGCCAAGGACGCACGCAATCCAAGGAATCAGGCGATTTTGCCGATTCGAGGAAAAATCCTGAACGTCGAAAAAGCGCGCTCCGACAAAATTCTGAAAAACACCGAGATCCAAGCACTCATCTCGGCAATTGGGGCGGGCGTCGAGGCTGATTTCGACGTCTCGAAGGTTCGTTACGACAAAATTATCCTGCTCGCTGACGCTGACGTCGACGGCAGTCATATACGCACTCTGCTACTCACCTTCTTCTTTCGACAGATGACCGAAATGGTCAACAATGGCCACGTGTACGTTGCTCAGCCGCCGCTGTATTCGACGCTCGTCGGCAAAGAAAAGGTGTACCTTCGTGACGATCTTGCCAAGGCGAAGTTTCTTGAAGAGAACCCCAACCACAAGAACGACTTTCAGCGCCTCAAAGGCCTAGGCGAGATGGACTTCGACGAACTTCGCGACACCACCATGGATCCGAGTAAACGTGCGCTTCTACAGATCACCGTCGAGCAAGCTGCTCTGGCCGACGAAGTGTGTTCAATTCTCATGGGTGATGATGTGCCTCAGCGCCGTCATTTCATTCAAACCAACGCGAAGGACGTGCGTTTCCTAGATATCTAGGAAGAAGGATTTATGGCGAAAAAAACACCGAATTCAGGAGCGGACACCCCCGACGACGAGGTCGTGCTCGGTTACGTTGAGCCAATCGAGATAAATCTCGAGATGGAGCGCTCGTTCCTCGAATACTCGATGTCGGTGATTGTGTCGCGGGCGTTGCCTGACGTTCGTGACGGTCTTAAGCCAGTGCACCGACGCATTCTCTATTCGATGTTCGACCAAGGGCTTCGACCGGATCGCCCGTACGCGAAGTGCGCCAAGGTCGTTGGCGAGGTCATGGGTACCTACCACCCTCACGGGGACAGTGCAATCTATGACGCGCTCGTACGAATGGTGCAGGACTTTTCAATGCGTCACCCGCTCATAAGTGGTCACGGCAATTTCGGAGGCACTGGTCCGGACGAAGGGGCCGCGGCCATGCGCTATACGGAATGCCGACTCGCGCCGCTGTCGCTCGAGATGCTCGATTCAATAGATGAAGAGACCGTCGATTTTGAAGCGAACTACGACAACTCGACCCAACAACCAACCGTGCTGCCCGCCAGGTTCCCAAATCTGCTCGTCAACGGGTCCCAGGGCATCGCAGTTGGCATGGCGACCAAAATTCCCCCACATAACTTGGGGGAGGTAATCGACGCCACGCTGCATCTTCTTGCCAATCCCGAAGCGACGCCCGACGATTTAATGGCGTTTGTGAAAGGCCCGGACTTTCCGACCGGCGCGCAGATTCTCGGTCGTCAAGGAATTCTCGACGCGTATCGCACTGGTCGTGGTTCAATCAAGATGCGTGCCGTCGCCGAGATCGAAGAGTCTGGCCGCGACACAAAGATCATCGTGACGGAGTTCCCCTACGAAGTCTCCGTTGAGTCCATTGAGGAGAAGATCTACGACCTNNGTCACCGAGTTCCCGTACGAGGTGTCCGTCGAGTCGATTGAGGAGAAGATCTACGACCTCGTGAAGAACGGTGAGCTCGAAGGCATCGCCGCTATGCAAAACGACTCAGCGGGCCGCAAGTCTCGACTGGTCATACGCCTGAAGCGTGACGCAAACGCGAATGTAATCTTGAACAAGCTGTACAAAAATACTTCACTTCAAACCACGTTTGCGGTGAACATGCTTGCGCTCGTCGACGGTGTACCGCGCACTTTGAATTTGGCCCAGGTGTTGATCCATTACATCTTGCATCAGGTGGACGTCGTCACGCGACGAACGCAATTTCGCTTACGTAAGGCGGAGGCACGGGCGCACATCGTCGAGGGTCTATTGAAGGCCATTGACATGTTGGACCAGGTCATTGCGACTATTCGAGGGTCCGACGATCGCGCAGAAGCAAGAACGTCCCTCATGGCGACGCCGTTTTCATTTAGTGAGGAGCAGGCTAACCACATCCTCGATATGACGTTGGGCCGGCTCACCAAACTCGGGCGCGCAGAACTCGAAGACGAGATGATCAAGTTGCGCGAGACGATCGGCGAACTGAAGTCGATTCTCGAAAGCGACGTGAAATTGCGTTCGGTGATTGCCGACGAACTTGCCGAAGTCCGTGACAAGTACGCCGATGGCCGCGTGACGATGATTGTGAATGACCCCGGAGAGCTTGGTCTCGAGGATTTGATCACGGACGAAGAGATCGTGATTACGATGACCCAAGCGGGTTACGTCAAATCGAGCCCCGCCGGCTCATTTCGAGTGCAGGGCCGCGGCGGCCGCGGTGTTCAAGGTGCAAAGTTGCGAGACGAGGACTTCGTCGAGCAGATCGTGCACACCAGCACGCACTCATATCTCTTACTTTTCTCGAACAAGGGAAGAGTCTTTCGACTACGCGGCCACGAGATCCCGATCAAGGAACGGACGGCCAGAGGTACCGCGATTGTCAACCTCTTGAATCTCCAACCGAGCGAGAAGATACAAGCTATCGTCTCGACGCTCGATTTCCCGAAGGACAAGTTTCTGATGTTCGCGACGGCGGACGGCACCGTGAAGAAGACCGCGTTCAGTGAGTACGACAAATCGCGTCGAGAGGGTTGGATTGCGATTCGATTGCGCGAGGGCGACGAAGTGGTCAGGGTCGTGCCCACGAGTGGCGACGATGATCTGATGGTCGTTACCTATCGCGGTATGTCAATTCGCTTCAACGAAGACGAAGTTCGTGAAGTTGGGCGCGACTCAACGGGCGTTCGCGGCATCAAACTCGTTGCAGATGACAAAGCGATTTCGCTCGACGTGGTACGAGACGACGCCGACCTCTTCCTCGTCACTGATACAGGTTTTGGAAAAAGAGTCAAGGTCGAGCGATTCAATCGACAAGGGCGTGGTGGCCAGGGCGTCCGAGCCATTAAATTGAGCGCCGCGCGCGGTTTTGTCGTCGCTGCGTTCATGGTGAATCTCGAAGACGAGGTGCTGCTCGCGTCGAGCGGCGGAGTCCTTATTCGAACACCCGTGCGAGAAGTGTCGTCGCAGGGCCGTGACGCGACGGGCGTTCGAGTGATGAACCTCGACGAAGGCCATTCGGTCGCGACGGCGGCGGTTGTTCCTACAGAAGAGGATTAGGCCGCGGTCCGGCGCGCCCAAGCGCGCTGGAGCACGCTGAGTAATTGGTCGGAACCCTGCGCACCCACAACCATGAATTTCCCGTCGATGAGAAGCGAGGGCACGCCGCTGATGCCGAGCTCCCCAGCTTGGTTTTCGTCGTGCCGCACCTCGTCGACAAACAAAGGACTCACCCACAGCGAGGACGTGTCGAGTATGCCGATATCGCCCGCGAGTGATTCCAAGACGCCGTGATCACTGAGTAGAAGTCCTTCGCTGAAATACGCGCGAAAGAGGCGTTCGTTCATCTCCGCGCTCTTATTCTGACTCGCGGCTAACGCAATGAGACGATGTGCATCGAACGTGTTGCCAGGACGCGCATTGGCGAGCTTCCAATTCATTCCCAGATCCGCCGCTTCGTGCTCAAGACGCTCGTTGAGCGAACGGGCTTTTTCAACAGGCATCGAATATTTCTTCGCGAGTAATTCCGGGAGCGCAACTCCGGGATCGGCGGTGGCACCTGGATCCAATTCAAAGGCGCGGTGTCGCACAACAACGTCGTCACGATGCTCAAAATTTTCGAGTGCCTTCGCTAGTTGCCGAGTACCTAGGTAACAAAAGGGGCAGACGACATCGCTCCAAACATCAATAAATAAGGTCTCACTCATGTCTCAATCGTGCCACAACTACTTGCCTGGGGCAGAATAATTCGATGGCGGCGAGAGAGCTAGATGTGAGGGACGCAATTGCTCTCGTTCGACCCGTGGACACAATAGGGCTGGGTCTCGTCACCTCGACCCCGGCGGGACTTTTGAAAGCACTGTCGACGCGAGATGATTGGCAAGACCTAACGTTGAGCGGAGGACTCCTCTTGGGGGTCTTCGATGTCTTCATGCATCGAAACGTCCACTATCGTGCGAGTTTCTATGGTGGGGGCGAGCGCCACTACCAAGCCCAAGGAGCGGACATCCAGTTCGTGCCCTCGTTCTTTCGTCACTACGGACTTCTGATTCAACACCTGGCACCTCGTGTGATGATGATGCAAGGTTCAATGCCTGACGAGCACGGCAACGTTAGCTCCTCGCTCTATAACGGCGCGCACCTCAATGAGTTCTTGTCGGCCGGACGAGATCCTTCGCGACTCTTGATCGTCGAATGCTCGCCACACTTCCCGCGCACGCTCGCTCTCGAAGGTTTCATCAATGAGATATCGCTCAACGACATTGATGTGGTCGTTCACACCGACGAGCGCCCGACGATACTCGCTGCCGATCCCGGGACGAAAGAGGATATGGCTATCGCGGCGGTCGCGGCGACCTTCGTCAGGGACGGCGCAACGCTTCAAACGGGCATTGGGGCGGTCCCTAATCTCGTCGCCCAAGTCCTGGCGAAGCGCGACGGTGGTGATTACGGTATTCACTCCGAGATGTTTACCGACGGTCTCTTCCAATTGAGCGCCGCCGGCAAAGTGACAAATCGATGTAAGGGTCAACACCCAGGAACCTCAGTAACGACGTTCGCGCTTGGATCTCGCGAATTGTACGACTTTCTTGACGAGAACGTGCGTGTTGGATTTGCTCCCGTCTCGTACGTGAACGATCCAACCGTCATTGCGAAGAATCATCAGATGGTGTCAATTAATTCGGCACTAGAAGTGGACCTCCAGGGCCAGATCATCGCCGACGCCCTCGGCGCACGCCAGTATTCGGGTGTGGGAGGTCACACGGACTTCGTGGAGGGGACGAGTCTGTCGTTAGAGCACACGTCGCTCATCTGTTTGCAATCAACGTGCGTGGTTGGAGGCGAGCGAAAGACTCGTATCATTGGTTCTATGTCCCCCCATTCTGTTGTGACGACACCCCGCCATCTCGCGGGCGTGATTGTTACCGAATACGGATACGCGGATTTGCGGGGTCTCACAGTGAGAGAACGGGCGAAAGCAATGGTTGCTATTGCTCATCCCGAATTTCGAGACGAGTTGGCTGACGCCGCCGAGTTATTGGGTCGCTAGATGCTCATAGTTCGGGATTTGGGAATAGAGATTGGTGCACGCCGTATTCTCGAGCCAGTTTCCTTCACGGTGGGCAACGGCGAGAAGGTTGGCTTGGTTGGGCGCAACGGCGCCGGAAAATCGACATTGTTGTCGGTGTTGCTTGGCCAAACGCCAGAGCACTTGCGTATCAGTGGCACGGTCCAACACCAGGGTCGGGTCAGCCATCTACCCCAAGAACCCGTTTCGGGCGGACTCGGTGTAGAGCCAATTGGACTCTCGCACGTATTGTCTGCGAGAGGACTCGATCAACTGGACGCGGACATGCAGCATGCGCGTCACGAACTCGCGGCAGACCCGAGCGACGGGACAATCGAGCGCTTTACTGCACTCGAGGAGATGTTCCGGGAACGAGGCGGTTACGAGGCTGAATCGGAAGTCGCTCGTCTCGCCGCGGGACTCGGACTTGCCGAAGACCTCCTCTTGGAGGACCTCGATTCGTTGTCGGGCGGCCAGCGGCGTCGTGTCGATCTGATGCGCGTGCTCTATGAGCAGCCAGAAACGATGGTGCTTGACGAACCAACCAACCACCTCGATAAGGCGGCCAAGCGATGGCTCTTCGACGAGCTCGAGCGCTATCGGGGTACGGTCCTCGTTATCAGTCACGACCTACCTCTTCTGGATAAATCGATCGATCGAGTATTGGCGTTGCGAGAGGGACAACTTCGCGAGTACAAGGGCAACTACACCAAGTATTTGGAACAAGAAGAGACGAGACGTCTTGGAGAAGAGAAGCTCGCGTCGCACCAAGACGAGCAGATCAATCGGATGAAGACGCTCGCCGACTCAATGCGCGGTCAAACCGAGTCGCGAGCTCGACTCGCGAAGGTTCTTGATCGAAAGGTCGAGAAGCTCGTAGACAATCGCGTCGTCGTGACCAAGAAGGAAAGGAAAGTCACGTTCAAACTCCCGAGCCCTCCTCGAAGCGGCGACGTCCCAATGACGGTCGAGCATGTTGGCGTGCGATATGGAAGTCTCGACGTCTTGAGCGACGTGAATTTCATCACTCGACGCGGTGACCGAATCTTGATCGTTGGAAAAAATGGCGCCGGAAAGTCTTCATTGCTGCGATGTCTCGCCGGAACGCAGCGTGCGCAAACCGGCCTTGTCAAATTTGGCGCGAACGTCACTGTTGGCTACTTCGCCCAGGAGCACGAACAGCTTGACTTCTCTCGATCAGTCCTTGATCACCTGGAGAATGCGACAGTCGAGACTGAGGTACAACGTCGCTCACTCCTCGGTGCATTCGGTCTTAAGGGCTCCGCTGCTCACCAAACACCGGGAACGCTGTCGGGTGGCGAACGCGCCAAGTTGGCCCTGGCGATACTTGCCGCGTCTGATGCGAATCTCTTGTTGCTGGATGAGCCGACGAACAACCTCGACCCCGCAAGCGTTGAGGCGTTGGGCGTCATGATGCATCAATGGAAGGGGACACTCGTCGCAGTAAGTCACGAGCGTGAATTCGTTGAGAAGTTGCAGCCAACGCACGCGGTGCTTTTGCCCGAGGAGTATTTCGACCTTTGGCGTGATGACTATATGGACTTGATCGAGAAGCGCTAGCGACTTTCGCCAGCGAATTCGGTCATGCACCGCGTTCTTGAAACGCACGAGTGAACGTTTGCATTACGCTCAGCGCGACTTCGAGATCATCTCGCGAAATATTCTTGGCGATCTCGCGATTCATGGAACGGATTGTCGCGACAATGGCTTCTGCGTAGGCGGCTCCGCTCGCGGTGAGTTCAACGTTGAACCGACGAGCGTCCGTCGCGTCGCGAGCGACTCGGGCGTAGCCACGCTGCACGAGACCTTCAACGAGTTTGCGGGCACCCTGACGAGTCATCTCGAGGTCGCTACCCATTTCTCCTAGTGAAGACGACGCGCGCCGTAGTCGACGAAGCAAAAAGGCGTCGCTGCGACGATAATCGTTAAATCCCTGGCGAGCGAGTCGGGCGCGCGTTTCTCGAATCCACGCTTGTCGTGCGAGAGCAACCCAATCGCTGAGGTAGTGATGGTCACTTGGTTCAGCGGACACGTTGCGACAATACCATTTATGCAACTACGTTGCATAAATGGTATTGTCGCGTCACGACGTTGACTCAAGGGGGAACTATGTCGAAGCGCGCAGTGGAGTTTGGTTCGTTGATGACGGCGGTGGCGTTGGTCTGTGGGGCCATCGTGACAGGGCCGCTTTTTGGTCTCGGGGCCGGGGCGACGTCGACGAGTACGCCACATTCTGGATGCGGCGTGAGTGTCGCTCGAACCACGACCTTGTCGCTGAACGTCGACGGGTTTCAGCGGACGGTCATCGTGCACACCCCCAACCCACAGGAGTCGACGCCGACGCCGCTCGTCTTGAATTTGCACGGTAGCGCCAGCACCGCGCTGGAGCAAGAGGAGTTCACCGACATGAACGCCAGCGCCAACCAAGACGATTTCGTCGTTGCGTATCCGCAGGCACTTATTCCCGACGGCACTGGATTCGACTGGAACATTCCGAACACGTCCCTCATCGGGGGACGTCCGGTGCCTGCGAACGCGGCGAATGACGTGAAGTTCCTTACGAAGCTCGTTGGGATCCTTGAAGGGAAATACTGTATCGACCCCCATCGTGTGTACGCCACCGGCTTCTCCGGTGGATCACGTGAGGTGAGTGAGCTGGCCTGCGTTGATTCAACTCTGTTTGCCGCTATCGCACCCGTGAGCGGTCTTCGCCGGCCGACACCGTGCCCCACACGGCGATCGGTTCCAGTCATTTCGTTCCACGGATCGAGTGACCCTGTAGATCCGTTTCTTGGAGATGGCCAAAAGTATTGGACCTATTCCGTCCCGACGGCCGCAAGATACTGGTCGGCGCAAGATCACTGTACGACGAAGACAACGTCGCATTTGAAGAACGACGTAATACTCAGCACCTACGCGAATTGCACGGGAGGAGCCAAAGTTGAGTTATACGAGATCATCGGCGAAGGTCACGAATGGCCAGGTGGACCTACGTTGCCCTCGGGATTGACCTCAATTCTTGGGCCCCAATCATCGGCGATCAACGCGAACTCGACGATGTGGTCATTCTTTTCGAGATACCACTTGTAGGCGGAACTCCACGATCTCCGCAGACTCGGTGTGGATTCGGGATCGTGGAACGATCAATACTTACGGCGTGGGCGGTTTGGGCGTACGCTTTCGAGCTCGCTCCGGTGATGTCAAGGATTCTGCACTTCGTCGCCGATCCTGGTGGGAGCGTTCCGATTGAAGAATCTTCCAGCTCTCGTAGCGTTGTGACGAGAGTTCGCCGTTATCAATCGCTTGCTGGACCGCACACCCGAGGTCGCCAAGGTGTGAGCAGTCACGAAATCGACATTGTGCACCGAGTGCCTCGATATCAGCGAACGCCTCTTCGACGCCGTCTTGTCCAACCAATAGGTCGACCAGACGAATCCCTGGAATATCTAGCAATACTCCGCCACTGGCGAGTCGATAGAGACGTCGAGTGCTTGTTGCGTGCCGTCCTTCGCCACCGCGTGAGACTCGAAGTGTCAACTCGTCACGGCCCTCGAGCGCGTTCAGGAGAGAAGTCTTGCCGGCTCCCGATGGTCCGAGCATCACTGCAGTGACGCCTTCGCTCAGCTGTGCTCGCAGTGGTTCGATGCCGACACCGCTTCGCGAACTGGTCGTGAGGACCTCGATGCCCGGCACCACTACGTGCGCTACGACGGAGAGCTCTTGAGCATTATCTGCCTCGTCGGATTTCGTGAGGATGATGACGGGACGAGCACCACTGTCAAATGCCATCACGGCGATTCGCTCAAGCATCCTGATGTTGAGCCCACGGTCGATCGGCACCACCAAAAGAACGAGATCAAGGTTGGAGGCAAGAATCTGGACGTCTTTTCCATTGGGGTCAGGTCGTCGCAAGGTACTGCGCCGAGGAAGTACGCGAGTGACGTGATCATCTTTCAGTACAACCCAATCGCCAGTGACGATTCGTAGATTTATTTCGCTAGGAAATGTGCAAAGCAATTGGACTTCTCTACCGGCACCGTCACACGCAATGACCTCGACTCGTGCGCCATGCACGATGGTCACTCTTCCGAGTTCGTAGTCGGCATCGACATTGAAGGAGACGTCTCTAGTGAGACCCAGTGAACGATAGACATCATCGCAGCGGGCGAGCCGTGATGGATCGAAGTTCGCAGTGCGATCAGTCATCTACTGACGTTATCCCTCGTGGCATCTTTTCGACGCGGAGCGCTCAGTGAAGCAAGGGAGATCAAGTTGGCTCCCTTGAGAAAAGCACTAAAGGTCGAGAACCGCTCGACGGTTGAGAGCGAACGTTGGTTGGCTGGTGCTGATGCCGGCACCTACGAGATGTGTCGACACGTTGGTCACGCCGAGTTGAGCAAGTTGTCGCTCAAGATATGCTCCCGCTGCTCGCGCTCTCTTGACACTGAGTTGGCGATTGTACGTTTGTGATCCGCGTCTATCGGTGCTCGCGGTGATTTCTACGACGCGAGCACCGTCACTCTTAATTGTGGCGGCGAAGTTTCTCAGTGACGTCATCGCTGCGGGCGAAAGTACAAATGAATTGAACGCAAAGTACACGACGTCGCGAGCCCGCGCAGCCGGACTTGCCACGGGCTTGCTGATCGGCTTTGAAAGCGGTATCCATACGGCAGTGAAAATCAGCGCAACGTTTCCTGCTTGGTAGGTCGCACCAGGCTGGAAGACTGAGACACCATCGCTCCAACCGGCGAAACTCCAGCCCGTCTTGTTCAGTGCGGAGCCCGAAGGAAGGACGAAAGAGGAACCGGACGGCTCGCTCAGACTCGACGGGGGCGTTCCGGTCCCCCCTCCGTCGGAGAACGTGATCGGCACATAGGTGACGGTAGGCGTCGGCGGCACCGGTGCGGTGAAGTCGACGATTGAAAGCGGTTCCGAACCCCCTGGATTCGAGTCGTTGCCGGCGAGGACGCATATCGTGGGGCTCGCGCAGTAAACACTAGAGAGATTACCCCCACTCCCGAATGGAGTTGCTCCGAGTGAGATCTCTGAAGCGTCAGTCTCGCTCAACGACGCTGGATCACCTTCGAATACCAGAGGCTGCTCATTGCCATCGCCACCGTCTGCCACGCAGTAGGTCGTGCTCGTACAGTACAAGCCATTAAGCGTGGAGCCCAAGGTGCCGTACGTTGCGTCCAGCGTTGCCTCGTACGCGTTCGTCAAGTCCCAAGTCGAAGGATCACCATCGATGACTAAGGGCTGGCTGTTACTATCTTCGCCCACTGACACACAAAACGTTGAAGAGGGAC
>PLRK01000004.1 GCA_003163875.1 Acidimicrobiaceae bacterium | reverse complement strand
TACGCCATGACCGGCTGGCGCATTGGCTGGATGATCGGACCGCCCGATGTCATGCAGGCCGCGGTGAACTACCAGAGTCAGACCACGTCCAACATCGGTAACATCTCCCAGCGCGCGGCGGTGGCTGCCTTGAACGGCGACCTCTCGGCGGTCGCCGAGATGCGCAGCGCCTTTGACCGTCGACGTCGTTTGATGACCTCGATGCTCAACGCGATCGACGGCGTGAGTTGCGCCGAGCCCGAGGGCGCCTTCTACTGCTATCCGAACGTACAGGGTCTGCTCGGTCGATCCCTCGGGGGCGCCGTCGCTACGACGTCGAGCGAACTCGCGGCCAACCTGCTCGAATCGATCAAGGTCGCGGTGGTGCCGGGCGAGGCCTTCGGGACGCCCGGCTACTTCCGTCTCAGCTATGCCTTGGGTGATGTTGATCTAAAGGAAGGCCTCGAGCGCTTCGCGGAGCTGGTCGCCGCGGGTTAAGTCCGCTGACGTGTCTTAGTCTGGGTAAACCAACGGAAAGGTTTTGTCGTGTCGCGAGTACTTGTCACTGAAGAGATCGCCGACTCCGGCCTTCAAGAGTTGCGTAACGCTGGTCACGAGGTGGATATTCAACTCGGACTTTCGCCCGAGCAACTCCTTGGCGCCGTCGAGGGAGCCCACGCGCTCATCATTCGGTCCGCGACCAACGTCGATGCGGCCACGCTCGAAGCCGCGAAGGACCTGGTCGTCGTGGGTCGCGCAGGCATTGGACTTGACAACGTCGACGTGACCAAGGCGACCGAACTCGGCGAGATGGTCGTGAATGCGCCGGTGTCGAACATTCTTTCTGCAGCTGAACAGACAATGGCTCTGTTGCTCGCCCAAGCACGCAACATTCCTCAGGCGCACTCGGCGCTTAAGGCCGGCAAGTGGGAGCGCAGCAAGTGGGAGGGTGTTGAACTGCACGGCAAGACTCTTGGCGTGATTGGGCTCGGAAAGATTGGCGCGTTGGTATCCCAGCGCGCGATGGCCTTTGGCATGCACATCATTGCCTACGACCCCTACATCACCGAAGAACGCGCGCGCCACATGGGCATCGACCTAATGGATCTTGATTCGCTGCTCGCTCAGAGTGATTTCATTACGATTCACTTGCCCAAGAACAAGGAAACGACAAACTTACTGAACGCGGAATCACTCAAGAAAACGAAGAAAGGCGTTCGCATCATCAACGTCGCGCGAGGAGGCATCGTCAACGAGGCGGACCTCGCGGCGGCGATTTCGAGTGGTCACGTCCAAGGTGCGGCGCTGGACGTCTTCGAGAAGGAACCAACAACCGAATCACCGTTGTTTGAGCTGCCCTCGGTCGTCGTCGTTCCCCACCTCGGCGCCTCGACCGCAGAAGCCCAGGACAAAGCAGGCGTGACGATTGCCGAACAGGTACAGCTCGCCCTCGCGGGCGACTTCGTGCCGTTCGCGGTCAACGTCTCGGCCGGAGAAGTATCGAACGTGGTCCGTCCTTTCATGGGTCTCGCCGAAGTGCTCGGTCGATTCATCGGTGGACTGCTCGACGGCAAGCCCGCGGACCTCGCAGTCGTCTACCAAGGCGAGCTCGCGGGCTCGGGTACCAAGATTCTCACGCTGTGCGCGTTGAAAGGATTGCTCGTCGCAACCGGCCACGAGAGTGTGTCGTTCGTCAACGCGCCTCAACTAGCGACTGAGCACAATCTCACGTACGGCGAATCCTCGGTCATAGATTCGCCCGAATACGTCAACTTGATCACGGTGAAATCGGGCGAGCACACGGTGTCGGGCACCTTGATGACCATAGGAACGCGCCTGGAGACTCGAATCGTCGGCGTTGACCGCCACAGTGTCGAGATCCCGCCTGGCGCGTCGATGCTCGTCGTGCACAACGACGATCGCCCGGGCATGATTGGCGTCGTGGGGCTCGCACTTGGTGGGGCCAACGTCTCGATCGTTTCGATGGCGGTGGGCCCCGACCCCAAAGATGAGACGGCCCTCATGGTCCTTTCCACCAACACGCCGACACCCGCTGACGTCATTGACAATCTTCGTCACACCGATGGGATTTTGGACATCCACCTCATCACCTTGCGCTAAACATCGTTTGAGCGTTTCGCACGAGTGTGAGCATTGTCGGCGTTCAACGAGAACAAGGAAATCGTCCGAGGGGGACAGTATGAAGGCTGCGGTCTACTACGAAACGGGCGCGCCCGACGTCTTTCGCTACGAAGAGGTCGCTGATCCCGTCNNTTTGAGGGTGGCGACACACTCAATCGACTTCGTGGAGAATTGAATCAGGTGCCACACATTGTTGGTTATCAGTGCTCGGGCGTGGTCGTCGGGGTGGGCGAGAACGTCACTGCGTTTCGCGTCGGCGATCGAGTGGTCACGACGGGCGTCGACGGATCGCACGCCGAACTGAGGGTCGCGGGCGAAGCCTTCACGTGGAAGATCCCCGACGACGTCTCGCTGGAAGATGCAGCGTGCGTGCCGGTGCCCTTTGG
>PLRK01000091.1 GCA_003163875.1 Acidimicrobiaceae bacterium | reverse complement strand
CAAGGTGCAACTGGCGCGCAAGGCCTTGGATACGACTCATCGACGTCACCAACGTCAGTCACAATCGCACTTGGATCTCAGGTATTTAATTCGATTTCAAACACTGGCGCCTATCAGGTGGGTATGAGAGTCCGAGCGATTGCTGTGGCGAGCCCAACCAATTCAATGACCGGCCTCATTTCAGCTTTGACGACAAATTCATCAATGACGGTCAACGTGGATCAAGTCTCAGGATCTGGAACGTTTACTTCATGGAGTTTTGCTGTCAACGGATATACGGGTCTTACTGGAGCTCAGGGTTCGATTGGTGCACAGGGCGCAACGGGAGCGACCGGCTTGACAGGGCCCCAAGGTTCCACTGGTGCCCAGGGTTCACAAGGGGCGGTGGGGGCCCAAGGAGCGACCGGGTTGACGGGACTCACGGGGGTCCAAGGTCCACAGGGTGCTGGTTACGGGTCGACCACGTCGACGTCGACGGCCAGTTTTGCGACTGGTTCGCAAACGTTTTCGGGAATCACGAACACCGGGGCGTTCCAAGTTGGCATGAGGGTGCGGGTCATCAGCACAACGAACACCGCTAACTATGTAGCGGGAAATATTACGGCCCTCACTGCGAATTCTTCGATTACGGTCGCTGTCGACACAGTGTCGGGTACCGGAACGGCGACTGGTTGGAGTTTTGCGGTGACGGGATTGACTGGATCGCAAGGTCCCTCAACGGGACTAGCTGGACCATTTCCATCGACAGGTGAGGGTTTTCTCGCTTGGTCGTTTGACCCCGCATTCATAGACGGGACCGTACCGTTGACCGAAAGCAATCCAACGTTTCAAGAGATCTATTTGACAGCCGGAACGACCATCAATTACGTAGATTTTCTTTCGTCAACTGCCTACAGCGCGTTAACAACTTATGTCGCCCTTTACAGCGCAACCAGTTCATATGCCTTTGGCTCCGCCGCGAGTGTGGTCGTTGGCTACAACAGTGTCGCTCTTCCGGTTTCGGTCGGAACGACGGGTTTCTACTGGATCGCCATCCAAACTGGAGCGTCGCTTTACACATCACAAGTAGGTGGTTCAGCGGCGACGTACAATCCGGGCTACGTGCCAGCCGCCAACACTCTGGCTGGAGGGCGATCGGTGAACGTAGTTGGTCAACCTTTGAATGCCAATATTTCTGGTACGCCGGTGAGCGGACCCACTGTGTGGTTTGGACTCAGTTAGATCGACACCGCCATACGAATTGGCCTGGTATCAAATTGCTTGAGGGGAGCCCGGCAAATTTCTCGGAAACAACGAGGCGTCACGACACACGTTCTCTCCGACTACTTAAGCGTCTCCATAATCCTCGATCTTGGTGCGGGGACCCCTCTTAATGGTCCGATTGACCTTGGCCCCGCATATTGGACCACGCTTGTGCGAGTCCGTTACTTCCTTGAGTGCAATAGCGAGTAAACGTACGCAGGCATCAGTTCAATCTTGGCGGCGACGAAATCATGGAACGCGTTCGTTAGCATGTCGCCATTAGGGCGAGAATAGACGGCCATTGTTCGTATCGTGGCTGGTGACGTCGCAAAGATTCTTCCTTCAAAGTTTTCAGGAATGATCGACGCCGGGACGAGAGTAGGGCCGAGCCCGCAAGCGGCGAGCAAGGGCGCACTCGCAGTCTGTTCGACGCGAAGTGCGACTTTAGGGCTGAAACCCGACTTCGAGCAAGCGTTATCGAGCGCTTCAGCAAGTCCATGGCCGGGAGCAAAGTGAACCCAACTTCGGTCAGCAAAGCGATTGAGTTCTAGTGGCCCGCGCCGTTGCGCGAGGGGATCGTCGTTCGAAACTGCTATGACGAGCTCCTCGCTTCCAAGGTTCGTCAAAGGGCCGTACCAATTTGATGGTGTTGGACCAATCGCCACGTCCGCCTCTCCAGCGCTCATGGCGGCCTGGAGTTCGTCGCCGTGTCGGTGTTCGTGGAGCTGGAGTTGAATTCTTGGACGAGCCTGCCGCCAGAGTCGAAGAGGTCTTGGTAAGAGTCCGAGAGTTGCTGAGTGGACTGTCGCCACGTGGAGTTCGCCGATCTCCAGTCCCGCGGTTTGGCGAGTTGCTGACATTCCTCTTTGGGCCTCGGCGAGTGATGCCTTCGCGTAGGGGAACATTGCGCGACCGGCGGGGGTGAGATGCACGGTTCGAGAGAGTCGGTCAAAAAGCCGCGCTCCGATTTCGCGTTCCAACACTGCAATCTGACTGGAAAGTGCGGGTTGGCTAACGTGGAGCTCCTCTGCAGCGCGCGTGAAGGAACCGAGTTCGGCAACCATCACCAAATATTCCAGTTGCCGAAAGGTTGGCATAACTGAAGACTATGGGAGTCAGTGAATATATGTCTTGGATTTATCTAAAGCAGGGTGGGACACTAGCCGAATGCTTCGAATGCAGACACCAATAACCGGCTCGATGCGCCTTCAATTGACCATATTGCGCCCTTCGGACGAGTCGTTACGGCGAAAGTCGAGCATTTCTCTTGGAGGAGACGACTGTGATCTATGGGCCTATGAGAGACACGAAAAGACCGTTCAAGATGTTTAGCGCAGCCAAAAAGGATGATTGGCCCCTCGAGGTTAAGTCAGATTTTTCGGCCAATTCTCGAAACAGCACGGTCGGATCGAGAATCTTGTTGACGAACGATCGAGTTCGGGTCTGGGCAATCGAGTTGCAACCGGGCGAACGACTCGGGGCCCACCGACATAATTTCAACTATTTCTGGATTGCGCTCACGGAGGGCGTTAGTCGCCAACACCATGGCGATGGTTCAACGAGCGTCGTTACCTACCATGAAGGCGAGACATGTCACATCGAGTTCGGCGCCGGTGAGTACTTGGTTCACGACCTTGAGAACCTCGGCGACACTCCTCTCGCGTTTGTGACGGTTGAGTTCCTCGGCGATAGCGAACGACTTCACGTCTCGAGCCTTGCGACCAACGATGAGTTGGGTTGATGCCAAGCGAATTACCACCGAGTCACGTGGACTTGCTCGAGAGGCCCCTTTTCGCCCACCTGGCAACTATCCGTCCCGATGGCAGTCCACAAAGCAGTGTGATGTGGTTTGACTGGGATGGAAGTCGAGTCCGATTTTCCCACACCAGCACGCGCCAAAAGTACAGGAATCTTCTGGCTGACGGCCGCGTGTCGTTTCATGTCCAAGATCCAGAGAATGCGTATCGGACTTTAGAAGTTCGTGGTCGAGTCGAGTCGATGGAACCCGACAACGGCGCCAAATTTTACAGAAAACTTCAACAGCGTTATGACTCACACGTGCCGGTCCTGGACGCGGACGTCCGCGTCGTCATCGTCGTTAAACCGACAAGCTACGTAGCGGTATTCGGCGGCCTGACCAAGATTGAAACGGACACTCTGACGGCTTTGTTAACACAACTCGGCGAAGGTGCTTGAAGCGTTAAGTCTTCAAGGCAGCTCGACTATTCGCGCAATTCGACGAGCCCGCTCTCCAGTGATCACGAGGACAAACTACATGGACTTGGCAAAATTATCGAGCAGCTCAGGTTTGCTCCGGTTCGAGCGGACCAACATTTCGTCGAGCGCTTGCTGGATCGTGACGCGTGCGAGCACGTCGTTGGCCGCATTCTCGGCAACATCGTAGACCTCGGAGAGAACGGGCTTGATGCTGTAGCCGATCGGGCAATTCACTGATGGTGCTGAACTGTGCAGGGCCAAAGCGGGGCCGTCGTTGAGAGCATTCTTGACGTCGAGGAGAGTGATCTCGGTAGCGGGTCGCATAAGGGTCCAACCCGAAGGTGTGCCGCGGTGCGATAGAACGAGATTGGCATCTCGTAAGTGGCCGAGAAGGCGGCGCACGACAACCGGATTGGTTCGAACGCTCGCGGCGATGCTTTCCGAAGTGGCCGGACCGCCGCCGAGTTCGGAATGAAGACGTATCCACGACATGGCGTGCACCGCGATGGCCAACCTGCTATTTGCGCTCAATTCGTCACTCCTTCGGGATCATCACGGGTGCGCCTTTGATCTGTTTTGCGGCGCCCCAGAGAGAACCCGGATTCGCCCGTCGAGGGTGGCGCTGAAGGACTGCATCGTAGAACTCGAGCGCCGTCGAAGTGGTGCGTTGCGCCTCAATGAAATCCTTTATGTACTGAATAGAGTCGTCAATGGTCGCAGGGTCGTCAGCACGACCCGGGAATTTATGTCCGGCGACGACGTTGATCGGGTCCAGTGCTTTGACAATTTCGAGAGCCGAAATCCATTCGAGGCGTGACTCGGCGGTCGATTCGGCCATATACATATGTGTCTCGTTGTAGACAACATCACCGGCGACGACGAGGCGAATGTCGGGTACCCAAAGAATGGTTGTTCCCTCGGTGTCCGTGTGTCCAGCTTGCAAGATTTTCAATGTGTGGCCCTCCAACATGAAGTGGTCGTCCGAGATAACTTCTGGCAGTACGGGTGCTGGAATCTGGCCAGGGAACAAGCGTCCCCAGAAGCCGTCACGATATTCTTCTTGCGCCTGAATGCGCGCTTGGTCGAGAGTCCCGGAGGTCCCGATGGCTCGCGCCGAGGGGAACGCTTCGAGAAGTTGGCCTACGCCGTATACATGGTCACCATGGCCGTGGGTGAGGTACACGTGAGTGAGTCGACGGTTGTGACCTCGAACCCAATCGATTAGTTCTTCGTTCTGGGCAACTGTTGTGAAAGTGTCGACGAGTACGGCGTCATGGTCGCCGAAAATGAGTGTGGCTGAGTTCGTTACCCAGCGCAAGTCCTCGTTGATGCCTGGAGGCAAGTCCCTCGTGAGCCCTTCGCGTTTCATAAGTAGTGATTCGTACTGAAGATTTGACATAGGCTTCCTTTCGTGTGTTCGATGTAACTATATCAGTTACATCGAACGGGAGATGCCTATCTTTCGGCGAGATGATCGTGAGCCGTAACAACCGAAAGGTCATATCTGTTTGAGGGATCGATCACCAACTGAGGGAAAACGACTCGGCTCGTGCCAAAGTTTGCGCCATAGTTCGTCTCACATCCGATGCAAACCCTGGACCGCTGCCTGCTTTCGATGATTCAACCCGTTGGTAGTGTGGGTACCAACATCTGGAGCGATCGAGGGACATGGCCCTGCGACATCGCCGCAACCTACTTCGGCAAGGTGCGAATGCCATGCGATGGAGGTCATATGTCTGGGATTCGTTTAGCCAATATGTGCGGGATGTTCACACCCGGCCACGTTCCACACTGGATTCAAATGTCACGGGCTACAGAGGACAGAGAAAATTCTCCTAAACCTTGCCGTTTTGTTGAGGTTCGACAGGACGGGACCATCGTGATCGAGGTGGACAGTCAGGAGCTCTATCTTTGGAATCACGAACCGGATCGACTCGCGGAAGTCGCCGCCAGGACTGGGAGAGGAATCGAATTTCAATCCCGTTGGGGGCTGCTCTGGCTGCCGAGTGGAAGTGGAAGGCACGCGTTTAGCGTGACTCGGTCACTATCCAATCACGTTCCGTGTCCATCGAAACCTCAAGTCGGAAGTCTTGATGAACTTTTGAGGGATGCTGGAGGCTTCACAGTTTTCGCGAACGAACTTTGAGTCTGAATATCTGCACTGGTGCACCGAATTTCAATTCGCACCCCCAAACTGACCTTTAAAGGGTGGAGTCTCTTCGTAAGTTTGAGTACTGAGTGTGATTACCTGATTTGGCCCACTTTACGCATTCAATTTGGCCCCGTCTGGTGACCAGCGTTGGTGGAGTACGCGACTGACGTTGCGGGCTGGAAATCTAGGGCCATGACGACAAGGTCCAAATCAGTAATGTTCGAAGAAATTCGCAAAGCCCACTTCGGTCCCGATGAAGTTTCCATCCGAGCTCTGGCCGAGAAATACGGCGTTCACCGACGAACGATTCGTCAAGCGTTGGTGAGTGCGGTGCCACCCTCCAGGGCTTCGACCGAGCGATCCTCCCCGGTGCTCGGGCGCTGGATCCCCGTCATTGACAGTTGGCTCGACCTGGATAAGTCTGCACCGAAGAAGCAGCGCCACACCGCGCGACGAGTCTTTCAACGACTCGTGGAAGAGCACGACGCTGAGATATCGGAGTCAACGGTTCGACGCTACGTCTCAGAGGCGAAGAGAAATCGAGCCTTCGGCGTTGCTCAGGTCACGGGTCCCCAGTCGCATCCCTTGGGTGAAGAAGCCGAAGTTGACTTCGGCCAGCTCTCCTTCATGCTCGAGGGCGTCATGGTGGAGGCCTGGATGTTCGTGATGCGCCTCTCGGCCAGTGGTCGAGCCTTCCATTTCGTCTCTTACAACCAAGCCCAAGAGGTCTTCATCGAGGGCCACGTGCGCGCGTTTGAGCACTTCGCCGGCGTGCCCACCCGCGTGCGCTACGACAACTTAAAGACCGCCGTGGTGCGCGTCTTAAAGGGTCGCAGTCGCGTCGAGTCCGAGCGCTTCACGCAGCTGCGCAGTCACTACCTCTTCGACGCCTTCTTCTGCCTGCCGGGCGTCGAAGGCGCGCACGAAAAATGTGGCGTCGAAGGTGAGATCGGCCGTTTCCGCCGTCGCCACTTCGTGCCGCTGCCGAGCGTCGCGAGTCTCTTCGAACTCCAGGCACTCGTTCGCGAGGGCGACGAACGCGACGACCAACGTCACGTCGAGGGCCAACACCTCAGCGTGGGCGAGCACTTCTCGCTCGAAGCGCACCATCTGCGCGCGCTACCGGGTGAACCCTTCGCGAGTGAACTCGTGCTGCGCGCGCGTCGACACGAAGTCACGGGTCTGCGTGCGTCAAAACTTCTACTCCGTGCCGGTCACCGTGATGGGGCGAAAAGTGACCGTGCGCCTCGGGGCCAATACCGTCGCCCTCTACGACGACGCTCGACTCCTCGCGACCCACGACCGAGCCCCGGGTAAGGGTCGCGAAGTGCTCGTTCTCGACCACTACCTCGAGACCCTGACCCACAAGCCCGGCGAGTTGTCGGGAGCAACGGCGTTAGCGAGTGCTCGAGCGACCGGCCGTTTCGGAAACGCGCACGAGGAGTTCTGGGCCGGTGCTCGCCGGCACTTGGGCGATCGCGCGGGCACGCGCGCGCTGATCGACGTCTTGCTCTTAGAGCGCACGATGAGCGCGTCGCTCGTCGTTGAGGGCATGGCCCGGGCTCTTCGGTTTCACTCTTACGACGCGGCCATCGTCGCGATCGAGGCCCGCCGGTCGCTCGACGAGGCACTGCGCCCCGTGGTCGTGCAGGGCGCGCTCGCGCACTTTGATCGCGCGTTGCCGAGCATTGCCCACTACGACTCGTTGACGGGTGCCCCGTGACCAACGACGCGGCGCTCGCTTCTTTGGAGCTCACGACCCGCTCGCTGCGACTGCCCACGGTGAAGCGCGTCGGTCCACGTCTCGCCGAGGAGGCCACGCGGCGTCGCCAGACGCACCTGAACTTCTTAGCCGCCGTGCTGCTGTGCGAAGTGGACGACCGCGACGAACGACGCCGACTGCGTCGGGTGAAGGCGGCGGGCTTTCCGCGCACGAAACTGCTGGCTGATTTCGACCTCGACCAGTCAACGAGCGTGAACCCCGCCACCGTGGCGACCCTGGAGAGTGGCGGTTACCTCGAACGTGGCGCACCGGTGGTGCTGCTCGGGGATTCGGGCACCGGCAAGAG
>PLRK01000109.1 GCA_003163875.1 Acidimicrobiaceae bacterium | reverse complement strand
CGTCGACGCCGACCTCGATGACGACGGTCGCCACCAGGACGTTGAGTTCGCCAGCGCGAAACTGAGCCATGACCTCTTCCTTTTCGGGGCCCTTCATCTGACCGTGCAGTAATCCAACGCTCAACCCTCGAAGTTCACCCAACGCGAGGCGCGTGCGCTCCTCGACCGCGCTGGTCGCCTCGACCCGTTCCGATCCCTCAACGAGGGGACAGATCACGTAGGCCCTTCGCCCTTCTGCCACCTCGTCGCGGACCTTCTGCCAGCACGCGACGAGCGCGAGCTCGTCGCGGGCCCACGTGGTGACAATTGGTAGACGCCCTACGGGCATCTCGTCGAGCACCGATCGATCGAGGTCGCCGAAGACCACCATCGCCGCGGTGCGCGGTATGGGCGTGGCGGTCATGACGAGCAGGTCCGGGTCGGCCCGCTCCTCCGAGTGCTGCTTGCCCTTGTCACGCAGCGCCGCGCGCTGCTCGACGCCGAAACGGTGTTGTTCGTCGATCACGATGGCGCCCAGGGCTTTGAAGCGAACGTCGTCGGTGAGCAGCGCGTGGGTCCCCACCACGATGTCGACACTGGCGTCGAGCAATCCGCTGAGAATAGCCTGGCGGTCGCGCGCCCTCACGCGACCGGTCAGGAGTTGTACGCTCAGCGGCCGCTCGCCCCCAAGTACGCGCTCGTCGTGGACCGTGAGGCCCTCGAGGTCCCGGCGCAACGACGCCAGGTGTTGTTCGGCGAGTACTTCGGTGGGGGCCATCAAGGCGCCCTGTCGCCCGCCATCAATCGCCGCGAGCAACGTCGTCAGGGCGACGACGGTCTTGCCCGAACCCACGTCGCCCTGCAAGAGCCGGTGCATGGGCAGCGATGACGCCATGTCGTGGGCGATCTCGCCGAGGACTCGTCGCTGCGCGTTCGTGAGGGCGAAGTGGTGACCCGCGAGGAACCGGTGCACGAGCGTCGATGAGGGTGACGCCGGCGATCCCGGGGCCACGTCGAGGTCCGCGATCGCGAGGGGATGTCGAATTCCTGCGGCACTTTGCGCGAGCCGACGCCGACGCAGCGCGAGCAGGAGTTGAAGCCGCAAGAATTCGTCAAAGACCAGACGTCGTCGTGCCGGTGCGACGTCGACCAGGTCGACGGGAAGGTGAATGCCCCAATAGGACTGGGTGCGATCGACGAGGTCGAGTTCTTCGCGCACTGAGTTAGGCAACGGGTCGAGCAGCGGACCCGCGCGCCGGAGCGACTCCTCGACAAACCCGCCGATTTCCCAGCTGGTGAGTCCGGCTTTGCCCGACGCGGGATAGATCGCCACGACGCGCCCGACGCGCGCCATGTCGCGCTCGTCACCCGAGGGACCCACGATGACGTCCACGACCGGGTTGGTCATCTGACGCTGGCCCTTGTATTCGCCGACCTTGGAGAAGAAGAGGGCTTGGACCCCCAACGAGAGTTGGCGCTCGCGCCAGGCCTGGTTGAAGAAGACGACCTTGATCGAGCCACCCTCGTCAGCGACGGTCACCTCGACCATCACTCTTCCCTGCTTGGTCCGGCGCGACGTCACCTTCTTCACCTCGCCGAAGATCGCCGCCTCCTCACCGACCGTCAAGTCCGAGAGATCGACCCGCTTGGTGCGGTCGATGTAGCGACGCGGGTAGACCGTGAGCAGGTCGAACACGTTCTCGATACCCAAAGAGGCGAGAGCCTCGGCCCGTTTCTCACCCACGTGGCGAAGCTGGGTGACCGCCACGTCGCCCAGCTGGCGGAGTCGGCGCCCAGCCGAGTCGCTCACTCGATGCCGAAGTAGTAGGGGTAGAGGGGTTGGCCGCCGTGGTGGACCTCGACGCTCAACTGGGGGTACTCGTCGGCCACGAACTCGGTGATGCGACGAGTGTTCGCCGGATTCGAACCATCGCCCTCGATGATCGTGAGTAGCTCGTGCTCGGGCTTGATGAGAGCGACCAGCAAGCCGTTGCTCGCCACCGCGATCGAGTCCGCGATTGATTGCACACCCTGAGCACCCAGCCCGATCCAGTCGCCCACGTGCACCTGGCCCACGTCGGTAGCCGTGTCGCGCACCGCCTGGGTCACCTCTCCCGCCACGACGTTGCACGCCGAGGCGCGCATCGAGGCGCTGTTCTGCTCGGCGGAAGCGTCCGGGTCGTAGGCGAGCAACGCGGCGAATCCCTCGACGATCGAATTGGTGGGCACGACGGTGACTACCTGCTCGACGAGCGCGTTCACCTGCTCGGCGACCGGACGAATGTTCTTGTTGTTCGGCAAGATCACAACCTGGCGAGCGCCCGTTGCCCTCACCGCGTCAACAAGTTCGCTCGTCGACGGATTCATCGATTGGCCTCCCTTGACGAGATGGCGTGCACCGAGCGTGCGGAAAATCCGTCCAACCCCCTCGCCCACGACGACCGCAACCACCGCGGTCGTGGGAACGGGTTCTTCTGGTTCGTCGATCTGCTCGGCACTCGCCTCCCGCACCCAGCGTTCTTCGATGACCTGTTCGCTGAGGTCGGTCACGCGAATATCCCGTGGTCGTCCGGCGTCAAGTGCTGCTTCGATAGCGGCACCGATGTCGTCGGTGTGGATGTGACAGTTATAGAGTCCCTCACCACCCACGATCACAATCGAATCGCCAAGACCAGACCAGACCTCTCGAAATGCGTGCATGGTCGAATCCTCAGCGTCGAGCAAGTACATCACCTCGTAGCGCAGCTCGGAAATATCACCCTCGCCATGTTGCACGGGCTGTTCATGCACGTGAACCTGGATCGAATCGAGCGCGGGTGGCTGAGGCAGGGGATCGTCCGCCATGATGTGACACAGCGCGTCGAACCACAGAAGTAGTCCACTGCCGCCCGAATCAACCACACCCGCTTGTTTGAGGACGTCGAGTTGCTCGGGCGTGTAGGCGAGAGCCGCGCGAGCTTCGTCGCGAGCACCCCGCACCAGCGACGCGAAGTCCTCGGCGTTGTCGCGAGCACCCTTAGCACCAGCGCGAGCAATCGACAAAATGGTCCCCTCGATCGGACGTACGACCGCTTGGCGCGCGAGCACGTCGGCGTGCTCGAGCGACGCAACAAACAGTTCTGGGGCAACGTCGCCGTCGTCGGGGAACTTCTCAACCAATCCGCGCAGCAGTTGAGACAAAATGACCCCCGAATTACCGCGAGCCCCCATCAGCGAGCCGTGCGCGATGGCTCTGGTGACCGCACGCATTGGGGCGTCGAGTTTCACGTCGTTGAGTTCGGCGACCACAGACTCAATGGTGAGCGTCATATTGGTGCCGGTGTCACCGTCGGGCACCGGATACACGTTCAACCGGTTGATGACCTCTTTATGCGAGCGCAAGAGTTCGGCGAAGATACAGATAGCGCTGCGCAATTGGGCAGGCGACAGCGTCTTGGCGGAAGTCATTGGTAGCGATGCTACAATGGTCATTCGGTTTAAACCCACGCCCACTCTGGGTCGAGGTCCGCGACGAGGAGCACGTTCACTATGGCATCAGTCTGCGAAATCTGCGGCAAGAAGCCGTCGTTCGGTATGAACGTCTCGCACTCGCACCGTCGTACCAAGCGCCGTTGGAACCCGAACATTCAGCGCGTTCGCGCCGTCGTTGGGGGCACCACGACCCGCGTCAACGTGTGCACCGGATGCTTGCGATCGGGAAAAATCCAAAAGCCCGCTCGTCGCAAGGTGAGCGCCTAAACACGCCTCATAAGAGGTGTTGGAATCCGCGGCGCTCGAACACCTCACCTCGCAACGTTCTTCTCAACGGATCGTGCACGATGGTGCCGATGCTGAGTGGGGCTCGAAGTCCGCGGTCGAGGAATATCAATCGCAACCGGTCCGGGTCGTCGGTCACCATTAAGAGTTCGTAGTCCTCGCCACCACTAATGGCTTCTTCGCTCGTCGCACCCTTCGCGACGGGGACGTCGTCGAGTTCAAAACCAACGTCGGATGCGTCACACATTCGATGCAGGTCAAGGCCCAAACCGTCACTGAGATCCATCATGGCGTGAACGCCGGCGTTGCGCGCGGCGACTCCTTCGGCGAGTCGAGGCCAGGGTCGTCGGTGCGCCACGACCAACTCGTCGTCAAGCGCGGCGCCCGCACGGCGCCGGCGGAGCCCCGCGGACGATCGACCGAGCGGACCAGTGACCAAGACGATGTCCCCAGCCTTGGCCCCGCTTCGCAGTACTGCCCCACGTCCGGGACATTCCCCCAAGACCGTCACCGCTACCGAGACGTCCTGCGCGTTGGCGAGGTCCCCTCCCACAATGGGGCAATTTGTCATCGCGGCGGCGTCGGCGATCCCCCGGTGCAATTCCTCAAGGTCAGTTCCCGCCGGTGCGCAGACGGCGATCACCGCCGCCCGGGCTCGAGCACCCATAGCGGCGAGGTCCGACACCGCGGACGCAACTGCTTTAAATCCCAGGTCTTCGAGTGGAAAAAGGGAGGCGTCCAGGTGCACGCCCAGTACCGCGACGTCAGTGCTGACTAGGGCTTCGCCGACGAACGGCGCCAAAACTGCGGCGTCGTCGCCAATGTGTCTTTCTCCCTTAGGGATTGCGTGCCGCCCTACGATAGTGACGATACGCTCCAATACGTCATCCTCTTGCCGGGGGTGCTCTCCGAGGAGAGCGATGGGGTCAGCCGGCACGAGTGTGAACCTGGTTGTTCAGGAGAACGTTGTAGCGCGACGACGCAGATTGAATGGAGGCCCCCGCCATGAAGTACCCGACTCGAAACAAGAAACTCATTGAATGGGTTGAATTAGTCGCCAAAGTCACCACACCCGATCGTATCCACTGGTGTGATGGATCGACCGCCGAGTACGACGAACTTTGCAAACAACTCGTCAAGTCTGGCACCTTTAAGAAACTCAATCCAAAGAAGCGACCCAACAGTTACCTCGCCGTGTCTGATCCTGGCGACGTCGCGCGCGTCGAAGATCGGACCTTCATTTGCTCGGAGAAGGAAATCGACGCGGGTCCGACGAACAACTGGTGCGACCCCGACGAGATGCGCGCGAAGCTCAACGGCCTTTTTCGCGGAAGCATGAAAGGACGCACGATGTACGTCGTGCCCTTCTCGATGGGACCGCTCGGCTCGAAGATCGCGCATATCGGCGTGGAGATCACTGACTCCGCGTACGTTGCGGCGAACATGAAGATCATGACCCGAATGGGTACGCAGGCTCTGAAGGTACTCGGCGACGAAGGAGAATTCGTGCCGTGCTTGCACTCAGTGGGTATGCCGCTGGCGAAAGGTCAAAAGGACGTCGCGTGGCCGTGCAACCCGGACAACAAATACATCGTTCACTTCCCCGAGACCCACGAGATCGTCTCGTTCGGCTCGGGTTATGGCGGCAACGCGCTTCTCGGCAAGAAGTGCTTTGCCTTGCGAATTGCGTCGGTGCTCGGTCGCGACGAGGGATGGCTCGCCGAACACATGTTGATCTTGAAACTGACGAATCCCCAGGGTGAATCGCGCTACGTCACCGGCGCGTTCCCGAGCGCATGCGGCAAGACCAACCTCGCCATGCTCGTACCAACGTTGCCGGGCTGGAAGGTCGAGACCGTCGGTGACGACATCTGCTGGATGAAGCCCGGCGCTGATGGCCGTCTCTACGCGATCAATCCCGAGGCGGGGTTCTTCGGGGTGGCCCCGGGCACCAATTTCGAGACCAATCCCAACGCGATGTACTCGATCACCAAGAACACCATCTTCACCAACGTCGCGCTCACGAGTGATGGTGACGTGTGGTGGGAGGGAATGGGCGAACCCCCCGAAGGTCTCACCGATTGGAAGGGCCAGAAGTGGAGCAAGGAACTCGGCACCCCTGCCGCCCATCCGAACGCTCGTTTCACCGCACCCGCCAACCAAGATCCCGCCATCGCGGCCGAATGGGAGGACCCGGCGGGGGTGCCCATCGACGCGATCCTCTTTGGCGGACGTCGCGCCACGACCGTGCCGCTTATATTTCAGAGTCGTGACTGGGATCACGGCGTGTTCTTGGGCTCGATTGTCTCTTCAGAAACCACCGCCGCCGCGGTCGGCACCGTGGGCAATCTCCGACGCGATCCGTTCGCGATGTTGCCCTTTTGTGGTTACAACATGGCCGACTACTTCGGACACTGGCTCAGCTTCTCCAAGAAGTACGACGAGAAGAACCTGCCCAANNATCTTCTACGTCAACTGGTTTCGAAAGGGCGACGACGGACGCTGGCTTTGGCCCGGATACGGCGAGAACAGTCGGGTACTTGAGTGGGTGTTCGATCGCGTTGCCGGGCGCGCCGACGCTGACACGACACCAATTGGTTTCGTCCCGACGTCCTCGTCAATCGACATCCGTGGGGTCGACGTGACGCCCGGCGACATGAAGGAACTTCTCACGGTGCACGCCGACGAATGGCGCGCTGAGGTGCCGCTCATTCGAAAGCACTTCGCCCAATTCGGGGATCGACTCCCTGTCGAGCTCGCGACCGAGATCGACCAACTCGAAGAACGTCTGAAGCCCTAGGGATTTACTCAGCCGTTTCCGCGTCGGCGACGATGAGTCGCGGACCCGAAGGCCAGTCGAAGTAGCGCCACGTCCAGTTGATCATCACGCGCAATCGGTTTCGAAATCCAACGAGGTAAAACAGGTGCAAACTCAGCCACGCGAGCCAACCTGACGTGCCCTTTATGATCGTTCCACCAGGGAGTTTGGCGACTGCGGCGTGACGTCCGATGGTCGCCATGATGCCCTTATTGCGGTACTTAAAGGGCTTGGTGGGCTCGCCCTTCAGGCTCAACAAGACATTGGCGGCGCAGTGTCGACCCGACTGCATCGCGACAGGCGCCAACTGTGGACAGAACGTCGTATCGTCGAGTGGCACCGCCGCAGCGTCGCCGACGGCCCAGACGTTCTCACTCTCGACCAAGCGAAGATCAGTCATGACGCGCACGCGTCCACCAGGTCCCGGGCTCGCTTGCACTTCGTGGGCGAGTGTGCCGCTCGCCGTCACGCCAGCGGCCCAGATCACCGCCGCGACACGCAGACGTTCACCATCGGCGAATCGAATCGCACGTTCTTCGACCTCGACGACCGAACGGCCGAATTCAATCTCGACGCCCATGCTTTCGAGTTCCTTCGCGGCGTACGCGCTCGCCTTTTCTGGAAACGGTGTCAAGAGCCGTGGGGCCATGTCCACCAGCAACACGCGCACGCGAGAGGGATCGATACGTAGTCCGTCTCGGTGGATAACGGTGCGAATCAGTTCTGATAACGCGCCCGACGTCTCGACGCCCGTCGGTCCTCCACCCACGACGACAAAGTTGAGCGAGGTCGGTGCCGTGTCCGCTAACGCGTCAGCTTCCTCGAGCGAGCTCAACAGTCGGTTACGGAGTTTTCGAGCGTCCGCGAGTGAGTAGAGAGGCATCGCAAACTTCGAAGCCCCCGGAATCCCGAAGTATGACGCCGTTGCGCCAGTAGCGACGACTAAATGGTCGAAGGTAATCTCGGCGCCGCCCTCAAGCATTACGACGTTTCGGACGTGATCGACCTCTCGTACCGTCGCGTGACGAAACCCGACGTTCTTCGCCTTCCCGAAGATGGTACGAATCGGGTAGGCCACTTCTGCTGGCTCGAGCATGGCGGTGGCGACTTGGTAGAGGAGCGGGAGGAACGTGTGAAAATTGTGCTTGTCAATAATGGTGACGCGCACCTCTTTATTGGCCAGCCCTTTGGCGACGGCGATGCCCCCAAAGCCGCCTCCAATGATCACGACATGGGGCAAGTGGGAGAAATCAGGGAACGTGGCAGCCGGATTGGGGGACATCGCCATATCTATGTCAAGCATAGTTGATGCCCGTTTTATTCATATCATTGATGGGCGAATCGCCGCCCGATTCCGTAGATAAACCCTGCGACCAGGGTCAACACTGCGAGCAGGAAATCGCCCGTGGAAAAACGCAGGCTGATGCCGACCGGGATGAGGGCGCCGACAACCCAGAGCAACTGTTGGCGCACGGCAAAACGGGCGAACGTCCGACCTTGGGCCCCCGCGGGAACGAGGCGCTGGGTGATCGCATCAAAGCTTGGTTGCGCCACCGCGGCGCAGGCCCCGAGCCAACCCGCGAGAGCAACCTGCGCCACCAAGGTTGGATGAAACGCCACGAGCCCCGATCCAGCGCCGGTCGCCAAAAGCGCCAAGGTCAGCAGCGCCGATTCGCGGATCTTGTTGCGCACGCGCGTCACGACGCCGAGCCCAATCAATGAACCCACGGCGCTCATGGTGAGCGCGAACGCGAACCACTTGAGTCCCGCCTGTTCGCGACGCAGCCCAAAAGCCAATAAGAACGTCGCGAAGCCCACCGAAAAACGCATGATCGCTGACGCACTGAGTCCCCAAGAAACCTCGACGTCTCCCCAGGGATTGAGTGTTTGTCGATCACGTTCGAGCTGGCTGATCGAGGTCACTTGTTCACGAACCACTTTGACGGGGCGTTGAAGACGCACGCTCGCGACGGTTGCTCCAACAAAAACAAACGACGCGGCGATGAGCACGCTCGGTGCACCGATACCCTTGAGGAGTCCCGCGCCGATTGATCCCGCCACGAGGCCCGACAACGTACCGAGCAGCGTGAGTTGCGCGTTGAAGCCCGCAAAACCTCTTTCTTCGGGCAAGTCAACTTGGGGCCAACCCGCATCGCCCACCCGTGAGGCGCGCTCTCTGAATTGATCAGTCCGGGCCATCTCGGGCACGAGGGCACCGCGCGTGACGACGTACAACTTTGAAGAAACCAGCACGAGAAACGCTAGGGGGAACAACCAAAGAGAGTTCAGATGCTCACTCATCAACCAACACAACACCACTCGAAATCCTGCCGAGAGAGCGACGAGTATGCGACGACCATTCGCTGAACGATCAATGAGTGGACCGAGCAGCGGAGAAACGACGGCGAAAGGGGCAATCGTCAACAACAAATACAACAGCACTTTGCTCTTCGCTTCATCAGGTGAGACGGAGAAGAAGAGTGACCCGGCGAGCGAGACCGTCACCATCGTGTCGCCCGCCATCATGATGACGTGTACCAAGGCCAAACGACCGAACGCCGTCTTCTGGTCGAAAAGATCCTGAGTCGCGGCTCGGGCAAGGGACGCAAATCCACGACGACGCACAGTTGAAGCGTAGGGGACGCGCGAGACTCTCATCGTCACGAGACCGCGAGTGACTGCTAAACCATCTGCGTGCACGTAACGTCATTTTTTGTAAATTTACCGTTCGCCCTTCTCACCGGCCTCGCGTGGGGATTTCTTGCGTTCCTCGTGGGTCGCCGAGTCCACCGACACGCGACCATCGACGTCTTTTGGGGAGCAGGTTTCCTTGTGGTCTACGTCGAGAGTTTATTGGTCTCTTCAGCGATGAATCAGGGTGCTCGGCACGTGTGGTGGCTGCACGAATCCGACGTCGCTCGCTGGGTTCTTTTGGGTGCCGTCGCTCTTTGGAGTTTGCGCCTTTCCGTGCACCTCGCACTACGTCAACGAGGAGCGAAGGAGGACTCGCGTTACGTGGACATCATGAAGGGCGCCAAGGGTCGACACGAGACGTGGTACGCACTCAAGATGATCTACGGATTACAAGGACTACTCCTTTGGTTCGTCTCAATCCCGCTGCAGTGGTCCGCCTTCAGTGCACATTTCAACTGGCTCGTCGTGCCCGGAATCGTGATTGCGTTCATCGGCGTGTTCTTCGAAGCAACCGGTGACGAGCAGTTGCGACGTTTCATTGCCAACCCTGCCAACGCGGGCACGACGATGAATCGTGGATTGTGGCATTACACGCGCCATCCCAATTACTTCGGTGACGCGACGGTGTGGTTCGGGTTCTACGTCGTTGCGTTGTCGACACCGTGGGGATTTCTCACCGTCTTGTCTCCGCTCACCATGTGGTGGTTACTTACGTCGCTGTCCGGCAAGCCCATGCTCGAGAAGAAACTGTCCAAGACCCGCGCTGGCTATCAGGAGTATCTCGCAACCACGAGTTCGTTCTTCCCTCTCCCGCCCAAGAAGTCAAGCAAGGTCTAGTTCGAGAAACAACCCTGGCGATAGATGTAATTCGGCATCACACCGGGCTTGCACACTTTGAGTCGCGATGCGATAACCCAGCGCGTCATTGACGCATTCGCGCGCAGTACCTCGGTGACACCAACAGCTTCGGGGCCCGAACCAATGGTCGCCCACAGGTAGGCCCATCCCCCTTCGCATCCGTAACTCGCGACGCCGGTCACGCGTTCGGCCCCGTGAAATGGACTGCTCAGCGGCGTTGGGGCGCAAATGGTGGTTGGCTCAATTGGCGTGGTGGTTTCGCGTACGAGTTGCACGCCGATCACCAACGCGGCGACGACAACGAAGGACGAAAAAATTCGTAGTGCTCTCACAGATCTAGTTGAGCACAACGCTCGAGCCCTACGACTGAGCGAAGAGACTCATGAAGAAAGCGCCCATCGAAAACTCCCAGTCCTTTGAGTCAATGGGGTTGAGCGAGATGTCGTCGAGTATCCGTCCAAATATGAGCACCTGCAGGGCAACGGCAATCGATCGGGCCGAAAGGTCGTTGCGAAGCCAACCTCTATCTTGTCCGAACTGCACGAGCCGGATGAGTTCATCGGTGAGTCGCGTCTGGGTGAGTCCAATTAGCATCTTGAGTTCTGGACGCGTAATAGACGCAGCGACGATGCGAACACGAATGGAACGGCGCAGCTGACGATCAGGGCCCGATGAAAATCGCTCCACGAGCGGCGCGAGCGCCGCGATGTAATCAGGAAGTGTCGTAGCGGTGTCGTTTATGTCGCGCAGAACCTGAATGTCCCCCTCGGCGAGCTTGGAGAACAACATGTTGTACGCAGCGTCGATGACACCTTCGCGCGATCCAAAATGGTGGTAGACCGAGCCGTAGTTGACACCGGTTGCCTTGCACACGTCAGGAATTCGAATGAGCGACTCGTCGGTCGTCATCAATTGCTCGCACACTTCGTCAAGTACGGCTTGCATGACGGGTAAAGATCGACTTTGCTTTGCCACTCAGGCGAGTTTAACGATGCCGGGCCGTTTTCCCTATGGAAATTGTGGCAATTAGATTTAGAAATTCATTGGATTCATCGTGCTTCAGCAGCACATTGATCACGTTAAGGTCGAGCGAAATCTGGCACATATCGTTGAAAGGAACGCCTTGAGCGACCAGGACCGCCTCGAACCTGCGTTAATCAAAGCCGGCATTGTGGTGGTGTTGGGAGCCATCATGTCGATACTCGACACCACGATCGTGGCAGTGGCGCTTCATACGTTGAGTGGCGATTTCCACGTCAACGTGTCGACAATCCAGTGGGTGACGACCGGGTATCTCTTGTCACTGGCCGTTGTCATACCAGTATCTGGTTGGGCGATTCACCGCATTGGCGCAAAGCGGGTCTATATGGTGTCGCTCAGCCTCTTCGTGATCGGTTCGATCCTCTGCGGCTGCGCATGGTCAGCGAGCAGCTTGATCTTCTTTCGAGTGATTCAAGGACTCGGAGGCGGCATGATCTTGCCCGTCGGCCAATCCATCATGGCTCGCGCCGCCGGACCTCGACGTATGGGCCGCGTCATGGGCATCATCGGGGTCCCGCAGCTCCTCGGTCCGATCCTGGGCCCGGTCATTGGCGGAATAATTGTCTCCAACACGTCGTGGCGGTGGATTTTCTTCGTCAACGTGCCCATTGGCATCGTCGCACTTTGGCTATCGCGAACGTACCTTCAAGCGTCAGAGCCCGACGCGGGGCACCGTTTCGACCTCCTTGGATTTTTGTTGCTCTCACCGGGTTTGGCGCTGGTGGTCTACGGACTCTCTGAAGTGGGTACCGTCGGTGGATTCCATGGCGCCGCGGTGTGGGACAGTCTGATTGGCGGCATCGTCCTCGTTGCCCTCTTCGTCGTGCGTTCCACCAAAGCTCTCGAACCCCTCATCGACATGCACCTGTTTCGTGATCGAACCTTTTCGGTGTCGAGCATCGGTATCTTCCTTACTGGTGCAACGCTCTTTGGCACGATGTTTCTTCTGCCGCTGTACTACCAGATCGATCGTGGTGATGCGGCGTGGAAAGCCGGTTTAATGATGGCGCCGCAAGGTATCGGCGCCGCTCTCGTCATGCGCCTCGCTGGTTCTCTCTCCGATAAGCGCGGTCCTCGCTACGTCGCCGCCTTCGGAATGGGCGTCCTCGCCATCGGCACGTTCTTTTACACCGGCGTCTCTGATTCGTCGAGCTACTGGATTCTCGGTGCGGCGCTCTTCATACGAGGCGTGGGTCTCGGTTTTGGCATGATGCCCGTGTTCGCCGCTTCGTATCGAAACCTCACGCACGCCAACGTCCCCAAGGCGACGTCGGCGACCAACATTATTCGCCAAGTTGGGGGTTCTCTTGGCGTCGCTATCTTCGCAGTTGTGCTGCAAACCCAAATCACCGCGCGACTCGGTCCGTCGGGCACCGCACTCGAAGCGGGACTTCGTCGAGCGAGCGCGAACGATCTGGCCAAACTCGCCTCCGCGTTCGATCATTCGTTCTGGTGGTCATTTGGGACCTGCGCCATCGCGGTCATACCAGCGTTGTTCTTACCCAAGACCGGCATTGCGCAACGCGACACTGCGCTCGAAGCGCAACGGGTACTCGATTAAAATGGGCGGACCCCCATTGAAGGATCACCGTGTCGAAGCCTGTCCTGCAAATCATCATCGGAAGCACACGACCCGGTCGCGTTGGCCCGTCCATCGCCACGTGGTTCTATGACCTCGCAGTTGCCGACGGTTCGTTCGAGGTCGAACTCGTCGACCTCGCCAAAGTAAACCTCCCGCTCTTCGACGAACCAAAACACCCATTGTTGCGTTCGTACGAACATGAGCACACGAAGAAATGGTCCCAGACCATCGCACGTGCCGATGCCATTGTCTTCGTGATCCCCGAGTACAACCACAGTTACAACGCGGCAACTAAGAACGCTATTGATTACCTAAATCACGAATGGCGATACAAATCGTTAGGTCTCGTGAGTTACGGAGGAGTGGCAATGGGTGTACGCGCCATCCAAGCCCTCAAGCCGATCTTCATGGCGCTGCGACTTTTCTACTGCGGCGAAGTGACGATCCCGCTGCCGACCGTGCCCGTCGTCGACGGCGTGTTCTCGGGCAATGACGTCTTGAACGCCGGAGCGAAGGCAATCCTGAAGGAAATCGCTGACGTGGCACCAGCGCTCAAAACGATTCGTGACGCGCACTCGTCGTAGGCATCGAGATCGCAAGGCGCTCCCTATGATTGGAAGGTGAGTGTTTCGAGCGTCGAGGACCCGGTCATCGTCACCGAAAATCTCACCAAGGTCTACGGCGGTGCCGACTTCCTCGCCGTTGACGATCTGAACCTCTCCGTAGTCTCCGGAGAGATCTTCGGCCTCCTCGGGCCCAACGGAGCGGGAAAGACCACCACCGCTGGCATGCTCACGACGCGAGTAATACCAACGTCGGGTACCGCGACGGTTGCCGGAGTCAACGTGGTCCAACATCCTGCCATTGCGAAGCAGTTCATCGGTGTCGTCTCTCAGACCAACACACTCGACCGCCAACTCACCGTTTGGGAGAACCTATATTTCCACGGACGACTCTTCGGGATCAACGCGCACGAATCACGTCTCACCGCCGACCGCCTGCTGGAACAGTTTCAACTCGCCAAATGGGCCAAGGCCTCGGTCTACGCACTTTCGGGCGGCATGGCGCAACGCCTCATGGTTGCGCGTTCGATCTTTCATCGACCAGCGGTGTTATTCATGGACGAACCGACGGCGGGGCTCGATCCCCAGAGTCGACTCGCCCTATGGGAAATCCTTCAGCAGCTGAACGCCGACGGCCAGACAATCTTGCTCACCACGCATTACATGGAAGAGGCGGACCAACTATGTAACCGCGTGGCGATTATGGATCACGGCAAGATCCTTGCCCTCGATACTCCCGACGCCCTCAAGAAAAGCATCGCCGCCGACACGATCGTCACGATCAAGGCTTCCGGCGACCTAGAAAGGTTGGCCAAGGCCCTCGAGAACGGTGTGCTCGGAGTGACGCACACCCGATTAATCGACAAGGGTGTGGAATTACACGTGAAGAGCGGCGATCGCATACTCGCGAAGGTCGTAGCGGCCGCCGAGGCGGGAGGATTCGAAGTCGGCGACCTCTCCGTCGCCGAACCTTCCTTGGAGACGGTGTTCATCAATTTGACGGGCAAGGAGCTTCGCGACTGATGAGTACTAACGAAATCGCGATTCACGAACACATCACTGCGGGACAACGTCGTTCGAGTCTGAGCGCGAGTCGACTCGCGCTCGGTGCGCTGTTGCTGCGCGACGTCGTTGTCGTGCGCAAAGATTGGGCGATCTTCGTGCTGCGAACGATCATTCAACCGTTCCTCTTGTGTTTCGTCTTCCTCTTCGTATTTCCAAAGATCGGCCAATCCATTGGCGGCGGCGAGGCATCGGGATTTGCGACGGTCCTAGTCGCGGGCGTCGTGGGCATCTCGATCATGTTTCAAGGCGTGCAGTCCGTCGCCCTACAGATGGCGCAGGAATTTGGCTTCACCCGTGAGATTGAGGATCGCGTTCAAGCGCCGTGTCCCATTTGGCTCGTGGCGGGCGAAAAGGTCTTGTCGGGTGCGATTCAGGGCATCATTTCGGCTTGCATCGTCTTGCCAATCGCATCGGTCGTGCATGCGAAAGGTGTCAGCGCACAGATCTCCGTACACTGGCTCATCTTGATCACCATCGTGCCGCTCGCGTGTATCGCCATGGGCTCGCTCGGTCTCGTCCTCGGCACGAGCTTCGAACCTCGCAACATCGGGCTCATGTTCGGTTTCGTCATCTTGCCCATCACGTTCCTCGGCGGAACCTATTACCAGTGGACGCGCTTAGCCTCAGTGAGAATCGGCGGATTCCACTGGCTACAGACGATCGTGCTGATCAATCCCTTGATTTACGTCAACGAGGGAATGCGGGCAGCCTTCACCAATGTGCCGCACATGCACCTCTACATCATCTATCCGGTGCTGATTGGTTTCTGCGTGGGCTTCTTGTCCTTAGGATTGCGAAACTTTCGACGCCGCGTCCTTTCCTAGGACTTCATCACAACTCGACAATGAGCGCCGCGTTCGCGCCGAGCTGCGTGCGGTCCGTCAACTCCTCGGTCGTGAACAACGGCGTGCCTGAGGAAACGTCGATCGGTGACGGGGATTTGGCGAAGTTCACCATCACCCGCACGACATCATCCTCCCACACTCGATCGAAGATGAGAACGTCGCCTTCGACGTGAAGATTGGACAATGCTCCGAGCCGCAGCGGCGCTGACACTCGTCGCAACGCCAAGAGTCGACGCGCGACGTGGAGCGTTGACGTCGCGTCGCGCTCCTGTGCCTCGACGCTGAATTCGCTCGCACGATCGCCAAAGGGCAACCACGCATTTTCTTCCCAGCCGTGATGATCACCCATTGACCAAGGGATTGGTGCCCGACAACCATCGCGTCCTCCTGGATCGACAGCTCGATCCGGCGCCACGTGGGCGTCCTCAAGACCCAACTCCTCGCCGGCGTAGATAAAGGCTGTGCCACGCAGGGTCAAGAGCAACACCAGCGCCGCACGGACCCGATCCTGTCCACCTAATCGGCTCGCCACTCTCGGATTGTCGTGATTGCTCATTACCCACGTGGGCCACGCACCCGCGGGGTTGAGGGCATTTTCGGCGTTGCGAATCGTCTCGAGCCACGCACTCGCACGCCACGGCGTAAAGATTGATTGGAAGTTGAATGAAAGATGCAGTTCGTCACCACGACCGAAGTAGGTCGCAACACGTGAAGGATCAAGGAGGTAGACCTCGCCCACGGCGACGCGGTCACCGGAATATTCCTCGAGGACGCGACGAATCTCTCGCAAGTACTCGTGGGTGACCGCAACGTCGTTGAGCGGCGTATGTCCGAGCATTCGAAGTTCCTCGGGATCGTCACGGGTGACGTCCTTGCCGAGCGCGTGTACGACGTCCATTCGAAAACCATCGACGCCCATGTCGAGCCAAAACCGCAGTGTCGCCGCCATTGCGTCACGCACCGCTGGGTTCGCCCAATTGAGGTCGGGCTGGCTCGGCAAAAACATGTGCAGGTAATGCTGCGACGTCAGCTCATCAAAGGTCCACACCGATTCGTCACTCCACGCGCGAATCCAATTATTGGGAAGCGATCCGTCGGGCTCGGCGTCGCGCCAGATGTACCAGTCACGATGGCTGCTCGTGGCCGACGATCGTGCGTCGAGAAACCACGGGTGATCACTTGAGGTGTGATTGGGCACCCAGTCAAGAACTACCCGAATTCCAAGCTCGTGTGACTCGCTGATCAAACGAGCGAAATCCTCAAGCGACCCGAAAATTGGATCGATGCCGACGTAATTCGACACGTCGTAACCGAAGTCACGCATCGGCGAAGGGAAGATCGGCGAAACCCATAGCGCGTCGACGCCGAGCCACTCAAGGTAACCGAGGCGTTGACGAATACCGTTGAGATCACCAATCCCGTCACCGTTGGTGTCGCAGAACGACCGAGGATAGATCTGGTAAATGACCGCCTCTCGCCACCACGGCGCCGCAGATTCGCTCTCCTTCGTCATCCGCCCAACCGCGAGAGCACGAGACGATAATCACTTTCGAACTTTGAATACGCCGATTCGAACTCTTCTACGAAGGTAGTTTGCTCCGACAACGAATTTGCGTCCTCGATTGCGTACAAGATGCTCTCCATCGACCCGAGTTGATTCTCGTAGTTCTGCTTGGCGACTCTCGCCGTCGCTGGGAGAAAAATATTTTGTTGAATCAAATTCTGCTCAGTACTAATCGACGAGAACGCAACCGTCGCCGCTCGTGCGACACATGATCGTTCGTCAAGAGACGTGCAGTTGCGCCTCGACTGTTCAAAAGTGCTCACGTCCGCAACGACCGCCTTATTCGTCGTTGACACGACTGCGCGACCAATCACGGCCTCGAGGCGGGTACCGATTGGATTGCCCAGCGCAGCCTGGATGCCGTAGGCCGCCACCGGCACGACGAGCATCAACACGAGTATCGCTCTCGCGCCGCGGCTCACGTGCCAACGCGTCAATGCACTAATCGGGTCCGCATCATCCTCATCCAGCGGACTCGTTGTCGTTGCGTCACCGGCGAAACCCGCAAACGGCTGCGTGGGCGTCAAGAGAAAGTAGTACGCCTGGGCACGAATTTGGAATCGAAGCGCGAGGGCTGCGGCTTGGTGCAGCGCACGCGGCTCTTTGCCGGTAATCAAAGCCCACAGCCACATGACGGCGGCGAGAGGTAGCACGCCATAATTGAGTAGTTCATTCACGATGAGCGCCGGCACAGCGAGAAAGCAGCGGAAAAATACGGCGCCCCGATTGAGTCGCACGTGATCAATTCGAAGCGAGACATGATTTTTTGGCGCTTCGTCAAAAGCGAAGCCAGGCCATCGAGGAATCAAGAGCCACGTGTACGCATAGACGTTGGCCATGAGTCGAAGGGCGCTCGTTACAAAGGACTGCAATCCGTCTGGAACGCGCTTCGTGAAGAGGGCGCAAAACCAAGAACCAATGGTTGCGAACGTTGCGGCGACAAGGACCAATTCCAAGACAATCAATAAGGGAATTGCGAGCAGGAATCGAAAAGCGACTGACCATCGCCGCTGGCGAGATGGTTGCATGGAGAGGCCCACTGCCACCCGCGCGTCGCCAACGCGCTCCTCGATCGCCACGGGGGGCATTGGCGCGAACGTCGGTACCGGAAGGTTGTTCGTACCGCCAAAGACAGCACCGCAGACCGTGCAGAACCTCTGTCCGGTCTGTTGTTGTGTTCCGCAATTCGTGCAGTACGGCACATCGACTCCCAATGCCTAGCGTGACACGCCCCATGATTCCGTGAGGCGAGACAATCGTAGTGACGTCCCATTTCGTTGAGCACCATCCCAAGGATGCCACTGTCTCTACGCACGACAATCACCCACTCTGAAGCGTGCCAGATCAATTGAATCATCCATCATCTGGAATCGGGAATGCTTGGAGAGGCGCGCAGTTTGCTCCACAGTCCTCTGTGCTGCAAGTCTGATTCGACTTGTAATGCTTCGAGAACGCCGGGCGACGTTCGCACGCATCCGCCCACCCAACGACCACACGAAAACGAACGGAGCCATCCGCTCGCTTCTCGTAAGCGCGAGTGATCGTAAGCGCGTTGGCGAGCGCGTCACTTGATCTTGAGCGGGGGCACGGTCGTCGGCGGCACGGTGACGGGCGTGCCAACCGAGCCCGACGATGAAACGCCTTGCGTGGAGACTGGATTGCCAGCACCCTTGGTTAGGTAGGGCAACGCCTCGAGCGTTCCATTATTGGCGGTCGTGACGAATCCACCTACGCTCGGATTCGCGATATTCCACTTCGAAAAACTGATGGGTATATCGGCCAAGACGTCAAGGTTGCTCGTAGTGCGCTCGACCGACACGCGAAACGTCACCGATTTCGTGACGCCATGCATGAATAATTCGCCGGTGGCGCTATAGGTTGCAATACGGCCCAGCGCGGGGACCGATCCGACGTCGATTGGTGACGTTAACCTGAGCGAAGCGGTTGGATATTGGCTCACGTCCATGATGGGTCCATCGAACTGAGCATTGCGTTCGGACTGGTCGCTCTTGACGGTCGCCATATCGACCGTGAACTCGCCTTCGTCAACGGTCGTTCCAGTGATGCGGAGAGAGCCCCACACTTTTTCTGATCTACCCACGGCGGTCGTGCTTTGACCAATCAGTACCTCGTTGACACGGTAACCCACAATCGAGTTCGCGCCAATGTTCCACGTCCCAGCAAACGGCATACTCGACGCCCCTGCCGTGCCCGATGACGCCGATGTCGTACTCGTCACTGAAGGCGAGGACCCACTTGTGGGCAGGTTCAATTCTGCTGGCGCCGAGCCTTCAATGTAGTGAATGAACACGAACGGTCCCGTTAAGGCAACAACGACGACGATGGCGAGTATCCACGTCAGTCGACGAAACCAGCGCCTCGGTCGTATTGGACTCAGCGACACCGTGGTTCCTCTTCGCGAACGATGATTGTCACGCTACCAATGAGACCGTACGTACCAGTGAAAAAAAGGTACAGGAAGAAATTAGTAATCGACCGGCTGATTGATCGTGGCGCGCGCATGGATACGCCGACGCGAGAAAAGTCGAAACGCAATTCGCCAACCAAGCATCACGAGACCGAGAAAAGCAAGAGCGACGAGAATAAAAGCAAACGCAGTTCCCTGTCCCGATACCACTCGAAGGATCATGCCCATCGCGACTGTTACGAGGGAGATCACCACGCCACACGACCACGATTGCACATCACGGTGGCGCGACAGCGCGAAGAGCCATCCGATACACAAGCCGGTGGCGAAGGGCCAGAAAGTTGACAGCATTCCGTCGAAGGAGATTCCGTGATGATGCGCCGACCGCCCTATGGCCACGAAGATCACGACCACAAGTACGTCGAACAGGAACGAAATCCTCTTCATACAGACACGCGAGATGGACCCGCGAGAACCTCAGCAGGGTAAAAAATTCGGTGGTTTCTCAAAAGGATGATCGCAATCAGTCGACGAGTACCTCGATACTAAGCGCGCCGCTCCTCACGTTCCCATCGACGTTAGAGATGCGTCGAATCGATCTCACTGACGTTTTCCCAGCGCCAACCTCGATGACATTGGTGCCGCTGCGCTTCGCTTTGCAGCTATAGGAGCTAATGCCCTCTTCGGGTTGCGGCTCGTATCCTACGTTGGTCCCTTCATTACGGTTCGGTGACGACGCACCGGTCACCCACGCTTGAGCCGTTGATTGAGTCAACGTTCCATTGAAAGTTCGGCCAATACCATTTCGCCATCTCGCGATTACTTGACAACGGAGGAAAGAATCATTCTCTTACGCACGACGATCGCCATTCTCTGCGCGCTGGCACCTGCGCTCGACAGTTTTGTGGCATCTGTAGGATAAAAGCCAGGACGTCTGGACCATGCCTCCTTCATTAATGAGTTGCACGTATGTGCACTCGAAGAAGGGTCGTCATGAGTCGCATATTCACAGCAAATCTCAGTCGTGCGCAAGGCGCAAACGCTGGCGTCAGTGACAACTCCACGATCGAGACGAATTTCATCTTCTTCAATAGTGCGGCGTCGAAGTGATGTCGCCTCGAACGAAGTTCGGACGTCATGTTGAACAACTTCTCCCTCACATCAATTCCGTCGTCGACTATCAAAGACCTCGTCGCGATTCGGGTCCGCGAACGCTAAATGTCGAAAGTAGTTCGTCATGTTTATCCGAGCAGGAACCGTCATTGTCATTCTTGTCGTCGTCATCGTGTTTTTGATTGTCCGCTAACGAAGTATCGCTTCGAGTGCCGTTAGACGATCCTTGCCTCTTGCGGGTCAAGGACTCGGTGTGCCATACGTTCGATGTTCCAACCAACCAAGAGAAAGAGAATCATCATGAGTAAGAAAAATAAGGCAAAGAATCTCGCGCTCATCGCAAAAGGGAAAGTCAAGGAAACGGCTGGCAGTGCAGTTGGCAATCCTGGACTTGAGAGCGAAGGTCGCGACGATCAGGCATCGGGCCATATGAAGCAGGCTGGTGAGCACGTGAAGGATGCATTAAAGGATTAAATTGCTCCTTCGAGTTAACTCGACTTGGTTAGTCCATAGATTTTCAGCGGATTTAGACTTCGTCAAACAATGACCACGATGGGGTAGACCTGCGACGTGAACGAGTCCGCATCAGAGAGCGAGCCTAAGAACATCACGTCATCGGGTGACGTTGGTGGCGATCGTGTGCGCTTTCCGTACGTCCGAGCAATTGGTCCGGGGCTGATTACCGGAGCGTCCGACGACGACCCATCGGGAATCGCCACTTATTCCCAGGTCGGCGCGAAGTATGGTTCGTCGCTTCTTTGGACATCCCTGTTGACCTTGCCCCTGATGATTGGGGTCCAAGAAATCTGCGATCGCACGGCACTCGCGTCCGGATTGGGACTTGGAGAGTTGGCGGCGAAACGATTCGGTCGTACCGGTCGGTTCATTGTCGGAGCGCTACTCGTCGTTCTGATCGTGGCGAACGCTCTCAACATTGCCGCCGATCTCGTCGCCATTGGTTCGGGAATGAATCTTCTGCACGCAGGAGCCACGTGGTTGTGGGCGCTCGTAGCCGGGGTGGTAATCAGCCTTCTCTTAATTAAAGGAACCTATGCGCGTATCAACGCAATTTTTCGAGTGCTCGCCGGTGCACTCTTGGTGTACATCGTCGTCGCTATCATGGTCACTCACCATTGGGCTCAAGTCCTCGATGACACAGTCGTTCCACGAATTCAATTCAACAGAAACTACGTTGCCTTGCTCGTTGCCGTTCTCGGCACCACGATCTCTCCCTACTTGTTCTTTTGGCAGAGCGCGAACCGACTAGAGGACATGCGCAACGAGCGTGAAGGAGGGGACGAGCCGATGCCGCTCGCCATGCGAAGCAAGCTTGGTGCGCGACTAAAGGAGCGCACCAGCCGTCTTGACGTCTTTTCTGGCATGGCATTTTCTAACATCGTGATGTTCTCCGTCATCGCGGCGACCGCGGCGACGCTTCACGCTCATCACGTCACCAACATCCAAAGCGCAGCTCAAGCGGCACACGCCCTCGCGCCCCTCGCCGGAAGCTTCGCGAGCACCATTTTCGCGCTTGGCTTCATCGGAAGCGGGCTCCTCGCCGTCCCGGTCCTTGCAGGATCCGGATCAGTTGGTCTATCGGGACTTCTTGGCAGAAAGTGGGGATTCTCTCGATCGGTGCGTGGCGCGCCGGTGTTCTACGGAATCGTCGGCGTTGGCACCATTGGCGGGATGGCGCTGAGTTTGCTTGACGTGAACCCAATCAAACTCCTGGTCTTCGTCGCGGTGATAAACGGTGTCATTGCAGCCCCGTTACTCGCCATCGTGCTGATTATTTCGAACAGTCGGCGTCTCATGGGTGACTATGTCAATGGGCACGCCGCGAACATCCTCGGAGGGCTCACTTTCGCCGTCATGGCGGTCGCTTCGATCGCACTTTTCGCGACGGGGGGCTTCACGCTGTAGAAATTTGTAACCCAAGGTCGGAAACCGCTCGAGTGTCGTGAGCGTAATGTCGCTGCATGCCAGCAACTCCAACCTTCAATCGACGCGAATTCCTAAAAGGGGGACTCCACGCGGGCGCCGCTGCAGCGGGCATCGTCGGCACCGGCGCCGTACTCGCGGGCTGCGAGACGACGGCGAACAATTCTCCTTCGTCAATCATTGATCTTGGTAGACCAACGCCAACGGATTGGCGACGACTTGCAAGCACGCTTCAAGGGACCTTGGTTCTCCCGTCGAGTCCCTCCTACGCAAACGACCGGTTGTTGTACAACTCGAAATTCGCGAACCTCCATCCCTCCGCGATTGTCTATTGCGAGACTTCGCAGGATGTCGCGCGCTGTATCGACTTTGTTACTCGCCACAGCATCGAGGTCGCGGCACGTTCAGGTGGTCATAGCTACGGGGGCTACTCGAGTAGTCCAGGACTCGTCATTGACGTGAGTCGCTTGAATTCGATCACCGTCAACACAAGGTCCAACGTCGCAACGATTGGTGCAGGAGCGCTCTTGATTGACACCTACAACGCGCTGGGCAACGCTGGACGATTACTGCCCGGTGGGTCATGTCCTACGGTAGGGATTGCGGGCCTTGCCCTCGGCGGCGGCGTTGGCGTCTTCGCAAGAAAATTCGGACTGACGTGTGACAATCTTCAAACAGTGCACATGATCAGCGCCTCGGGCGATGCGCTACGTCTCGATGAAAGCACTCATTCTGATCTGCTCTGGGCGAGTCGCGGAGGCGGTGGCGGGAACTTTGGCGTCGCGACCAGGTTCGAGTTCACGGTGCATCCAATGCCGCAGATCACATTGTTCTCGCTCGAGTATCCCTGGAACGCAGCAACTTCCGTCCTCGACGCCTGGCAGCAATGGATCTCGCGAGCTCCCGACGAACTCTGGTCGAATTGCCTGTTGCTCTCGCAAGGCAACTTCGGTTACCTCACTCAGATCAGCGGCGTGTACTGCGGCTCCCCTTCTGGCCTCGAAAGTCTCTTGGCCCCGCTGCGCACTGATATTGGCACCTCCGCTACCTCGATATTCGTAGGTTCAAATGACTATCTCGAAGCAATGAAAATCGAAGCGGGCTGTTCGAACCTGTCGGTTGCGGCGTGTCATCTTTCCGCCGAGAATTCGTCGGGTCAACTGAATCGCGAAGCCTATAGCGCGAAATCCAGCTTCCTTGACGCGCCAACGAGTGCGTCACGAACGCAGGACCTGGTCGATGCCGTGGCGACACTGAAGGACTACGCACCGACCTTGGGCGGAGGGCTCGCCTTTGATTCGTACGGCGGCGTCATTAACCGCATCAAAAGTGACCAGACCGCTTTTGTCCATCGTGACAAACTCGCGGGCATTCAAGCAACCTATTCATGGTCGAGCGATACGTCATTCTCCGATATCGCGGCGGGAGAACGTTGGTTGACGTGGCTCGGATCAAATGTCTTTGACCAGGCGAGCGGGGCGTATCAGAACTACATCGACCCCACCCTGAGCGACTGGAAGTCTGCCTACTACGGCGCCAATATTGAGCGACTCGTGAGGATAAAGAAGAAGTGCGACCCTCACAACATCTTTCGTTTTGCCCAATCAATTCCCGTTGAGCTCTGAAACTGAGAGCGATCGCGCGTGCAAGCCACTTTCCGTGTCCGTAGTTTTGGAACGTTCTTGAAGTTATGCCACTAACTTACGATGAGTAACCTCAACGAATCGAGAGTGCCTATGTCCGACCGCCTTCAAATTCTTCAAGAGTCAGTCCGTCACCTCGCCGACGTGACGTCGCGACTCGACCCTGAGCAGTACACATCACCAGCGTTTCCTAGCGAATGGACGATTGCCGACACGTATTCGCATCTCGGCTCGGGCGCCGTGATCGGCAAACAGAACTTCGAGAATTCGATCAACCATCGTGAAAACGATCCAGCGTTCAATCCGTCGGTCTGGGACGAATGGAACGCGAAAGAACCCTCGGTCCAAGTTTCCGATTGCCTCGTCTATGACCGCTCGTACTTGTCCGCGCTTGAAGATGCCAGTCCCGAGCAGCGCGAAAGCTTTAGCTTCAACCTAGGTCCGTACACATTCGACTTCGAAGGGCTGGTTGGGCTTCGTCTGAGCGAACACGCTCTCCACACCTGGGACATCGAAGTAGCGATTGATCCACACGCGACGCTCTCCAGCGAAGTGGCGAACGCGATTCTTGACAGTGTCAATTTCATCGTGTCGATGACCGGCAAATCCACCGGTCAAAAGAAGAGTGTCACGATACGCACCACTGCACCGGTTCGCAACTTTACGATTGAACTCGATGCGTCGTCAGTCAGGTTGGTCGAATCGATCAACGAAGGCACCGTCGACCTTGAGTTACCCACCGACGCCCTGGTTCGATTGATCTACGGTCGACTAGATGCGAAACACACACCCAGTTCGCTAACTGGCGAGGTGGTCGACGAACTTCGACAGGTATTTCCCGGCTTCTAACTCTGGAACATGCGATGATTTGATGTCGCCTCCGTCGCTCGACAGCGATAAAGGAGTTACTGAGATGCGCAAGGTCGTCGCCTATGAGTTGCTATCGCTCGACGGAGTGGCCGAAGCGCCGAACGAGTTCTTTACTGACTGGGATGACGTCATGGACAACAACCTCGCTCGGGTGATTTCAACTCAGGATACGGTCTTGCTTGGGCGCCGTACGTACGACGAGTGGTCCGAATACTGGCCTCCGAGCGACATAGAACCATTCGCGAGTTTCATCAACCAGGTCGAAAAGTTTGTTGCTTCATCTGATAAGCCCAAAAAGTTGTGGACGAACTCCACCATGATCGAAGGCGATTTCCAAAAATTCGTGACTGAGTTGAAGGAGACTCCAGGTGGCGACATCGGAGTGCACGGGAGCATCACACTTTGTCAATCGTTGATCGAGGCGGGCGTGGTAGATGAGCTGCGCCTTGTGATAGCCCCTTCTTTTCAAGGAAGTGGTCGCAAGCTCCTCAATGGGGGCCTTCCTACGCGGCTGAAGTTGACGAATCAAATCGCTTCTCCGACTGGTTACGTGCTATTGGACTACCAAATCATTACGAGATCAATCAATTGAGCACCGATGGTCAAGTTCTTCAATCTCATTTGAATCTAAAACTGACGGACATCGGTGACAGTCGTGGTTCCTCAAAAGGAGGAATCTATGACCGAAAAGAACAGCAGCGCGTTATCAAACGACGGCTCGCAATCCTGCAGCACGCGGACGAATTCACCGGCAATGTTGCCGCCACCTGTCGCTACTTTGGCATCAGTCGTCAGTGCTTCTACACCTGGCTCAAGCGCTACGAAGAAGAGGGTGAGGAGGGGTTACGCGAGCGTTCGCGCCGGCCGCTCACCTCGCCTCGAGCGACTCACGCCGAGGTGGTGGGCAAGATCATCTACCTGCGCTCGCCCTACCACCAGGGTCCCCTTAAGATCTCCATGTACCTAAAGCGCTATCACGACGTCGACATCAGCGCGTCGGGAGTGTGGCGGATCTTGAAGAAGCTCGACATGAGTCGTCTGCCGAC
>PLRK01000133.1 GCA_003163875.1 Acidimicrobiaceae bacterium | reverse complement strand
GAGACGTTCCTGGGCGTCGTAGGCGTCAGGTTCGGCGATCACGACACGAGCGAAGAGCTCGCGCGCTGAGGTTGGGTCCCCGGCACGATCGAAGATGTCGCCCAGCGCGTACCAGAGTCGTACGTGGCGATACGAGGGGTTACGCAGTTGTTTGGCACCTCCCGCTTTCACGAGCAACGCAATCGCTTCCTCGTAACGCTGCTGGTCGGCGAGAGTGGACGCCATGACGATGCGCCCCTCGGCGAGTACCTCGGCGCTCGGTTCACTCTCTTCGAGTTCGGCGAAGGTCTTCTCCACCGCGCGATAGCGGTGATTCGCGCGTTCACAGTCCATGACGAGTGGCAGGTGTTCGGGGTCTCCGGTGATCACGAAGTGTGCGCGCAAGTGAATCTTCGCCATACTCCAGCGCTCGGCACGATACGCGGCGAGACCGGTCAATTCGCGCACCGGCGCGACGCCGGGCACGGCGTCGGCGACGTTGCGACCGAGGCGAAGTGCCTCTTCGAAACGCTTACGGTCATAGGCTTCGGCGGCGCGCGTCAGGGTCATGACCATCTTCTCGCGCATGTAGGCCGTGCCAATGAAGGCCTTTCGAACGTCGGACGCCACATCACCGGGCAGCGCATAGGGCGCCTTCGCCTTGGCCTTGGAAGCTCCACTCGGTGCGCCTTTGGTTGGCCGTACTTCTTCCACCCACTTCGAGAGTGGATCGGGCGTCACCCCGGCGCTCGGAGTCACCTCCATTGCTTGACCCGAACTCTTGATGTTGGCGGCGCCTTTTCGCGCGACACCACCCCAACCCTTCGCGCGCGAATGCGTGTCGATCTTCTGACGTTCTATCTCCTCGGGCGTCAAGCGACGTGGCGCCGGTCCACGAGTCGCGCCGCGAGTCGAACGCACTAAGGCGCTTCCTCGGCGCTCGCGTGGATCCTCGGCGAAGGAACGTGCGGACGCGCTGCGCGATCCTGACGGCCCCGCCGCACGTGGAGGAGTGCGCGAGGGGCGCGGATCGCGCTCGAAGGTCCTCTCGTCGGACCGTTCACGTGGTCGTTGGGGTGATTTCGACTTGTCCCCGCGAGAGGACGCTCTCGTGCCACGACCTTCGTCGCCGGACGTGGGCGTCGAGTTTCGTGAACGAGTGTCACGTGAAGGACGATCCGTTCGCTGAGCCCCGCTTCGAGTATCACCGCGAGGATTCGTCCGTCGCAATTGCGCGCGCTCTTGTGATTCATCGTCCCTGGCGGACGTGCGACCACCGTCTCGTTTCTTTGGCGTTGTGCCACGACCATCGATCCTGCGTTCGGCGCCCTCTCGTGGAGAGCGAGCCGACGTTCTCGATGTCGCTCCCTTGGCTTTTGCTGATCGCGAAGTTTTGCCCGCCCCACCCGACACCCGACGTGCGCCAGCGGGCGCGCCCGGGCGATCAGCCGCCGAGACGCGACGGGGTGCTGGTTTAGGGGTTGGCATGGTCCAATGCTACTAAGGCATTGCGCGAGCTCCCCCAGTGCCCGACGTCAGGCGCTGGTGTTCGGACGCCTTCGCGTCACAGACCGAGCACGCGAACGGCGTTCTCCTTCAAAATGAGTGGACGTACGTCGTCGGCGATCTCGAGGCCCTCGAAATCGCGCAGCCATCTCTCGGGCGTGATCACCGGAAAGTCGGATCCGAAGAGGAACTTATCGCGAAGATACGAATTCGCGGCGCGCAAGAGACCCGCCGGGAAGTACTTCGGGGACCAGCCCGAAAGATCGATGAAGACGTTCGACTTATGCGTCGCAATGGCGAGCGCGTTCTCGTACCAGGGCATGCCCGCGTGCGCGAGCACAATCGTGAGTTCGGGAAAATCGGCCGCCACCTCGTCAAGCAACAGGGGATCCGACAGCGCGAGTTTGATGCCGCGCCCACCCGGAAGATTGGCGCCGATGCCCGTTTGCCCCGAGTGAAAGATCGTTGGCACGCGCAGTTCCTGGAGCACTTCATAGAGCGGGTAATAATCCGACGAATTCGGCTGAAAGTTCTGCAAGCTCGGATGGAACTTGAATCCGCGAACCCCGTGATCCTCGACCAGACGACGTGCTTGATCAAGAGCGGCCGCGCCATGGTGAGGGTCGACAGACCCGAAGGGGATCAGCACGTCCGAATACCTTTGAGCCTCGTCGGCGACTTCTTCACTCGAAATCGCCGCGTGACCGGTCGCGCTCGAGGCGTCGACGGTGAAAACGACTGCCGCCATGCGCAACGAACGGTAGCGCTCGGCGATCGCCTCGAGTTTTGGAGCGCGATCCTCGCCCGACTTGAAGTACTTTGCCGACGCGTCGAGCAACTCTTGATCGAGCGAGAAATGACCGTGCGCGTCTTGTTCGACGTGCACGTGCACGTCGATCGCCACGAGCGTCTCGAGTTGCAGTGCGTTGTTGGTCATTTGACCTCCCATAGTGCCTCGTAGTGTGGATCACCGAGAAGATCGCGCGAGATCACCATGCGCTGGGTCTCAGTGGTCCCTTCGCCAATGCGACGAATCCGTAACTCACGGAACCAGCGCTCAAAGGGTAAGTCCTTCGACATGCCCCACGCACCGAAGAGCTGCATGGAACGATCGACGACTCGGGCACTCGCTTCGGTGGCGGCGATCTTCGCGAGCGCGGTTTCTTTGCGAAAACTGAGACCCTGATCCGCTCGCGACGCCGCGTGAAGCACCATCAGCGTGGCGCTGTGGATGTCGAGCTCGTTGTCACACAACATCCACTGCACACCTTCATGCTCCGAGAGCGTTTTTCCAAAGACGACTCGGTCCTTCACGTGCTCGAGGACGAGGGACTGGGACTTGATGGCGAGTCCCACGCACGCGGCCGAATACGGTATCCGTATGCGGACGAGCGCCGTATTCGCGAGTGCGAATCCTCCCCCTTCGCGACCAATGAGATTCTCGTGAGGTACACGTACGTCGCTAAATCGAATCTCACTTGGAGTCGTTCCTGATCGAAGGGTGTGGATCGCGCGGACCACTTCGAAACCGGGACTACTCGTCTCGACGACGAAACAACTGATCCCACCGCGCCCCGGCCCACCGGTACGCGCGAACACGAGACCGAAGTCCGCGCGGTGCGACTCGCCAATGAAAATCTTGGTTCCGTTGAGGACCCACTCGTCGCCCTCGCGCACGGCGGTCGTCATTATCGCGTTCGCGGGATCACTTCCGCCCGCCGGTTCCGTAAGGCCGAAAAACACCCGTTTCTCACCGCGCAACGCCGGGTAGAGAAAGCGTTCTCGTTGCTCGGGTGTCGCGTCGTAGAGTTGCGCGAAACCCGAAGGCCCGAACGCGCCGTAACAGGGCACGTAGAGACCGGCGCGGTGTTGGGACATCTCCATAGCGAGCAGCGTCGTGGTGACGGTGTCGAGCCCCGGCCCACCATGTTCAGCGGGCACGTCGTAGTTATACAGTCCCATTGCTTTGGTCTCGTCGACGAGCGCCGCAAGCGTCACCTCGTCGAGTTCGCTCTCGTCGGGATCAAGTGTCTCCTCGAGTGGCGTGATTCGCTCAACGACGAACGCGCGAACTCGCGCGCACAGTTCGCGCTGGCGATTCGTCAGCTCCATCACGACGAGCCTCGTTGAGCAGCGCTAAGTCCATCACGACGAACGAAGGGATTACCCTGGTCGAAACGTGCGGGGAACGAGACAATCTCGCGATACAGGGTGAAATAGTTATTCGTACTGACGTACGTAAAGTCAAACGAGCTCTCGGGATTGGACGACAGAACCTTCTCGAGCTCACCGCGCAATCCGAATCGAGATCGCCCGCCCGCCAGGTGCAGACTCACGGTGCCAGTCGTCGTATCGCGTAAGGCGAAGACGCCGGTGTTGACGGGAAGACGCGACACCACAGACGCGTCGAGACGACACCACGGTCGCTTCATACGCGCGAATCCTCTGCTCGACCCATCCTGCTACGCCCCTTCCTGCAACTGATGGTCGCCCAGCAGCGACGTCGGCACGGGGACTCGACGCGAGCGAAGGTACTCGCCCAAACTCTTCGCCTGCGCGTCGGGTCTCGTTGACGCTGCGACGCCCTGACCGAGGATCCCTCGCACGACGAAATTCAGCGCTCGTAAATTCGCCAACTCGTAGCGGTCGATCACGAGTTCGGCGGTTTCAGGAAGTAACTCTCGAAGCTTGTCCACACTCAAAAACTGGCGAAGCCAGTCGTAACTCTCCTCCGACCTCGCCCAGACGCCAACATTGGCGTTCCCACCCTTGTCGCCTGATCGCGCCCCCATCAGTTCTCCGAGCGGCAGCAACGCCGTGTCCACAACTGTCCAATCACGCGACGCCGACCACGGCGGTGGGCTGAAGCCATCCGACGCGACGCCGGTGTCGACGAGCGCCGCGTTGCGTTGCGCGATGAGCTCGCCCGCGAGCACGACTCGCTGGGTAATGAGGTCAGCGGGGATCTGCGTCGGCCACATGACGGCGAACTCACTCGCCTGGGCCGCGACGACGTCGTTGTAACTCCCGGGATACAGGGCGAGGCCAATGCCGTTGACGCCCGCGGCGAAGCGTCGTCCCACCTTTTCGGCGTCGTGGTCTTTTACAGTGATCAATAGACGAGCCGTTGCTTCGGCGTTCGTCGCCGCGTCCTCATGATCGCTTCGAATGAGACGAACGTCGACCTCTTCGAAGTTCTCTCGTCCCCCGACGGCCGCGAACACGGCCTCGGTCGCGAACGCGGCCTTCTTCTCGATNNTCTCGATGTCGAGACCGGTGAGCATGCAGGCGTACGTGTTTCGATCCCCTCCGAGGAAATTGATGCAGACCTTGAGTTGGTCACTCGGTCGTGAACCTCGCTGGCCCCAGAGTCGCACGCGATCGCCACCTTCGTCGCGTATCTGTACCGAATCAAAGTGCGTGGTGACGTCCGGATTGAGATACGCCGGTCGATCAATCTCGTAGAGGAGCTGTGCGGTGACGGTACCCAGTGAGACTTGTCCCCCCGTGCCCGGGTGCTTCGTCACGACGAAGGACCCGTCGGGCTCGATTTCCGCAATCGGGTAACCCGGATGAAGCGGGTGTTCGATCTCTTCGAAGAAGGCGTAGTTGCCACCGGTCGCTTGCGCCCCACATTCGAGGATGTGGCCAGCGAGCACGGCGCCCGCGAGCTTGTCCCATTCGTCAGCCCCCCAGCCAAACGCCCACGCGGCGGGTCCAACCACGACCGACGCGTCGGTGACACGCGGACAGATCACCACGTCCGCTCCGGCGTTGAGTGCGTCGACGATTCCCCACGCGCCTAGATAGACGTTCGCCGTCAGCGGTTCCACGCGACGTTGCGTCAATGATTCGCCAGTATCGAGGTTGTCAAGCGTGATGCCCGACTGCATGAACGTGTCCAGTCGATCCAGGACATCATCGCCCTCGATATGGGCGATCCGAGGTGCGAGACCAAGTTTTTCTGCCAACACGCCGAGGTCATTGGCGAGTCCGGCGGGGTTGAGTCCCCCAGCGTTCACGACGACCTTGATGCCACGGTCGAGGCACGTGCCGAGCACTGACTCCATTTGCGTGAGAAACGTGCGCGCGTATCCCTCGTCGGGACGACGCTGGCGCGTCTTGTAGAGCAAGAGCATCGTCAATTCGGCGAGATAGTCACCCGTCAAGACATCGACCGGTCCACCGTCGACCATCTCGCGCGCGACGCCCAGACGGTCTCCCCAGTAACCAGAAATGTTCGCGACCCTCAGCGGTGACGTACGAGTCATGGCAAGATTCCCTCGCCAATCCAACTGCGCGGTACCTCAATGGTGGCGCTCGCTTCGACGCACGTCTCGCCATCGGACCCTCGCGTCTCGACGAGATCGAGGTCGACGAGTGCTCGCCGCTCGTCGCCAGCTCGCACCGCGCGCACCGTACCAACGATCGACAACGTCTCGCCGGCGACAGCGAAGCGTCGCACCCGCAACGAAAGGTCCGTCAGTCGCGCGGCGCGTCCAGCCCAGTCGGTGCAGTACTTCGTGAGGAGCGCCCCGTGGAGGTGGCTCTGGACGAGCACGTCTGGATACCCCTCCTTGAGCGCGTACTCCTTGTCGTAGTGGATCCGGTGCGTGTTCCACGTCGCTGCGCTGTAGCGAAACACCTGGGTGATGGACGTGTTGTTCGTCTGGGCAGCGAGCGCGCTACCCACGCGTAGGTCACTGGGGGTCGTCATGTTGTCCATTCCCTTATCGCAAGAGCACCGTTCGCACGCTGCGCAACAGTTCTTGTCCACCTTCGTCGACGTACTCGTCTTGATAGCGCGCGACGAGCATGAGGCCCTGCTTCGTATCGCGCGGCGTGACATCGAGTAGCACTGTGCGCCGCGACACGACCGTGCCCGCGACCACCGGTCTCGTGAAGTGCATTTCTTCACCGCCGCCCATCACGCGCACGCCTTTCGCGGGAACACCGGGCAGATGCGTGTCCGCCTCGGTACCATCTTCACGAAGCCGGTCGTAGGGGGCACCCTCGCTCCAACAGATCACCCCGGGAAGAAAGTTGGCCGGCGCGACGACATTGGCGTAGCCCAAACTCTTCGCGTAGGCGGCGTCGTGGTAGAGCGGGTCGCTATCGCCCACCGCGGCCGCATAACGGCGCGTGAGTGTCGCGCTTATCTCGCCGAGCAACTCCTCGTGCTCTACGCCGACTTCGCGCTCGAGCGCCGTACGCACGGCATCGTCAACGGCCATCGTGGGAACCTCGTGACGAGGAGTGCAGAGCGCTCAAGACTTGCTCGTTTTGTTCGCCGAGCGTCGACACGGCGAGTGGCTCGAGTGGTTCGTGTTCGCTCAGACGCACGGGCGAACCGAAGGTGTAGCTGTCCGTACCGTCATCGTTCACGACGTGTCGCAGCATCGGCACCGCTCTCGTGGACTCGTCATCAACAACCTGGAGCACCGTCTTGAGTTGCGCGCACGGCACGCCGGCGCCCTGCAAGAGAGCGATGGCACTCACCGAGTCGTGACGACGAGTCCAGTCACTCACCACGTCGTCGATCTCGAGCATCCGCAACGCGCGTCCGTGATTGGTGGCGAGCGTTGGATCGTCACGCAAGTCAAGTCGATCGAGGAGTTCGCACAGTCCGCGCCACTGTGGCTCGCTGATGCAAAGGATGGCAATCCAACCGTCGTTCGTCGCGTAGACGTTATAGGGTGACTCGCGCATGCCTCCGTGACGATTGCCCGTGCGTTCGAAGGCGCTGTCGGGATTCGTGAGCCACGCGGCGAAGTTCGACGTCAACGTTGGTAGTACCGCGTCCTGGAGCGACACGTCGACGTGCTGCCCTCGACCGGTGATCGAACGCTCGAGGAGTGCCGCCGTGACGCCAAGCGCGAGGTGCGTGCCGCCCAAGAAATCGACGAGCGACGGACCGCAACGAACCGGTGGTCCGTCGGGGAAACCGTTGACCGACATCACCCCCGAACTCGCCTGCACCGTCAAGTCCATGCCGCGTAGTTGGGCGTTCGGACTGTCGGCACTGTACGCCTTGAGCGTCGCGTAGATCAGACGCGGATTGATCGCGTGCAGGGTCTCGTAGTCGATGCCGAGCGACAGTGCGGTGCCGGGAGCGAAGTTCTCAATCAACACGTCGGCGCTTCGCACCAGCGCAAGAAACTCGTCGTGACTTTCCTTGGATTTGAGATCGAGTGCGACGGAGGACTTGCCACCGTTGATAAGTTGAAAGCCGACCGGATCACCCGCGCCCGCCGCACGATTGGCCCGAAGAGGTTCGCCGCGACCCGGTGACTCGACCTTGATGACGCTCGCGCCCAAGTGCAGCAAAAGGTGCGCGCAATATGGTCCCCCGTACACCTGACCGAGGTCGAGGACGTTAATGCCGTGGAGCGGACGCGCCGCAGATGAAGGCTCAGAAGTCATAATGACACTCTCGCACGTCGATATCGACGTGAGCAATCGAGCGTTGCGTATCGGTACGCACGTCTCGCGGGCGAACTCTTCGTGTCATTCATCGCAGGTACGCGTCAGCGACGTCCTCGTAGGCGACGTCCTTTGTCGAACCCTGCAGCACGATCTCACCGCGATTGAGAAGATACACGGTGTCCGCGAGGTCGAGGGCGCGACGTACGTACTGCTCGACGATGAGCAGACTGACGCCCTCGCTCGCAAGACGACGAAGTATCTCGAAGATCTGGTCGACGATCTTCGGCGCCAAGCCAATAGAGACCTCGTCGACCAGCACGATCGCGGGTTTCGCGAAGAAGGCGCGCGACAAGGCGAGCATCTGTTGCTCTCCTCCCGAGAGGGTGCCCGCGATTTGTCCGAGTCGCTCGGCGAGGACCGGGAACACTTCGAGTACCGCGTCGATAGAAATGTCGCGCGAAGTGCTCGGGCGAAACAATTCGAGATTCTCTCGAACGCTCAACGAGCGAAAGATCCCCCGACCCTCGGGAATGAGACAGACGCCCTTAGCGGTCCTCGCGTGCGCGGCACTCGACGTCACGTCGGTGCCGTTGAGAAAAATGTTGCCCGCGACCGGCTTGAGGGTGCCCGAGACGAGGCGCATCACCGTAGTCTTTCCTGCGCCGTTTGGACCAAGCAGCGTCACCACCGATCGAGCCGGTACCACGAGGTTGAAGTCGCGTAACACGACGGTGTCGCCGTAAGCGGCGCCCACTCCCCTCAATTCCAGCAGCGGTGTCGGGAGCGCTGAGTTGTCGTCCAACGACGTCGCTTGGTCCTCAGTCTTCGCTGGCGTCATGATTGCAGCACCGCGTCACCAAGGTACGCCGCTTGCACGCTCGGAGAGTTTCGGGCGTCGTCGGGCGTACCCTGATAGATGAGACTTCCAAAGTCCAATACGTAGAGCTCGTCGCACACGTTCATGGTGAGCGACAAGTCGTGTTCAATGAGCAAGATCCCGATGTCGCGTTCCGCGACTACTCGGCGAAGCAGCGCACCGAAGTCACTCGTCTCTTGGGCGTCGAGCCCCGAGGAGGGCTCGTCGAGCAGCAGTAGCGTGAATCGACCAGCGAGACATCGCGCCAGTTCGACGAGTCGACGCTGACCCGTGGGTAGCGTGCTCACCGGGCGGTAGGCCAGATGCTCAATGCCCACGAGCGCGAGCGCCTCGCGACTGCGTCCCGCGACCAGTGCCGACTGCGAGCGACCACGAAAGAGGTGTCGGAATGCGCTCGCACCGACGAGTCCCCCCTCGGCCCCGATCCTCACGTTCTCTTCGACGCTCAACGAATCACAAAGCTGCACTTGCTGGAACGTGCGCCCGAGTCCAAGGCGCGCCCGCACCGAAGGGCGCCGCCCAGAGACGTCATCGTCGCCGAGCACGATGGTGCCCGAGCTCGGCGCGTTCAGTCCCGAACATGCATTGAACAATGTCGTCTTTCCCGCACCGTTGGGCCCGATCACGCCCGTCACCTTGCCGGTACTCGCGTGCACGCTGACGTTGTCCACGGCGACCAGTCCCCCGAAGCGGACCGTGACGCCCTTCGCGTCGAGTGTCGTCGCAAGGTCCTTACGCTGGTCGTTGGCAATCGCCGCGAGCGGTGCCTTTCGTCGCGCGCGTTCGGCCGCGACTTCGGCGAGTCGCTCGACGAACTTGGGACGCTTCGGCACCAAGCCCATCGAGTACGTGAGCGCACCTAACCCGAACGCCAATTGCAAGATGTCGGTCGCGCTTTGGGAGGTGAAGTACGCGGGGATGAGTCCCACCAGCAGCGCGCCAAAGAGCGCGAACCACGGTTCACCAAACGCCGCGATCACGACGATGACGAAGAGATTGAGCGACGTCAGGGGCACGAAGTTCTGACCCGTCACCGTGCCCAAAGCACTCCCGGACAAGGCGCCCGCGATGGCGGCGAGAAATGCCGAGAGGCAAAATACGAGAATGCGCGTGACGAGGGTGTTCACACCGAACGCCTCGAGGGTGAGCGGTGACTCACCGAGGACGCGTAGCAGTCCTCCGAGCCGACCCCGAATGAGCCACACCGTGAAGACGGTCGACAGGACCACGAAGAAAAGAATGAGGAAGTAGAACCCGCGATCACTGTCGACCGGCAGCCAGCTCAAATGCGGTCGTGGCATTGGAATGCCCAAGTTCTCGATGCCGAACATCCACGAGGAGTCATAGAACATTGTCTGGACCAAGAGTCCGAAACCCAATGTCGCGAGGGCCAGGTACAGACCCGAAAGACGTACGGCGGGTAGGGCGAGGAGCGCACCGATTGGTACGACGAACACGCCCGCCAACAACAGCGCCAGCAACCACGGTACGCCCGCACTCGCGAATCGTGAGAACGCGACCGCGCCAATGGCGGCGAAGGTGATCTGGCACAGCGAGACTTGGCGTGAGATTCGAACGAGCAAACCGAGCGAACCCAACAGCATCACGAACGTCAACACGCCCATCCACGCCGTGAGGTAGTCGGGAAAGACGAACGGTACGGCGATCAACGCACCCACCACCACGACCGCTCCGGAGAGTTGGAACTGGAAGGGTAAATTCGTCGGCGCCAGTTCGCGACTCGCTCGCCTCGTCGATGAATCAATGGACCCGCGCTGGCGCACGAGGACGAGCACCCCGAACAAGATGATGAAGGGGATCGCCGAGGGTAATCCGGAAAAGATGTTGACCGAGGTGAAGTACTTGGTCGCGAGACTGGCGGCGACCCCGATGACGATGCCGCCCACCCACGTCCACGGGAGGCTCTGGAAACGTCCGATCGCCGCGGCACCAAAGGCCTGCACGACGAGCAACGTAAGCGAGGTCGCGTCGAGTCCGAGATTGGGCGCGAGCAAGAGACCAGACATCGTGACGAGAAAACTTCCGATGACCCACGCGGCGCGGCGCACGCTGATGGGATTGATGCCGGAGATCGACAGCAGGTCGGGATCGTCGACGACGGCGCGCATCGCCGTGCCCAACCGAGTGAATTTAAGTAGGAGCGACAACAAGACGGTCGAGACGATAGAAATGGCGACGACGATGATGTCACTCACGGTGACGAACGTGCCACCAATCGCGAAGGTGTGTAATGACAAGAACGCCGGATAGAACGAACCGTTCGACCCGTACCACTGCGTGCACGCCGCCTCGATGATGAGCAGTAGTCCCACGGTACCCACGACCTGGAGGATCAAACTTGAACGCGCCAGGATTCGGGCGAAACCTTCCAGACTGAAGCCCAACGCGACGCTCAACGGTACGACCGCAATCAATGCCGCGTAGGGCCAGGGCATGCCGTGTGAATAATGGAGCCAATAGAAGACGTACGCGGCGAGCGTGGCGAGTGCGCCGTGGGCGAAATTGAAGATTCCTGAGGTGCGATAACTCAGGACGAGCCCGACCGCCGCCATTCCGTAAATCGAACCCGACACGACGCCGATGATCAGAAAAGGGAGCATTCTCTATCTTTTCTGATCATCGACGCCATGCCTAGTTTTCAATGTCCGTGTTCTTATTTCCTACGAATGGCGTACGACGAGGTTCCTACGATGCCGGGCAGTACGGCGTCAAACCTTGGGGTAGTTCGATGTTGCCGTTGTCGACGTCGACGATGTCAATGCAACTCACCGAGTTCGCCTTGTTCTTGTTGAACGTCAATGGCGGCGTAAGGCCTCCCAAGGTGTCGCCCTTCAACTTGTACAGGCCCGCGATCAGTTGCGCCCGCGTCGGGTTGTTGCCGAGGTGGCCCGCTTTCGCTGCCGCCTCGAAGAGTTCACCCGAAGCCCACGAGTCGGCATCGTTCTGCGTGAAGGTCTTGGGGTTCAAGACCGAAGGCTCGTACTTCTCTAGCGCCGCGTGGTAGATCGCCGCCGGGCCGCTGGTCGCCGTGAACGGGAAGGCGTCCGAGGCGAAGACCGCGGCCGATGAACCCAGTTGGGTCGCGAGCGCCGGGGTCAAGACCACGTCTTCGTTCAACAGCGTCGGGTCATAGCCCAACGTGTTGCAGTCCGATGCGATGCCGGGTAGCTCAAACGAAGGTCCGACGAACTCGAGGTCCTGGGCTTTCGCTGATTGTGCGGCGAGGCACTGGGAGTCGAAATTCGCATCGCCGACTGAGGTCGTCTCCGAAACCGCGAGCGTGCCGCCAATCGCGTTGTACGCGCCCTGGTAGACGGGCAGCAGTTGTGCGCACACCGGCGCCTCGACACAGTACAGGTACGCGCCGGTCGTCTGGTGCAACACATTCTTCGCGTACAACAGCAGGTCCGGAACTGACTCATTCGAGGTGGTGCCCACCGGGAAGTAGTTCTTAAACATGAAGAAACTCGTCAGCGGCGTACTTCCCCCGATGACGGGAATGTTGTTCGCCGTAAGGAAGCTCTGGAAGCTCGCGTCCTCACCACTGTTGTCGCCCACAATCGCCAAGACGTGATCGTTGTTGACCAACTGCTTCACGTCGTTCAACGCCGTCGACGGCGAACCTGCGTCATCGTCAGAGATGACCTTCACCTTGTGACCATTGATACCGCCGTGGGCGTTCGTGTAGTCGGCCCACGCTTCGAGCGACAAGTTCCCACCAATGAAGTTCGATGAGTTGCCACCGCTATAGGTTCCGATATTGCCAATCACCCATGTCGAGGCGGTCGCGGCGCTACCTGCTTGCGCCCCCACCAAACCCACTGACACGGTCGACGCGACGATTGCCGTAAATGCCACTGCAATCGTCGCGAGTTTCCCCTTACCTCGTCTCATTAGTTCCCCCTAATGCTCTTGGATTGATTGTTGCCCTGTCACTTCTGGTTGCGTGACGCGCGATTGGTCCATCTGCTGGCACCCGCCCCTCAACATTTGCTAGTGACTTTCTTAACACACTGTTCCGTACATTACGAACCAAAATCGAAGATCCTTTGAAAATAAGGTCTTTCCCTCAGAACTGGTCCTCCAAACCCGCCGACTTCCCTCCACATCACAGGCTATTGAGATCGACGTAGTTGCGCGAGAGCACCGTGGCCGCCTCGCGATTCTGGGTCGCCTGTCGTAACCGCGCACGTTGGACCCCGTTCTCGAAGGCGTCGTCCTCACTCGGGTGCAGCATCTGCGTCATGTAGTTGGAGAACTCCTCCGCGCGCCACACCCGTTCGAGGCACTTGGCCGAATAGGCGTCAAGGAGCACCTCGTCGTTCTTCGAGTAGTACGCATCGAAGGCTTCGGCGAGCACGCGCACGTCGGCGAGGGCGAGGTTCATTCCCTTCGCCCCCGTGGGCGGCACGATGTGCGCGGCGTCGCCCGCGAGAAAAAGTCGACCGTATCGCATTGGTTCGATGACGACGCTGCGCATTGCCGTGATGCCACGTTCGAGGATCGGACCACGATTCACTTCTGGTCGCTCGTCGGTGGAAAGTCTTTCGGTGAGTTCATCCCAGATTCGATCATCGGACCACTGCTCTAACGTGTCCTCGGGTCGCACACCTAGGTAGAGACGACTGATGCTCGCCGAACGCATCGAGTACAGGACGAAACCGTTTTCGTGCCGGCCGTAGATCAGTTCTTCGGTGGCGGGTGCCGCTTGGGCGAGTATGCCCAACCACGAGAACGGATAGACACGTTCGTAACGACGAAGAACCTCACCCGGGATCGTTCGGTGTGACGCGCCATACGATCCGTCACACCCGGCAACGAAGTCGGCGCGTACGCGTACGTCTTCGCCATCCATGCTTGCACGAACGATTGGAGCATTCGTGGTGACGTCCTCGATCGACGACACTTCTGCTTCGAAGTACAGAGCTGCGCCCTGTTCGAGACGAAGTGCAATGAGGTCCTTCACTACCTCTTGTTGTCCGTAGACGGTGTACGTGCGACCATCGGCCAACTCACTTAAGGCGATTCGATGCGCGCTGTGGTCGTAACGTATTTCAATACCGCGATGCACGAGTCCTTCGCGTCGCATCCGACCGCCCGCGCCCACGTCCTCGAGCAGGTTCGCGATTCCGAATTCGATCACGCCGGCGCGCACGCGTTTCTCCACGTACTCACGACTGCGGTGCTCAAGGATCACGCTCTCGATCCCTTGGAGATGCAAGATGTGCCCGAGCAACAGTCCCGCTGGACCCGCCCCCACGATCGCCACTTGCGTGCGAAACTCTTTCATTTCGTTGTCCCACCTTCAACACAAGTACCGGATCGCAACCCGCCGAAAAACCCTTTCGTGCACCTTATCTTGTAGTGTACTGTTCAGTTAATTATCAACCGGGACTGATGCGCCGGTACAACGGGAGACGCATCCCAGTAGGGGGACGGAAATGGCAGTGGTCGTCACGAACACCGCGCGCACCGCGTTGGAGATTGTGGACCAACTAGGTCATTACGGCGTCGCCACGATCCACGAAGCCCAGGGCCGTCGCGGTCTCGTGGGCTCACACCTTCGCCCTATCTATCGCCCCGTTCGAGTCGCGGGTAACGCGCTCACCTGCGAAGTCGCGCCCGGTGACAATTGGTCGATTCACGTTGCGGTCGAGCAGGCGCGACCCGGTGACATCCTCGTGGTCACGCCCACGAGTCCGTGCGATGACGGCTACTTCGGCGAACTACTCGCGACGAGCGTGCGAGCCCACGGTGTGCGAGCACTGGTGATCGACGCGGGCGTACGCGATGTCGCCGAGCTCACAACGATGAACTTTCCTGTATGGTCCAAATGCATCTCCGCGCAAGGAACCGTCAAAGAGACGCCAGGGAACGTCCAAGTTCCCATCGTCTGTGCAGGTGCCTACGTGCGTCCGGGCGACGTGATCGTTGGCGATGACGACGGTGTCGTCGTCGTACGGCGTGACGACGCAGCGCGAGTCGTCGAAGCGTGTGAGCTTCGCGAGAACAACGAGCGCGACAAGAGGTCGCGACTTGCGGCGGGTGAATTGGGTCTCGACATCTACGACATGCGAAGCAAATTGCGCGATCGGGGATTGCGTTATGAGGAGACGACGCCCGAATGAGTTCGCAGACCGCCATCCGGGCCTCGCTCATCAGGGGCGGAACTTCGAAGGGGCTGTACTTTCACGCCGGCGATCTCCCCGACGACGTCGCGACGCGCGACCGGGTACTGCTCGCCGCGATGGGTTCGCCCGATGTTCGTGAGATCGACGGCGTCGGCGGCGGTCATCCACTCACGTCAAAGGTCGCCGTCGTGCGTCGATCGACGCGACCTGACGCCGACGTTGACTACCTGTTCTTACAGGTGTGGCCCGACCGAGCCGAGGTATCGGACAATCAAAATTGCGGCAATCTGCTCGCGGGCATTGGACCTTTCGCCCTCGACCAAGGTCTCATCGAGCCCCGCGGCGACGTGACGTCCGTACGGATATGGATGGAGAACACCCAGAGTCTCGCGGTCGCGCGCATCCAAACACCCCACGGCGAGGTTCGCTACGACGGAGACGCGCGGATCGACGGCGTCCCGGGTTCGGCGGCGCCCATTCCGATTGAGTTCCTCGACATCGCGGGCTCGACCTGCGGCAGCCTCTTGCCCACCGGACACGTCCTCGACGTCGTCAACGGCATCGCGATCACGTGCGTCGATAACGGCATGCCGGTTGTC
>PLRK01000077.1 GCA_003163875.1 Acidimicrobiaceae bacterium | reverse complement strand
GCCGACTTCGAGATCTGCGAGAAAATGCTTCGTTACTTCATTCACCGGGTCCACCAGCGTCGATTCGCGAAGCCTCGCATGATTATCTGCGTGCCGTCGGGCATCACCGGGGTCGAACAGCGTGCCGTCATGGAGGCGGCCGAGTTCGCGGGCGCTCGAAAGGCCTACATCATCGAAGAGCCAATGGCGGCCGCCATTGGCGCGGGACTGCCCATCCACGAACCGACTGGCAACATGGTCGTGGACATTGGTGGAGGAACGACCGAGGTTGCCGTTATTTCGTTGGGTGGCATCGTGACGAGCCAATCAATCCGTGTTGGCGGCGACGAACTCGACGAAGCCCTCGTGGCGTACGTGAAGAAGGAGTTCCAGCTCGCCCTTGGTGAGCGAACCGCGGAGGAAATCAAGATCCAACTTGGTTCGGCGTATCCCCTGGAGGAAGAACTTCGCGCGGAGATTCGCGGACGTGACTTGGTGACCGGACTGCCCAAGACCGTCGTGATCTCCACCGAACAGATCCGCCAAGCCATCGAAGAGCCAGTCCAAGCGATCATCGATGCCGTCAAGGTCACGCTCGACCGCACCCCACCGGAGTTGTCATCTGACCTTATGGAGCAAGGTGTCGTGTTGACGGGTGGCGGCGCGTTGTTGAACGGCATCGCTGCACGACTTGAAGCCGAATGCAATATGCCGTTCATTGTCGCGGCCGACCCGCTCAATTGTGTTGCGTTGGGAAGTGGGATGTGCCTCGAAGAGCTCGACACATTCTCTCGTTTGTTGAAGACCACACCCACGCGCTAAGTCGTGGCCACCGATCGTTCGCGACGTAGGGCGCTGTTCCTCGGCGCCGCGATAAGCCTCGTCATTGTCATCTTGTACGCGACGGGCGGCGTGTTCTCAGGTCTTCGCAGTGCGGCGAACACGGTGGTAGATCCCTTCAGTTGGAGCGTCAACGAGATTGCCCGACCGGTCGGTCACTTCTTCGCGGGCGCGGTCAACTACGGCGACGTCGTCACGCAGAACCAGAAACTTCGTTACGAACTCGGTCAAGCGGAGTTGCAGTCGAACGAGGAATGGTCCTTCGAACGCCAATTGACGCAAATCTCGACCAAACTCAACGTGCCCTTCGTCGGCGCCTTGCCAACCGTCGCGGCGCAAGTCACCACGTTGTCACCCACAAATTTCGCCGCCACGATTGATATCAACAAGGGTCGCGATCAAGGCGTGCTCGCCGGGATGCCCGTGGTCGCCAACGGAGGATTGATCGGCAGCGTGTTGTCAACGACGCCAAACGGGGCGACGATTCGTCTGATTAGCGACACCAATTCCATCATTGGCGTGACCTTTGGCAACGGCACGACCGACCTCTTGCTAAGCGGACGGGGTGTCAACAATGGTCTGGAGGCGACCTCGATACCTTTGTCGACCTCGCTGAGCCCGGGGACGCTTCTCGCGACCGATGGCCTCGAGGGAGGTCTCTTCCCAGCGGGACTTCCCGTCGCTCGCGTGAGCAAGGTGACACTGACGCCCGGTGCCGCGACGTACAACCTCACCCTGCAGCCATCGGCCGATCTGCGACACATTTCCTACGTCGACGTGGTGTTGTGGGAGCCCTCTACGTGAGAAGGACGATTGTTCCCGCAACAATTCTGACGTTGCTCATCGTGGCGATCCAACTAGAGGTTCTCTCGACGTTGCGATTCGCTGGTGTCGTCATCATGCTCGTGTGGCTGTGGCCCGTCGCGGTGGGGCTCGCGGGTTTCACGGGACTCGCGATGTGGGTCGCGTTTGTTGGCGGCGTTTTCTTCGACACCCATACGACCACACCCTTTGGTCTCACCGCAATCGTCGCAATGCTGTTCGCCTACGGCGCGTCGCTGCTCGGTCGAGAAGGCGTCGGCGACCTCGATTCGGCAGCCATCTGGGTCACGCCGTCGCTCGCGGCGCTGGCGGGCTTCTTTGCGCCATTGGTATACACGTTCGGCGGGGTGTTCGTGTTCAACTTCGAACTTTGGCGTGGGAGTTTGGGCGCCATGATGGTCGTGAACGCCGTCGCGTTTTTCTTGTTGGCGCGACCGGTCACTCGTCTCGCCCGCGCGGTGGGCCACGTGGGTGAACGGGTGCGCCGATGAAGAATAGTTGGCGTGACCGTCCGACGGGCTCGTGGTACTCGAGACTCTGGCGGCCGTGGGAGTCGCTCAACCCCTTCCGGGGACGCGGGCGAGTCATCAATGAATCAAAGCCGGTCGGAATTCGAGACCTCGTGGCGTCGCCTGAGCAGGTGCGCAGTCGTCCGCACCTGCGCTGGCTCGTGATCGGCGGATTCTTTTTCATCTTGTTCGTGATACTCGTTGGACGTCTTTTCATTCTCCAGGTGGTTGAGTACAAGAGTTCGGTTGCGATCGTTGATCAAAACTCGCTTCGTATCACCAACATTCCCGCGACGCGAGGGCTCATCCTCGCGCGCGACGGCGTACCGCTGGTGTCGAACGTCACCACCGTTGAGATTCGACTTTCCCGGGCCGAGGCGGCCTTGTACCCACCCATAAAAGGAGCACTCGCGTCCCTGACTGGACTGAGCGTGACCCAGATCAATCAGGACCTCTCGAACCCGCAGTATGACCCGTATCAACCAGCGCCAATTCTGGCGACCGCTCCCGCGAGCGAAGTCGAATTCATCAAGTTGCATCCCAAGGAGTTCCCTGGTGTTTCGGTCCTCAACGTGTCCACGCGCACGTACCCCAATGGAGGTTCGCTCGGAGCACAGGTGCTCGGCTACGTCGGACCCATCACTGGTAAAGAAATTGCGGCGAACCCTGGTGCGGGGTATCAAACGAATTCGGAAATTGGCAAGACCGGCATCGAGGCGTACTACGAGCAATACTTGCGGGGCCATGACGGCACTAGCACCCTAGAGGTAAACGCCTACGGCAACATTCTTGGTGCAGTCAAGACAACGGCTCCAACCGTAGGTGACTCAGTCGTGCTCAACATCGACACCGGACTTCAAAAGGCGCTCGACGGATATCTCGAGAGCGACATCCTCGCGGTTCGCGCGTCAATCGATCCAACGACCAAGAAGCACCCACCAGCGCCCAACGGAGCCGCGATCGTGCTCGATCCCAACACCGGGGCCGTGCTTGCGATGTCGAGTTATCCGTCTTTCAACCTTGAATCGTTCGTCAATGGATTATCGAATCAGGCGTACAAGCAACTCCTCAATGAAGGAGCCTTCAACAACTACGCCATCCAGGGTCTGTACACTCCGGGCAGCACGTTCAAGATGATCACGGCGACGGCCCAGCTACAAACGGGCATCTTCCCCGCGAGCGAATACATCGATGACACCGGGACGTTCAAGGTGCCCGGTTGTTTGCAGGGTGGTCACGGTTGCGTGTTCCATGACGACGACAACCAGGGTGCGGGGCAAGTGAATCTACCCTTGGCGCTGACCGTCTCGTCGGACTATTACTTCTACAACCTCGGGTACCTTTTCTGGGACAATCAAGCGAAGTACGGACAGACACCGATCCAAAACGTGGCGAGTGAGTACGGACTCGACCAGTACACCAACGTCGATCTACCCAACGAGAACCAGGGTCGCGTCGATTCACCCGCCGTGCGAAGGATCTTGCACGCGGAGGCACCTGCCGCCTTTCCCACCGTCGCGTGGTACACGGGGGACAACATCGAGATGGCCTTCGGACAGGGCACGACCGCCGTCACGCCGATCGAGATGGCGAACGCGTACGCCACGTTCGCCAATGGCGGCACCCGCTACGAACCCGAAGTCGCCGCCGCGATCATCAATGCCCACAATCAGGTGGTGGTGCGCTACCAACCGCGCGTGCTTGGTCACGTGAGCTTGCCCGCGAGTATCCGCGACCCCATCCTTCAGGGTCTCGAAGGCGTCGTCGAGAATCCTCGAGGCACCGCGAGCGGGACCTTCGCCCATATCGTCAACTTCTCGCTCGCGTCCTATCCGATCGCGGGAAAGACAGGAACCGCGAGCAACGCGCCCGGACTTGAACCGAACTCGTGGTTCGTTGGTTTTGGGCCCGCGACGCATGCCGAGTACGTGGTGTTGTGCGTCGTCGCCGAAGGTGGTTACGGCGCCGACGCCGCAGCGCCGGTGGTCGCCGAGACGTTCAATTATCTCGTCGCTCACCCAGCGGGCCCCGTCGTGTTAAAGGCACAATTAAGCGTCCCGGGCGCCACAACGACGACCACGATAAAGGGCACGAAAACGTCTGGGTAGGTTGCTGGGCGAGTATCCTTAGGGACGTTGGGCGCAGATGTGCAAAATGTACAATGCGCGATGAGAACGCAGCAATGACGCGGTGCTTCCCCGTTATTGCAAGCATTGAGGACGCAACGTGGTACACGAGAGTGAAGTCACCCTAACTATTTGGTTTGTCGTCTCTCTGCTCGTCCTTTTTGCGACCCAACGAGCACTTTCCTTTTCCCGAGTTGACGCGCTGCGATTCCCTCGCGCCGGCTCTGTCACCCCCGGTGGGCCGACCACCCCCAAGAACTCAAGGAGTACCCGTCGTGAGCGACGAATCCAACAATCAGTCAGTACCGTCGTCTAGTCCTCGAATAGGCGATACCCGTCCCGCACCCCAAATAGGCGACACGCGACCTTCGCAAACGAGTCATCCTGTTCCTGGAACGAGCTCCCAGGGACAAGGGAACCGACGTCGACGCGGCGGCCGCGGACGCGGGGGACAGGGGAATCAGCCACGGAACCCAGCGCCCGCTCGAACGTTTGACGCACCCGTCGAAGCGTCCGCTCCCGATGCGAGTTCCGATTCGAGTGCGAACCGTAACCGTCCCAAGCGCCGACGTGGCAATGAGCGTCGTACTCGCGCGCAGGGTCGTTATCTCATGTGCGTGCACACGACGAAAGAGGCAACGCACATCGCCACGCTCGAGGGTCGCTCCATGGTCGAGTACACGGTGGCAAAGGCGGCCGACGAGACCAATCAAATCGACGGCAACATCTACGTCGGACGGATCCAGAACGTCCTGCCCGGGATGGAACTCGCGTTCGTCGACATTGGAATTCCAAAGAATGCCGTGCTCTATCGAGGCGACATCTCCTTTGACGCCGAAGACGTCGAGGGACCGACGCATAACGACAAGCGCATTGAGGAGATGATTCGCGCCGGTCAAGTCGTGGTCTGTCAGGTCACGAAGAACGCCATTGGTGCCAAGGGGGCTCGTCTCACCCAAGAAGTCTCAATCCCGGGACGATTCGCGGTGCTCGTACCCAACTCCTCGACAATCGGAATCTCCAAGCGACTGCCTGACGGAGAGCGACGCCGCCTACGAAAGATCATCGACGACGTCAAACCCGATCGTCACGGCATCATCATCCGCACCGCCGCTGAGGGCGTCAGTGCTGAGGACCTCGCGCGTGACGTCGCGTCGCTTGCTGAGAAGTGGGCTGCCATTGAGGCAGAAGTTGCCAAATCCAACCAACCTCGCTTGGTCTATCGTGACTTGGACCTCGCGGTGCGGGTGCTGCGCGAAGAGCTCAACGACGACTATCGCGGCGTCTTGATCGACGATCGAGACCTCTACGAAAAAGTTCTCGAGTACGTGCTCGCCGTCAACCCCGAGTTGGCCGATCGCATTGAGTACTACGACCGATCGAGCGAGGAATTGCCGCTATTCGAGCGTTATTTCGTACATGAACAGCTGCACCGAGCGCTTGACCGAAAGGTGTTCCTTCCCTCTGGCGGGTCCTTGATCATCGAGCGCACCGAAGCCCTGACGGTCATCGACGTCAATACGGGCAAGAACGTCGGTACCACCAACTTGGAGGAGACCGTCTTTCGTAACAACCTCGAAGCCGCCGAAGAAGTCGCGCGCCAACTTCGCCTACGCGACATTGGCGGCATCATCGTCATTGACTTCATCGACATGGAGACCAAAGGCAATCGTGAAGCGGTCGCGTCCGCTCTTCGTCAAGCCCTCTCTCGCGACAAAACGCGAACCCAAGTCTTTGACATTTCAGAATTGGGCCTCGTGGAGATGACCCGCAAACGGGTCAACGAGGGCCTCTTGGAGTCCGTGTCGAGCGTTTGTGCGGTGTGTGATGGGCGAGGGTTCGTCGTAGCCACGGGTCTTTAGGCCGAGCCAGTCGATTTGCTAGTATGGAAACCTTATGTACGCCGTCATCCGAGTAGGAACTTCCCAAGAGCGAGTCACCGAGGGACAGGTGGTGCGTGTTGACCTGCGTCGCGAGGAAATCGGCGCGACGGTGAATTTCGAGCCTGTTTTATTGGTCGACGGCGACAGTGTGGTCGCGGGCCCCGCCCTTAAGGGAGCCAGCGTCAGCGCCACAATTATTGGCGACGAGAAAGGGCCCAAGATTCGGGCCCTTACGTACAAGGCAAAGTCGATCCAGCGAAAGCGTTGGGGACATCGCCAGAAGTATTCGACGGTCGAGATCACCAAGATTTCGCCACAAAAGGCATAAGGAGTCCACATGTCAAAGACGAAAGGCGGCGGTTCTACTCGCAACGGTCGTGACTCGAACGCGCAGCGTCTCGGAGTGAAGACCTTTGACGGGACCACCGTGAAGACTGGGAGCATCATCATCCGTCAACGTGGCACCCTGTTTCATCCGGGTAAGAACGTGGGGATCGGTAAGGATGACACCCTTTTTGCGCTCGCTGAAGGAACCGTGAAATTCGGTTACCGAGGCGGCAGAAAGCTGGTCGACGTTCTCGTCGATTGAGCTTTCCTCCTAAAACGAAAAATCCCCCGGGTTCGCCCGGGGGTTTTTCGTTCGAACAACGAGTTACATCGCGCTCTTCACTGATTTCTTGAAGGTAGAGCCAATGGAAACCTTCGGAGCCCTTGAAGCGGCCACCTGAATCGCCTCGCCGGTTTGCGGGTTACGCGCGGTGCGAGCCTTGCGTTCTACACGCTCGAACGAAAGAAAGCCTGAAAGTACGATCTTCTCCCCACCGGTTACACCCTTCACGACGACATCTTCAAACGCTTTGAGGACGTCGGCTACCGTATTCTTGGCTGCGCCACTCTCGGCAACAATTGCATCTACTAACTCGGCCTTGTTCACCGGTCGACTCCTTACTCTTCATAAAACGGACTGGGAGTGTTCCCAGCAACCGGAGCCATCTTTATCGGAAAAGTGTTGAAAAATGGGGATTCCTGCTAAGAAATCCTTGAAATTACGGGCGAGTAGGAAGCGAAAGTGCTGGTGAGGGTTGATTTCGAATTTTTATGGAAATTAACCACTTTTCGCCCCCCACCTACGATTGAGCAATGGATTACTTGAATCGGCGCCAATTGGTGGACCTGGTGCAGGCCGAGCGTGAGCTCTACGTGTACTCCCACCCTGCATCAAGGGAACTCTTTCAGCGCTCTGATCATCTGTTGGGGTAGTGGGTCAGTTTGGCCCGATGCTGGCTGACGCCTTGAAATCGGGGAAAGCCCGGTGTGTCGCCTTGTTGCACCCGACGGAAGAACGCTGCGTAGGAGCGATCGAGTCGCTTGAGGGTCCCGCGACACAGCGTGCTGCCACCGGACACCACCTCGGGACGTACATCCTTTAGTCCGGTCAGCGTTGTGCACTGGTCGAAGTAGGAGACAGAACGCCATTCCCACTTCCAGGCGCCGATCCGTTCCTCGAGGGTGGCGTTGTAGAGCTCGCGCTGGAAGTGCAGTTGACGAGTGAGCGCGTGGGTTTGGTGCATGGTCGGGTGCGGGCGGTAGCGAAAGGTGCGACAACGCGACTTTTCGAGATCGAGCATGTGTGAACCCTACGTAGGGACTGTTACACGTCACCACGGCAGCAAAGAATCAAACTGACCCACTACCGGGAATCGCTGCGTAGCACTGATCCACTGCTCGAAGACTTCCTTCCTCTCTACGGCGTGAACCGGGGCGTCTTGATCACCCCGTTTCACAACATGGCTTTAATGTGTCCGGCGACGACGCTCGATCACGTGCAGCGCCGCGCGGTCCTCTTCAACGAGGCACTGGACGTCCTCACCTCCTAGCTTTCCAAGGGTGGTCCTAGGATGGACGAGTGTCCTCCTTCGTCGATTCGGCTCAATTACACGCGAAAGCGGGCGACGGCGGGGCTGGTTGCGTCAGTTTTCGCCGTGAGGCGCACGTCTCTAAGGGCGGTCCCGACGGCGGCGACGGAGGTCGCGGCGGTGACGTATGGATCGTCGCCGACCACAATCAAGCATCGTTGCTCGGGTTTCGCGACCATCCATTTCGTCGCGCGACCGACGGCCAGCACGGCACCTCGAAGCGCCAGCACGGCTCGAGAGGCAAGGACATCACGGTTGCGGTGCCGGTGGGCACCATGGTGTATTCGCACGATGGCGCATTGCTCGTTGACTTAAAGGGTCCGGGGGACCGTTGGCTCGCGGCCGAAGGTGGACTCGGGGGACAGGGCAACGCACGTTTTCTCTCCAATCAGCGGCGCGCACCCGCGTTCGCCGAGCAAGGTGAGGTGGGCGCCGAAGCTTGGTACAACTTGGAACTCAAGCTCGAGGCGGACGTCGCCCTGATTGGCTTTCCGAACGTTGGTAAATCGACACTGATCGCGAGGGTCTCGGCGGCTCGACCAAAGATTGCGGACTATCCCTTCACGACACTGGTTCCCAATCTGGGTGTCGTGCGCGTTGGACAACGACTCGCTCGACGCGGTGACGCGACTGAGTTTGTGATGGCTGACATCCCTGGACTCATCGAGGGCGCCGCCCAAGGTCGAGGCCTCGGACATGACTTTCTTCGACACGTCGAACGGGCCCGGGTCCTGTGCGTCTTGCTGGACCTCTCGGAATTTGCGCCGTCCCCGCCTCAAGAGCAACTCGAGGTGCTGTTGGGTGAGTTGGGTGAATACCAAGCTGACCTCTTAGAGCGTCCTCGAGTCGTCGTTGGCTCGAAGGATGACGTCGCCGCCTACGAGATGGACGGCGTGCTGAACATCTCCTCGGTGACGGGCGAAGGCATCGACGAGTTGGTGGCACGATTGGCAGCCCTCGTGCTCGCCGTGCGCGCAGAGGAACGAGGGCAACTCGAGCACGTGGTCGTTGTCCATCAACCTCTGCCCGAGGAGATCAACGTGGTGAAGGTGGGCGAGAACGCTTGGAGTGTCGAGGGTCGTCCCGCGTCGCGCGCGGTCCGCTTTCAAGACCTCACCGACGACGAAGCACTCGCCGAGATCGTACGACGCCTCCGGGCCCTCGGGGTCGATCGGATGCTGACGCGCGCGGGCGTGCGCGACGGTGACATCGTGACCATTGGACCGCTCTCTTTTGAGTGGTGGCGCGATGAAATTGGAGCGGGACTCGACCGTGGTGATCATCATCGCGCAACACGTCGTGAACGTCTGGCTCGACACGGTCGCCTCGACCTGGGTGACGACGCATGACCATGAGCGTGGTCGTCAAGCTCGGTACTTCTTCGGTGACCGATTCGACGGGCGGCGTCGACTACGACGTCCTCGTGAACATCGCCGCTGATGTCGTCCAACTCAAACAGCAAGGTTGGACCGTCATCGTGGTGACGTCGGGCGCCATCACCGCGGGTTGGACGGAGGTGGGCGGAGGTATGGATCGGCCCACCGACGCCGCCACGCTCCAAGCGGTGTCCGCCGTTGGTCAGCCGCTTCTCATGCATGCGTGGCGAAACGCCTTCGCCGAAGTGGGCACGGCCGTTGGTCAGGTCTTGCTCGCGCCACTCGACTTTTCGCATCGTGGTCAGTACCTTCACGCCAGAGGGACCCTCGAATCCCTGCACGCGCTTGGCGTGGTCGCCATCGTCAATGAGAACGACGCGGTTGCCGACGAGGAGATTCGTTTCGGGGACAATGACCGTTTGGCGGCGTTGGTGGCGAACCTCGTTGGCGCAAGTCATCTCGTGCTGCTCACCGACACGGACGGTCTCTTGACGGCGGACCCGCGTTTCGACCCGTCAGCGACCTTGATCGAAGAAGTGAGCGCCATCGACACGGACCTCGTCGAAGTCGCGGGCACGAGCGGATCCGCGGTAGGTAGTGGAGGCATGGCGTCCAAACTCGCGGCCGCGCGTATGGCAACGTGGTCGGGGATCACGACGGTGATCGCGCCCGCTCGAGCGAGGACCCCGTTGCAAAAGGCATTGCGCGAGAAGACCGGTTTCGGCACGACGTTTCATCCGCGCGCAGAGCGACTCTCCGCGCGTAAATCATGGATTGCCTTTGCGGTCGCGAGTCGAGGTGTGGTGTTCATCAACGAGGGCGCCCTCGCGGCGTTGGAGAACGACGGACGAAGTTTGCTTCGCGTTGGGGTGACCTCAGTCGAAGGCGATTTCGTTGACGGCGACGCCGTCGACATCAAGGGTCCCGAAGGTCAAATCGTCGCCAAGGGACTCGTCCGCGCGGGCGCGGAGGGTTGGCGCGACGGCGACGACGTGATGGTGCACCGCGACGATCTTGTTCTGCTCCGACGAGCGTAGGGGCTTCCATTACGCTGGTCGCATGACCATTGATGATCTAGCGGCGCAAGGACGCAGCGTCCGTGAGGCATCAAAGGCCCTCGCACAAGCGTCCAACGAACAACGCCAAGCCGTCCTGGAACGAGTGGCGGACCTCCTCGAGGAACTTCAAGACGAACTCATCGCGGTCAACGCGATAGAGGTTGACGCGTACGTTGAATCTGGCGCGGGACGAGACCGGCTGTTGTTGACCCCAGCGCGCGTGCAGGCAATGGCGTCAGCGCTACGAGAGATTGCCGCCGCTCCCGACCCTCTCTTTGAGGTGCTCGATCGCAACGTCCGACCGAACGGACTGCGAGTCGAGCGCGTTCGCGTGCCACTCGGTGTCATCGGTGTCGTCTACGAGAATCGACCGAACGTGACGAGCGACGTCGCCGGATTGTGTGTTCGAAGTGGGAATGCCGCGTATTTGCGAGGATCGTCCTCAGCGATGCGCACCAACCGTTTCATCGTGGGCCTGTGGAACGAGGCGCTCGCGAAGGAGGGGCTGCCAGAACACGCGGTCGCACTGGTGGAGGATCCGAGCCATGAGGCGGCGGTTGCCTTCATGCAGATGACGAGCGTGCTTGACTGCTTGATCCCGCGTGGCGGACCCAGCTTGATCAAGGCCATGCGAGAGCACGCCCGCGTGCCCTACGTCCTCGACGGCGACGGGAATTGTCACATCTACGTGGACGAATTCGCCGATCTTGATAAGGCTCTCGCGATCGTGCACAACGCCAAGACCTCGCGTCCGGGGGTGTGCAACGCCGCCGAAACGCTTCTGGTGCACGACAGCATTGCGTCCGCGTTTCTTCCCGCACTGATTGAGGTGATGCCCGAGGTGGAGTACCGATGTGACGACGAAGCCCTTGCGATACTGCCCGGCGCCATCCACGCGAGCGAATCAGATTTCGAGAATGAGTTCCTCGACTTGATCCTTGCTGTCAAGGTGGTGCATTCGCTTGATGAAGCGGTGGCGCACGTCGCACGCTACGGCACCGGTCACAGTGAAGCAATCGTCACCGAGGACGTCGCCCGCTCTGAAACGTGGATTCGTCGTGTCGATGCCGCGGCCGTGCTCGTCAACGCCTCGACGAGATTCATTGACGGTGGCGAACTTGGTTTGGGCGGTGAAGTGGGCATCTCGACCCAGAAGTTGCACGCGAGAGGACCGATGGGACTTCGCGAATTGACGTGTCTCAAATGGGTTGTACGCGGCGAAGGTCAAATCCGATGACCGCCCTCGATCCTCGCCAAGAACTCGCGAAGCGACTCGGGTTAGTGCACGTGCCGCCACCGCGATTCGAGTCGCCCCACGAAGTCCAGAAGATGCTCGCGGAGAACGATTACTTGAGTGACGAGTCAATCGCCTCGGTCACGTTCTTGGCGGACCGACTCGCCAAGCCCGTCTTGGTCGAAGGTCCTGCCGGCACGGGAAAGACGGCCCTCGCAAAGGCGGTCGCCGATGCCACTGGCGCCCGGTTGATTCGCCTGCAGTGCTACGAGGGCCTCGATGAATCAAAGGCCCTCTACGAATGGAACTATCGCAAGCAACTGTTGCGTATCCAAGCTGGTCGACCCGAAGGCGCCGCCGAGGAATGGGCGCATCTCGAAGAGGACATTTTCGCCGAAGAATTTCTCCTCACCCGCCCGTTGCTCGAAGCCATCAGCGCGACCGATCCGGTCGTGCTCTTGATCGACGAGGTGGACCGCGTCGAGCTCGAGACCGAGGCACTGCTGCTCGAGATCCTCTCGGAGTACCAGGTGTCGATTCCCGAACTTGGTACGGTGCGCGCCAAACAGATCCCCATGGTGTTCTTGACGTCGAACAACACGCGAGAGCTCTCCGAAGCGCTGAAGCGGCGCTGTCTGTACCTGTACGTTGGTTATCCCACGATCGAACGTGAACGTGACATTATCGTGAGCCGTGTGCCCGGGATTTCGGCGGTCCTCGCTGAGCAAATCGCCCAAGTCGTTCGTTCTCTTCGCACCATGGATTTGAAGAAGGCGCCGTCGGTTTCAGAAACCCTGGACTGGGCTCGTACGCTCGTGGTGCTCGGACGCGACGAGATTGGTGAGAAGGACGCAGCCGAGACGTTGCACATCTTGTTGAAGTATCAGTCCGACATAGAGCGGGCCACCAAAGAACTCCTCGGTCGCTCGAAGCCCGTTGCTTAATCTGCTCGGCGACTTCATCGGCGAACTTCGCGCCGCGGGCATACCAGTCTCGATGAGCGAACACGTCGACGCCGCGAGGGCCATGGAAGCAATCGACATGTCCGACCGCGAGCTGATGAAGAGTTCACTCGCGGCGACGCTCGTGAAAGATGGGGATCACTTAGCGGTGTTTTCTACGGCGTTTGAGGTGTACTTCGCGACTCGATCGCTCGAGTCGCTCGACGATCTGCTCGACGAGTTGAGCGGCGACGAAGAATCACAGGGTGCGTCAGGAGCAACGGGACCCGGACAGTCGCGCGGTGAAGGTGGCGGTGCGTCGTCGTCGATGTCGGCGCAGGAACTCACGGATCTTCTCTTTCGAGCGTTGCGCGATCAGAACCGCGACGCGATGCGACTCGCGGCGAGCGAGGCCGTGACGCGCTACGCCGGTATGGAGCCGGGTCGTCCCGTGGGCGGTACGTACTACCTCTATCGAACGCTGCGGAACCTCGAACTCGATGCGCTCGAACAACGTCTGAGCGAGAGTATGGGCCAAGGGAGCAGTGACGACGCCCTCGTCGAGCGGCTCAGTCACGATGAGGCGCACGCCCGCATCGAGTCGCTCAAGGCGGAGATTGAACGCGAGATCAGGGAGCGTTTGGTTGAGGACCGCGGTGCCGAGGCGCTCGCGAAGTCGGTTCGTAAACCGTTGCCCGAAGATTTGGACGTCATGCACGCGAACCGCGACGAGATGGCCCAGTTGGAGCGAGCCCTTCGTCCCTTGAGTCGCAAGTTAGCCGTTCGTCTCGCTCGTCGACGTCGTCGACGTCACCGTGGCCCCGTGGACTTGCGACACACCGTTCGTCGCAGTCTTTCGACCGGCGGCGTGCCCATCGACCTGCGATTTAAACCGCCGCGTCCCGCCAAACCCGAGATCATCGTCATCGCCGACATTTCTGGATCGGTCGCCTCGTTCGCTCGATTCACGCTGCATCTGGTGCACGCGATTAGTTCACAATTCTCCAAGGTTCGCAGTTTCGTGTTCGTCGACGGTCTGGACGAAGTGAGCCATCTCTTCGAGGGCGTCGACGACCCCGCCGACGCGGTGGCGCGAATCAATGCCGAAGCCGACGTCATCGCCTTTGACGGTCACTCGGACTACGGCCGAGCGTTCCTTAGCTTCCATGAACGATTCGCCGACCAGATCACGCGACGCTCGACGATTCTCATTCTCGGTGACGCGCGCAACAACTACCACCAAGCGCACGCCGAAATCATCGCCGACCTGAAATATCGCGCTAAGGCCGTCTACTGGTTGAATCCCGAACCAACGAGTTACTGGAACAGTGGCGATTCGATCGTTAATCAGTACGCCCCGTACTGTGAGCGAGTCATCGAATGTCGCACGCTACGCCAACTCGAGGCGTTCGTCGGCGAACTCTCGTGACGACGCACCCCGAACCGCCTGAAGGATTTCGAACGTCCGGAGTGCCCGCGTCGGGTACGCGGCTCGTCTTGATTCGTCACGGCGAGGCGACGTGCAACAAGGAAGGTGTCTTCGGTGGACCGCTCGGTTGCCGCGGACTCACTGAGCTCGGTCGCCGGCAGGCAGCCGCGTTGCTCGAGCGGCTTTTGATGTCGCGCGAGCTGATGACCTCCAGCGTGCTCTATTCGTCGACCCTGTCTCGAGCGGTCGAGACCGCCGCCATCCTCGCGCCAGGCATCGCCAACCTGGCTGTCGAACTCGACGAGGAACTCTGTGAGCTTCAGCCCGGCGATGCTGACGGAATGTCCTGGGAACAAGTCATCGCGACCTACGGAGAGCCAGATTGGGACGCGGACCCCTCTCGTGTGGTCGCTCCCGGAGGCGAATCGTGGCTCGGGTTCTACGAACGCTGTGAACGCGCGCTTCGCCGAATCGTCGCCCAGCATCGCGGTGAACTCGTCGTTCTCGTCGTGCACGGCGGGGTCATCGAACAGGCGATGAAGATGCTCTTTGACCTTGCGCCCGAAACGCGAATGCGGCTGCGAACCGAGAATTGTTCGATGACCGAGATCGAATTCTCCGAACGCGGCAAGCGCCTACTTCGCTACAACGATCGCGCTCCGTTGGCGGCTGAGTAGTTCTGCAAGAACTCCGCGACGTGAAAGGCCATGTCCAGACTCTGGGTTGCGTTGAGCCTGGGATCACAGATGCTGGTGTAGTTGGTCGACAGATCGCTCTCGCTCAGGCGCGAACCACCTCCGAGACATTCAGTCACGTTGTCACCGGTTAGTTCAATGTGCAGCCCGCCCGGCCACGTGCCCAATGATTGATGCACGGCGAAGAAGTGCGCGACCTCAGCGAGGATGTCGTCAAAGCGACGCGTCTTTTGACCACCGGATGCCTTGAAGGTGTTGCCGTGCATGGGATCGCACGTCCATAACACGTTCCTTCCTTCGTGGCGCAACGTCTCGATGAGCGGCGGGAGCTTCTCTTGCACGAGTTGGTGTCCCATGCGCGATATCAACGTCAAGCGTCCTGGCGTGTTCTCGGGGTTGAGTGCGTCGACGAGACGAATCAATTCCTCGCTCGTCACGCTCGGCCCGACCTTGAGCCCTAGGGGATTAGCGACACCTCGCAAGAACTCAACGTGCGCGCCGTCGAGCTGGCGCGTGCGGTCGCCAATCCACAGCATGTGCGCCGAGCAGTCGTACCAGTCTCCGGTGAGTGAGTCCTGGCGTGTGAGGGCTTGTTCGTAGGGCAAGATGAGCGCCTCGTGGCTCGTGTAGAACTCGACGGACTGCAATGCGTTGTCGTCGTGCAAGTCAATGCCGCAGGCCCTCATGAACTGCAGGGCTCGCTCGATGTCGTCGGCGACCACCTCGTAGCGCTTGCCCTCGAGCGAGTTCGCGACAAATTCCTGGTTCCACGCGTGCACCCGACTCAGCGCGGCGAAGCCACCCGTCGTGAAGGCGCGTAACAAGTTGAGTGTTGCGACACTCTGGTGGTAGGCGCCAAGGAGGCGATCGGGGTCGGGGCGTCGGGACGTGGCGTCGGGTTTTTCGTCATTGACGATGTGCCCGCGAAAGATGTCGAGACGAACACCGTCGACGTCTTCGAATTCCTCGGAGCGTGGTTTGGCGAATTGGCCCGCGATACGGCCCACTTTGATTACCGGCACGCCCGCGGCGTAGGTGAGGGCGACCGCCATCTGCAAGATGACCTTCAACTTGTCACGAATCGCGTCCGCCGAGCCGTCGTAGAACGACTCCGCGCAGTCACCGGCTTGGAGGAGGAAAGCATCGCCGTTCGCCACGTGGGCGAGATTCGTCTGAAGGCGGCGTGCTTCGCCCGCGAAGACCAGCGGAGGTTTGCTCGAGAGCTCGGTTTCGACGCTCGCAAGATGCTCGAGGTCGGGCCACGTCGGGTTCTGGCGAATCGGACGAGTTCGCCATGAGCTCACGCTCCAGTTCTGGTTCGGCGTCGCCATTTGCTAATTCTAATGGTGCAGGTCTTTTCCATAGAACTCGCCGCTGCCACGTAGGCTTTAGTAGTGACCCCCAGGCGTCTTGGTCTCTTCGGAGGCACCTTCGACCCGCCGCATTTCGGGCACGTCGCCGCCCTGCGCGCGGCGGCCGCGACGCAGAATTTCGACTGCATCGAGGTCACGGTGGCGGGAAACCCGTATCTGAAGAGCGCCACTGGCCCGGTGCGTCCGGCGCCACTACGCCTCGCCATGGCGAACGCCGCCTTCGCGGGACTGGACCTGGTGCGCGTGAGCGACCGCGAGATCATTCGCGAGGGTCCCAGCTACACGATTGACACTGTCCGTGAACTCCTTGAGGAGTTCGACGCCGTGGACGTCATCGTGGGCGCCGATCTCGTGGGTCAAATCGATAGCTGGCACGACGCGACGCAATTGCAAGATCTCGTTCGAGTCGGTGTCGTGCCTCGCCCAGGTGGATCGAAGGCGATATCGCCCGGTTGGAATTGTTACGAGATTGCAATGGAACCGGTCGATCTGTCGAGTTCGTTCATCCGCGAGAATTCAAATTCTGCTGAAAACTTAAGGAAATTCGTGCCCGAATCAGTCATTCCGCTCTACGAAAGCTTCCAGGGATAGAGTTTTGGTTCAATGGCAGTTCGTATATTCGAAGCATCCGAAACGCAGTCGTCGCGACTGACGATTCTGGAGCCGGCGCCCCTCCGGCGTCAAGACCTTCGACGACTGCGGCAGCGCTACGCCATTATCGGTGTCGCGTCGTTGGTGGTGCCCTTTGCGGCAGCGCTCGTGGTGCTCGGAGTGGTCCACTGAGCGAGTTGCGCGCGAGCGGCGAGATGTCTCGCGGCCCCTACAACACATTCGTCGCCCAGCTCGTGGATGCGTGTCTCGAGGGTGCCGACGAGAAGTTGGGTCTCGACACGGTCGTGCTGGATCTACGTGAGTTCGTCGACTCCTTCGACGCTCTGGTGATCGTGGCCGGACGAACCGATCGTCAGGTCCGCGCCATCGCCGAGGAGATTGAGCGACGTTGTGCGTTGCGCCCCGGCACGTCGCCCGTCCACGTCGAAGGCTGGGACGGCGCCCAGTGGATCGCGCTCGACTACGGCGACGTCATCGTGCACGTCTTTGACGAGATCACGCGTGAGTACTACGACCTCGAGCATCTCTGGAGTGCCGCACCGGCGTTTCGCCCAGAGCGCCTTCGTTAGGCGTTCAGCAGCGACGCGAAGTCGCTTCGCGTGATGATCAGTGCTCTGGCACCACTCGGCAAGAGCGACGTCGTCGGTGCGCCCGCCACGGTGATCTCAATGCCCGAGGTGGCCCCGGCCCCGTAGGCGGTCAAGACCAATTGGCCGAGGGCGAGGATCTGGTCCTTTCGCGACAACGAACTCAAGGGCGTCGCGATGTCGAGCAACCCGAGTTTGTTCGAGATGGTGGCGCTCACTAAGACGAAGTCCTTGGGCAGCGCGCTCGAGTAGCCGGCCGAACTCTCAATCAGCGTGGGGCCAAGAAGCAGTTCGCGTAACACCGAGGCGAGCGTCACTGGGGACGCGACGAGGCGGCTCGACGGCGCAAGGTGCCCAGAAGCGTCGACGATGTATATGGGCTCGATCAAGAAGCGCACGCGCCCGTTGTTCGTGCCGGGAATGGTCTTGTTTTGCAACTCAAAGCCGACCTGATTCTTCGCGATCGTCGACGGGGATTGGGCGGTGGGCACGAGCGTGCAACCAGCGAGCACCAGCGCGGCACCACATGCGACCACGAGCTTGACGGCGCGCCTCACGGATGCTCGCTCACAATGGGCAATAGGATCTCGAAGCGGGCGCCCCCTTCGGGGCTCTCGAGTATTGAAATCGTCCCGCCAATTGCGTTGACGTGGTCGCGTACGAGGGCGAGTCCGAGACCTGTGCCCCGAGCGATCCCGCGATCGTGGGCAGCGCGCCCGCGAAAGAACCGCTCGAACACCTGCTCGCGTTCCTCGGGCACGATGCCCGAGCCGTCGTCGTCGATGTTGACCGCGAAATGTCCGCCCACGACGCTGAGGCGAACGGCGACGGCGCCGTTGGCGTAGCGGTGAGCGTTGTCGATGAGGTTCGTCATGACCCGCTCGAAGCGGCGGCGGTCCACTTCGACGAGGGGCTCACCGAGCCCGCTCTCGAGCAACACCGGTGGTTCGTCGAGTCCGTGGCGGCGCGACGCAGATCGCACCGACTGGCGGACTAGTTCGACGCCTCGGACGGTCTCAATCGTGAGCGGTACCGCCCCCGCGTCACTGCGCGCCATTTCGAGTAGGTCTTCAACGAGCGCCTGGAAAATCGAGAGGTCGGCGAGCAAGAGATTGAGACTCTCCTGCCCCGCGGGGGAGAGTTCGTCACGGTGTTGCTGCAGGACTGACGCGGTCGTGGCGAGGGTCGTGAGCGGTGAGCGCAGTTCATGGCTGACGTCACTCGCGAAGCGCGCGTCGCGCTCGAGGCGCTCGACGAGTCTGGTGACCATCAAGTTGAACGATTCGGTGAGCTGCTGGACCTCCTCGTCAGCGCGGGTGACCACCAGCCTGGTCGAAAGTTCTCCCTGGGCGATCAGCGCGGCGGCTTCGGAAACTTCGAGCAAGGGACGAATAGCACGTCGCGTCACCCAGAGTCCTCCGCCCATGCCGATCAGCGTCGTGATGATCGCGCCCGCACCCATGTAGAGCAGCAGGACGCTCAAGGTGTGCTCAAGGTTCTTCAATTGAAAGACTTCATACACCTGCGTCTCAACTGCCGGTACCGGGATTCCCACGACGAAGATGATCTGACGGTCGAGCTCGATGGCTTGGTCCGTTGCGTGGCCTGCGTCAACGCTCGCGATGATGGCGCTCGATACGTCGGCGGTCGCGGCGTTGGAACTCTTCGAGAGCCACTGGTGGTGCGTCTGGACGAGGACGTTGGACTGGGTCGCACTTTGAATCGAGTTCAAGAGTTTGGGTAGTTCGGGCGGTGAGGTGTAGAGCGTGCTGCGTATGAGCGCAGCATTCTCGTAACTCTGCTGCAGGTCGGCTTGTTGTTGATTGTGCACGAGCACGTGGCGCACCCCGAGGTAGGTGAGCGACGCGAAGATTGAACTTAAAAGAAAGGCGCCAAGACCGAAGGTCACGAGCAGGCGAAGTCGAAGACTTCGTCGACGCATCAAAGAACCAACTTGTATCCGGCGCCTCGTACCGTGACGAGATAGGTGGGATTGGCGGGGTCAGGCTCGATCTTGGTGCGCAGACGGCGAATGTGCACGTCGACGAGGCGACTGTCACCGAAGTAGTCGTAGCCCCACACTCGCTCGAGCAGGTCTTCGCGTGACAAGACCTTCCCGTTCATCGAGGCAAGGTCGGTGAGCAATCGAAACTCAGTGGACGTGAGATGCAGTTCGGTGCCGTCGCGATGACGCACGACGCCCTCATCGGGGACCACCTGGAGTTCGCCCAGCGTGAAGGCCTTGGCACTTTTATCGGGCCGGCGTCGAAGGTGCGCCTTCACGCGTGCGAGTAGTTCTTCGGGTACGAAGGGCTTGGTGACGTAGTCGTCGGCGCCCGACTCGAGTCCGAGCACGACGTCGACGGTTTCGTCGCGTGCCGAGACGATCACGATGGGCAGGTCGCTCACGTCACGCAACTGTTGGCAGGTCTCGAAGCCCGACATACCGGGCAGCATGACGTCAACGATCGCGACGTCGGCCGCCATGCGAGCAAAGAGCGCGACACCCACCTCACCAGTGGGAGCGTCGTCGACGTCGAAACCTTCACCTTCAAACATGAGGCGAAGAGCCGTGCGAATGTGGTCGTCGTCTTCGACGATCAGTATTCGAGCCATGGGGCCTCCCTTTGAACCATGACCAACACTACCGAGGTACTCCAGCGTTGCCCACGTTGTCGCTAGCCTTGGGGGATGCAGTCCGAGGGACCGGCGCGCGACGCAACGCAGTGGCGACTCGACGCCTACGCGTCGACCTTGCTCGTCGATAATCGAAGTCCCGCGACGATTCGTGCCTACATCAGTGATCTCGACGCCTTCGTACAGTGGGCGACGACTCGTGGGTCGGCGAGTCCGAGCGACGTGACCACCAAGACGTTGCGTGAGTATCTCGCTCATCTGACGAAGAAGGGCGACCAACGCACGTCGATCATCCGTCGGCGCGCTTCACTACGCAGTTACTTCTCGTGGCTGGTCGAACGCGAGGTCCTGGGCGAAAGTCCCGCTCAACGGTTGTCGGCGCCGAGTGCGAAATCGAAACTTCCAACCATCGTGGTGCGCGAACAGCTTGACCATCTCCTCGACGAGGACTGGGGCGACGACGAGTGGGCATTGCTCGATCGAGCGGTCTGCGAAGTGCTCTACGGCGCGGGACTGCGCGTGAGTGAACTCTGTGACCTCGATCTGCGAAGTGTCGATTTTCGCCAAGGCCTCCTTCGCGTGATGGGCAAGGGACGAAAGGAACGTCTCGTACCCCTGCATCGCAAGGGTCTCGACGCCTTGCGCGAATGGATCAAGGACGCCAGGGACGACGTGATGGTGAACGATTCGCCCCCAGAAGCGCTGTTTTTTAACCGTCGAGGAAACCGTCTGGGGGTGCGCGACGTACGTCGAATCCTTGATAATCGGGTCGCGAGGGGCCACGTACACCCGCATGCGCTGCGCCACACCTACGCCACGCATCTCTTGGAGGGCGGTGCGGACCTGCGCGTCGTCCAGGAGTTACTCGGGCATGAGAGTCTGACCACAACCCAGCTCTACACGCACGTTTCGAAGTCCCGACTGCAAAAAGTGCACCGCGAGACGCACCCTCGGGGATAGTGGCGCGCAACGACTAACATGGTTTGGCTCTCCCACGGCGGGTGAGTTTCGATATGTCCCTGTGGTTTCGTGCGGTCGCCTTCGGGTGCACTACAGGGTCCTAGTAACCGAACGGAAGGAAACTAGCGTGGCACTCGTCACTTTGCAGGAATTGTTGGACTCGGGCGTGCACTTCGGGCACCAGACCCGACGTTGGAATCCCAAAATGCGTCGCTTCATCCTTGGTGAGCGCAACGGGATTTATCTCATTGATCTTCGCAAGACTCTCGCGGGGATTGAACAGAGCTACGCCTACGTGCGAGACCTCGTCGCCGAGGGCGGCATCATCTTGTTCGTCGGTACCAAGAAGCAGACTCAGGGTCCCATCGCGGACTACGCGCAAGCGTGTGGCATGCCCTTTGTCAACCAGCGTTGGCTTGGCGGAATGCTCACCAACTTCTCAACGGTCGCTGGACGCGTACAGCGCATGGTGGAACTTCGAGGCATGCAGCGTGCGGGCGACTTTGACAGCATGCCCAAGCGCGAAGCGCTTCGCCACAGCCGCGAACTCGAGAAGCTTGACCGCAACTTGAGTGGAATCTCGAACTTGGACCGAGTGCCTGACGCCATATTCGTCATCGACACCAAGAAGGAACATATCGCGGTCACCGAAGCGCGCAAGTTGGGCTTGCCCGTCGTGGCGGTGGTCGACACGAACTGTGACCCTGACGTCATTGACTACGTGATCCCCGGTAATGACGACGCGATTCGTTCCGGTGCGCTTCTGTGTCGACTCATCGCCGACGCCGTCAGCGAAGGTCGATTCATTCGCGCCAATCGTCCGGTCATCACCAAGAACGCCAGCGCGGTGACCCCGACGCCAACACCAACACCGAGTGCAACCCCAACGCCGTCGCCAACACCGTCGCCCGTGCCCGAAGCATTCGTGGCGCCAGAAGTACCCGCGAGCGTGGCACCAATCGTCGAGCCCGAGCCCGTTGCTTGGGTATCAGCCGCGAGCGAGAGCGCCGCTCTTTAATTCGTTCGTACCAGATTCAATGAGGAGATCAAGGTGAGCATCACCGCCAAAGACGTACAGACCCTGCGCCAGATGACCGGTGTGGGCATGATGGATGCCAAAAAGGCTCTCGAAGCCAACGACGGCGACATGGAAGCCTCAACCCAGTGGTTGCGCGTCCAGGGACTCGCGTCTGCGGCGAAGCGCGCCGAGCGTGAAGCGGGCGAAGGCGCCGTTGCGGTTGTTCGCAACGCGAATGTCGCCGCCATCGTTGAGATGCGCTGCGAAACCGATTTTGTCGCCAAGTCCGAGGATTTCGTCAGTCTCGTCGATGAGATCGCCGCGCGCGTGTGCGCCGACGGTGAAGCAGCGACCGCCCAGTTTCAAGAGAGCATCGAAAAGATGCTCACCACACTCAAGGAGAACATCTCCATTGGTCGCGTCTATCGACTCGAAGCACAATCAGGCGAAGTCGTCGAAACCTACAACCACTACCAAGCTGGACGTGGTGTGAACGCGGTCGCGGTCGTGGTGCAGGGCGCCGATGAGGAAGTGGCGCACGAGATCGCCGTACACATAGCGTTCGCGAAGCCGCTCTACCTGTCACGTGACGACGTGCCGAGCGCCGAGGTGGACGCCGAGCGCAAGACGGTCGAAGAGATATCGCGCAACGAGGGCAAGCCCGACGCGGCGTTGCCCAAGATCATCGAAGGTCGCCTGAATGGCTGGTTCAAGGAGCGTGTCCTGCTCGAGCAGCCTTACGTCAAGGACGAGAAGCAATCCGTTCAACAATTCTTGAATGGTGCCACCATTCGCTCCTTTGCCCAAGTAGTCGTCGGCGGCTAGGCGAATCGTGCGTCGGGTCGTCTTGAAGCTCTCGGGCGAGGCGCTCGCGTCCGCGGCGAGCGACGAGACGATTGATGCGTCCACCGTTGACTTTCTCGCGCGCGAGATCGCCAACGCGATGGAGCGTGGAGGTCTCGAACTCGCGGTCGTCGTGGGTGGCGGTAACATCTGGCGCGGGGCGACGGGCGCCATGGCGGGGATGAACCGAGCGAACTCGGACCTCATGGGCATGCTCGGCACCGTCATCAACGCGCTCGCGCTCCAAGACGCCATCGAATCGCACGGACGCGCCACTCGTGTGATGTCCGCGATAGGCATGGATCAAGTCGCTGAGCCGTATATTCGCCGCCGAGCCGTGCGCCACCTCGAAAAAGGTCGGGTCGTCATCTTCGCCGCCGGTATGGGAAATCCGTACTTCACGACCGATACGCCCGCGGCCCAGCGTGCCGCCGAGATCGAGGCGTCCATTGTGTTGAAGGGCACTCACGGAGGGGTCGACGGCGTCTACTCCCAGGACCCGCGCACGAACCCCTCGGCGACGAAGTTCGACGAGATCTCTTTTGACGAAGTGATCGCACGGGACTTACGCGTGATGGACATGACCGCTATCACCTTTTGCAAGGACAACCACCTACCGTTACGGGTCTTTGACCTGATGGCCGAAGGAAACCTCGGGCTCGCCCTCGACGGAGCGCCCGTCGGTACGCTGGTGAAGTAATGGAGAACGAACTGGTGGACCTTGTGATGGAGGACACGCGCGAACGCATGGCTCGCGCCCTCGAGCACGTGAAGGCCGAGTTCGCCGCCGTGCGCACGGGCCGGGCATCGTCCTCATTGATTGACAACCTCATGATCGACTACTACGGCGTTGAAACGGCACTCAAGAGCCTCGCCAATTTCTCGGTGCCCGAGCCTCGGCTCCTGGTCGTTTCACCCTTCGATAAGGGCGCCATCGCTGCAATAGAAAAGGCGATTGGCAACGCCGACCTCGGATTGACTCCCTCCAACGACGGCCAAGTGATTCGATTGGCCTTTCCCGCCCTCACCGAGGAGCGCCGAAAGGCCTTCGTCAAGATCGTCAAAACCAAGGCCGAAGAGGGCAAGGTGGCCCTGCGCGGGGTCCGTCGCCACGCTCGACAAGAGCTCGAGAATCTCGAAAAGGAAGAAGGGCTCTCGAGCGACGAGATAGAGCGTCTCGAAAAAGTCCTCGACAAGATGACCCAGGACGAAGTGGCGGCGGTCGACGCGCTGCTCGCGCACAAGGAGCAGGAACTTCTTGAAGTCTAAAAAACCCGACACGAAGGGCGAGCCGACCGGCCAATTGCCCGTAGTAAGTAGGACCGACTCGCGCGTCAAGATCACCGGCGCCGAGAAAGCGGCCGACGTCGTCACCGAGGTCGCCCCGATTGATCCCGCGACGCTGCTGCCGCACTGGACAGATGCGCCAACGGGGCAGGTGCCAATCGTGGTCGCGCGCGAAGCCGCCGATCGTGATGATCCCTGGTCGGCGATTCCTGCACCCGCGTGGCGTGAAGGTGAAGCGGACTGGGTCGCCCACGAAGAGCAGTTTGATGCGTCGATCCTCGCGAGCGAAACGCGTGAGGACGACTCGCGTCCTTGGGAATTCACGTTGAACGAGGTGGAGCTTCCTGAGGAAACGATCCTCGATGAGGCGCCCCGACCTGCCCCGTTGCGTGCCGAGCGCACCCGACGGAGTCTGACGGTCGACCCACTCGCGGGACGCGCCGTTCGCCAAAGCGCCCAGCGAAGTATCACGCTCGCGACCTTCACTGGTCTTGCTCTCGCCGCGGTGGTTGTTGCAGTCTTTCTCGCGGGCACCTTGCCGGTCGCCGCCATGGTGCTCGTCGTTCTCGGATTCGCCGCTGGTGAGGCGTATGCCGGATTCCGTGAGGTGGGGGCCCATCCCGCGACCATTCTGGGCATCGTCGGCGTCCTCACGCTTGGCGTCGCCGCCTACAACAAGGGCGCGGGCGCCGACGGTGCGGTGACGGTGCTGATGTTGATTTTCGGATTCGTGTGGTACCTGAGCGCGCAGGCAAAGATTGACGTGCTTGACGGCCTAGGGGCGACCATCTTCGTCTACGTGTGGGTCGGCGTTCTCGGTTCCTACGCGCTGCTCATCATTTCACCGAACACCTTTGCCAACAAACACGGTTTGGCGTACCTCATGGGGGCGATCATCTTGACGGTCGCCAACGATTCTGGCGCGTTGTTCATTGGCAAATGGCTCGGACGCCATCCGCTCAACAAGGCGTTGTCACCAAACAAGACCATCGAGGGCTCGCTCGGGGGAGCGTTACTAACCTTTACCGTCGCGATCCTGGCACTGCCACACATGTACCCCTGGACCGACAAGCGTGCTCTCGTGTTCGCTCTGGCCATCTGCATCGTCGTTCCCCTAGGCGATCTGTTCGAGTCGATGGTGAAACGAACCCTCGGAGTCAAGGACCTCGGGCACTTGCTGCCCGGTCATGGCGGCATCCTCGACCGCGTGGACGGATTGCTGTTCGCGCTTCCAACGACGTACTATCTCGCCCACTTCCTCAAACTGGGCTAGGCATGTCGCCCTCGCGCACTCGGGTCGCGCTGCTCGGAGCAACTGGCTCCATTGGAACCCAGACCCTGGACGTCCTACGTGAAGCCGGCGACGCCTTTGAACTGGTTTCCATCGCGGGTGGGCAGCGACTGGCCGAACTGGGCGCGATCGCCAAAGAGTTCAACGTACGAAATGTTGGGGTGGTGAGCGATCGTGACGCTGAGGAATTGAAGCGCCTCACGGGCTCGGATGTCGACATCGTCGTGGGCGCGAAAGGACTGAGTGAACTTGCGACGAGTGGCGACGTGATCGTGAACGCCGTGGTTGGCTTCGCGGGCTTGCCCGTCACGTTGAGCGCGCTCGCCGCAGGCAAGCGACTGGCGCTCGCGAACAAGGAGTCGCTGATTGCCGCGGCGCCGTTGGTGCAGCAAGTTCGCGACACGCCCGGAGCGAGCATCCTTCCTATTGATTCTGAGCACTGTGCGATTTATCAATGCCTGGCGGGTTCGACGAACGTCGGTCACCCCGATGTTCGAATGATTCACCTCACGGCGTCGGGCGGCCCGTTTCGAGGCAAGACGAAAGAGCAACTCGCCCGCGTCAGCAAGCTCGAAGCCCTCCAGCACCCAACGTGGTCCATGGGTCCGAAGATCACCATTGATTCGTCGACGTTGATGAATAAGGGTCTCGAGGTACTCGAAGCGTCGGCGCTCTTTGGCATCGAAGCGCCGCGAGTCGACGTCGTGGTGCATCCCCAATCCATTGTCCATTCGATGGTCGAATACGTCGACGGCGCCGTGATTGCGCAGCTGTCGTTACCCGACATGCGACTACCGATCGCGTACTGTCTCGGCGCGCCGGTGCGTCTCGATCAAGGTTGGGGACGAATGGACTTCCACGCATCGCTGCGGTTGGACTTTGAAGCGCCGGACCGTGAGGCGTTCCCCGCACTTGAACTCGCCTACGAAGCCGCGCGACTCGGGGGTGCGGCGCCCGCATGGTTGTCGGCGGCGAACGAAATCGCAGTCGAGGCTTTCCTAAACGACCAAATCTCGTGGTCGCGCATCGCCGAGATTGTTGCCGCTGTGCTCGAACTGTATGTGGCGTGTGAGCTCTCAACGATGGATGAATTGTTCGACAACGACGCGACCGCAAGGCGCCTGGCGCACGGTATGGTCACTGCTTGATGGAAGATCGTGCGATTTCCGAGGTACGCTCCCTCATTCTGTTTCTCGCGGGCGTCGCAGTCGTCGTCGCCCTTTTGACGCTCTGGGGCGGATGGGCGCTCCCGGTCGTTATCGCCGCGATCTTCGTAATGGTGATGGGTCACGAGTTCGGCCACTACATCGTCGCCAAGCGTGAGGGCATGAAGGTCACGGACTTCTTCGTCGGATTTGGTCCGGTCATCTGGTCAACGACTCGCGGCGACACTCGCTATGGCGTGCGCGCCCTTTTGCTCGGTGGGTACGTGAAAGTACCCGGAATGACGTGGGGCGAGCCCCTGCCCGAGGCACAAGAGAAGCGGACCTATCGATCGGCGACCTATCCGCGCAAGGTTCTCTTCGCGTCGGCCGGCTCTCTTATGCATTTGCTCATGGCGTTGGTGCTTGCCTACGCGTCGCTGGCCTTCATTGGCTCGTTCTCCTCGAGTGCGGTGGGGGTCTCGGCTTTTACGACGTGGCAGGGCCACAAGCAAAACGCGGCGCAACTCGCCGGTCTCAAAATCGGCGACCGCATCGAAGCTATCGACGGCAAGCGGGTCACCAGCCCTGACGAACTGGTGAACCAGGTGCACCACAGTGTGGGAAAAAATCTCACGCTCACTGTCGTGCGCCACGGCACGACAGTGACGTTGCACGCGACGCCCGTGGCGGGCGGATCCATCAAGGTCAGCGGTGAACAGCTGTCGAAGAACGCGGGCTACATCGGCGTTGGGCTACAAGAGTTGAGCGTTCGAAAATCGTGGTATGCGGCATTCCCCGATGCGTTCGCTCAGATTGGCACGACGCTCTCGCTCGCGGTGCACGCGATGGTGCACGTCTTTTCGCCCGGCGAGTTCTCCAGCCTCTTTCATCAAGTGGCGTCGACGAGCGCGGCTGAGAACACGCACAATCAACTCAATCGCCCCGAGTCCATCGTGGGTGTGGTGCGAATCGCAGTGCAGGGCGCGCAGTCGGGACCGTCGGTGTTACTCGAGATCTTGATGATCGTCAACATCTTCGTCGGCGTGCTCAACATGTTGCCAATGTTGCCCCTTGACGGTGGGTACGTCGCGATTGCGACCTACGAACGACTGCGTAGCCGCCACGGTGCGCGCTATCAAGCCAACGTGAATCTCTTGGCACCGTTCGTCTATATGTTCATGACGGTCCTCTTGGTGCTCTTTGCGAGCACGCTGTATCTCGACATCGTGCATCCCATCGCGAACCCGTTCCAGTAGCGGTGATTGCGGGGGTGCTCGCACACGGCAGAATGGTGGCGTGGACGTCACTGCAACCTCTCTAAGCCCTCGAAAAAAGACGCACCAAATCAGTGTGGGAACGGTGAAGGTGGGCGGCGACGCCCCCATCTCGGTCCAATCAATGACGACGACGAAAACCGCCGACGTCGACGGCACGCTTCAACAGATCTACGCGCTCGCGGCGAACGGTGCGGACATTGTGCGATGCACGTGCAATGACCAAGCGGCCGCGGAGGGACTCGCTCAGATCGTGCCGCGCTCGCCTGTGCCGATCGTCGCGGACATCCACTTCCACGTCGAGATGGCTCTCGCCGCGCTCGAAGCGGGTGTGCAGGGTCTTCGTCTCAACCCGGGCAATCTTCGAAAGCCCGAGGAGATCAAGCTCGTGGCGAGTGAGGCGAAGGATCGAGGCGTTCCTATCCGCATTGGCGTCAACGCCGGAAGTTTGCATCCCGCGATCTACGAGCAATTCGGCGGTGCGACGCCCGAAGCCCTCGTCGAGTCCGCTCGACTCGAACTCGCGTACTTTGAGGAAGTTGACTTCCACGACGTGAAGATATCGGTGAAGGCTTCTTCCGTCGCGACGATGATTGCGGCGTACCGATTGGCGTCAGAAACGTTCGACCATCCGCTTCATCTGGGCGTCACCGAAGCGGGACCACTACCCGGAGGATTGCTGAAGGGAACCGCCGGTATCGCGACCCTCCTCGCAGAAGGGATAGGGGACACGCTGCGTTACTCGCTCACCGCGGACCCGGTCGAAGAAGCGCGCGCCGGTCGACAGCTGCTCGAAGTGTTCGGCCTTCGTGAGCGCAAGGGTCTGGACCTTATTGCTTGTCCGAGTTGCGGGCGCGCAGAAGTTGACGTCATCAAAGTGGCGAACGACGCACAGGTCGCCCTCGGTGAACTCAACATCCCGATTCAAGTCGCGGTGATGGGTTGCGTCGTCAACGGTCCCGGTGAGGCGCGCCACGCGGACTTGGGAATTGCCGCGGGCAAGAAACGTGGACACCTCTTCATTCGAGGCGAGATCATCCGGGTCGTACCCGAAGACGAGATGGTCGAGGCACTCGTTGATGAGGCGAAGAAGATCGCTGCCGAAGGCGTCGACGCGCGTCTCGCCGCGAAGGACCTCGGCGCCGAAGCAGAAGCCGCAGCGGACCGGGCATTGTTACTCGACGAAAAGGGCGACGACGCGAATCAGGCGCGAGCTCGTATCGAGCGGATTCGACATCGCTCCGAGAGTTAACTCGGGCCTTCGATAGGCTGGCGCCACGCATCAAAGGAGAATCGTGGCATCACAAAGTGTCCTCACCCCACAAGCGGAGGACTTCCCGCGTTGGTACCAAGACGTCGTCGCCAAGGCCGAGATGGCGGACAACGGACCGGTACGAGGCACGATGGTGATCCGTCCCTACGGCTACGCGATCTGGGAACGCATGCAAGCGGCCATTGACGCACGCATCAAGGAGACGGGCGCCCAGAACGCATACTTTCCCCTCTTCATTCCAGAGAGTTATCTCTCGAAGGAAGCAGAGCACGTAGAAGGATTCAGCCCCGAACTCGCCGTCGTCACGCACGCGGGTGGTGAACAACTCGCTGAACCAATCGTTGTTCGACCTACAAGCGAGACGGTGATTGGCGAGTTCATGGCGAAGTGGATCCAGAGTTACCGCGATCTCCCCTTGCTCCTCAATCANNGCGAACGTCGTGCGCTGGGAACTACGTCCTCGTTTGTTCCTGCGCTCCACCGAGTTCCTGTGGCAAGAAGGCCACACCGCACACGCGACCCAGGCGGACGCGTTGGCGTTCGCAATGAGGATCCATCTCGAGGTGTACAACGATTTCTTGTTAACGGTGCTCGGCGTCCCGACGTATCTCGGTATCAAACCATCGCGCGAACGTTTCGCGGGTGCGGTGAACTCGATCACCTGCGAAGGAATGATGCGTGACGGTAAGGCTTTGCAGATGGCGACGAGCCACTTACTCGGCCAGAACTTCGCGCGAGCGTTCGACATCGTCTATCAAACTGACGAGGGTCGAGCAGAGCACTGTTACACGACGTCGTGGGGCGCATCAACGCGCCTCATCGGTGGGCTCATCATGGCGCACGGAGATGACGATGGACTCATTTTGCCGCCGGAGGTTGCACCGTATCAAGTCGTCGTGATTGCCGTGCGTGACGAACCAGAGGTCAACGATGCGTGTGCGAACATCCACCAGCAGCTGCGATCTGCGGGCGTTCGCTCAACCGTCGATGCCTCGAGAGGATCCTTCGGACGTCGAGTCACGGATTGGGAGATCAAGGGAGTACCACTTCGTATCGAGGTCGGACCCCGCGACGTCAAGGATGGTGTCGTGACCGTGTCGAGACGCGACCGCGACGAGAAGTCGACGTGGTCCATTAACGCGGTGGTCTCGGAGGTGCCCGCGCTTCTCACGACCATCCAACACGATCTCTTCGAGCGGGCCCTCGAGTGGCGCGACGCCAATACGTTGGAAGTGGCGTCGGTCGTCGACGCGATTGAAGTCGCCCAAACGGGTTTCGCGCGCTTGTCGTGGGACTTGGTGGGCCCGAACGAGGAGGCCGAACTCAACAACCAGGCCGTCTCGGTACGCTGTTTGCAGCGAGGTGACGGGTCGATTCCCGAGAGTGAACTCGAGAACGATTTGGTGTGTATCGTGGCAAAGTCGTACTAGGTCCGTCTGAATTTTCCTTGAAAACTTAGACTTCGATTGGCAATTGACCTGTCACGCCCTTTGTGAGTAGCACACCAAACTGCTACAATTGTCTGCGACAGTCCGCAAAGGACGTTTGGACTCGTTTAAGCGCGGGCCTCGGGCCCGCGCTTTCTCATTGTCTGGCGTCCCCTGGGACATAGAGAGGAGCGTGATGGCCATGGACTTTGAGACACCGCTCCGCTCGTTGCTATCTCCTCTCGGCTTGAACCTCTATGACGTCGAACTCGAACGAGGGACGTTGAACGTCGTGGTGAACAAAGAGGGCGGCGTCGACCTGGAAAGTTTGACCAAGGCCAACCGCGTGATTTCTGAGTGGCTCGACGAGAATGACCCAATTCCTGGGCGCTTTACTTTGGACGTCTCGAGTCCCGGGTTGGAGCGCCGCCTTCGAAGCCCCGAGCACTTCGCGTCGGCGCTCGGTGAAGTCGTCACTTTGCGCGAGACTCGCGAAGGCGAGGCGACTCGCCGTCTCGAGGGCACGCTGCTCGAAGCCAGTGACACGACCGTGAGCATTCACGATGAGCAGCTCGGTCGCGTCGTAGTCCCTCTTTCATCTATTGAGCGTGCGCGCACCGTCTTTCGATGGGGTGGCGAGGCGAAGCCGTCGCCGTCACGTGCAAAGACGAGCTCATCGACGAGCAAGAAAGGCTAGACATGGCGAACTTCGAGTTTCTAGAAGCGTTGGGACAGATTGCCCGCGACCAGAACATTGACGAAGGCGAACTGCTGATCGCGCTCGCGAACGCATTGCTCGCTGCCTATAAGCGGCGTCCCGATTCCGCAGAGGACGCTGAAGTTGAGATCAATCCCGAAACCGGTGAGATCAAGGTGTGGGGACTCGAGCTTGATCTCGAGGGTAACGTCACGCGCGAATGGGACGCGACACCGGAGGATTTCGGACGAATCGCCGCACAAACGGCCAAGCAAGTTCTCATGCAACTCATTCGCGACATTCAGCGTCGTCAGATGTATGAAGAGTTCGCGAATCGCGAAGGCGACATCGTCTCAGGCACCGTGCAGCAAAATGACAACCGCTATACCTTGCTTGACCTTGGACGGGTTGAAGCGCTGTTGCCACAAGCTGAGCAAATCGCGTTCGAGCGTTACGAGCATGGTGCTCGAATCAAGGTGTACATCGTCGAAGTGCGAAAGACGAACAAAGGTCCCCAGATCGTGGTGAGTCGTACGCACCCAGCGCTCGTCGCCAAGCTCTTCGAGATTGAGGTTCCAGAAATTGCCAATGGGATCGTCGAGATCAAGGCTCTCGCGCGCGAGCCCGGTCACCGCTCGAAGATTGCGGTCGCGTCAAACGATTCGATGGTCGATCCCGTGGGCGCTTGCGTCGGCGCTCGAGGGAGTCGCGTTCGCAATATCACCAACGAGTTGCGCAGCGAACGCATCGACGTCGTCCCCTACAGTGAGGACCCGATTGCCTTCATCCAAGCCGCCCTGCAACCCGCCCGGGTCCGAGAGGTGCAATTGAATGAGGAAGAGGGCATCGCGACCGTCATCGTGCACGACCAACAGCTTTCGCTCGCCATTGGCAAAGAGGGCCAGAACGCCCGATTGGCCGCCCGGCTCACGGGATGGCGAATCGACATTCGTTCGGAAAACGAGGGCGACGAGCCAGAAGTCGTCGAAGAAGTGTGGACCGAGGGTGACGCAGTGATTGATGAGACCCTTGAAGTCCTCAGCGATGAGGGAGGAAACGATGTGCTCGTTGAGGATGTCGTGATTGGTGACGCTGACGGTAACGTCGAAGAGGTCGTTGAAGTAGTGGAACTCGAGACGGCGCCGGTGTCGGAGGACGAGGCATAACGCCCGTACGCACGTGTGTCGTGTGTCGGCGCCGACGAGAAGACGTCTCATTGGTGCGCGCAGGGCTGGGTGCTGACGGACGGTGGCATCTCGGTCGAGGAAATGGACGAGGAGTGTGGTGGTGTGCGGATCAAGACTGTGGACAAGTTGTACAGGCTTCGCACGTATCGCGGGCTCTTCGCCGATCGGTGCGTGAGGTCGACGTGCAAGCGCTACGAGTGATTGGTCGGGCCAGTAAATGGCCCGAGTTGTGAAAGAATACGTAACTGTGTTCGCGAAGGTGCGGGCACACAAAGTAAGGGAACGTTTTGGCGCAAAAGAAGATCCGGGTCCACGAGCTCTCCAAGGAGCTCGGGTTGACGAGCAAGGAGTTGCTCGCGCTCGCCCAGAAACTTGGCATCGGTGCGACCAGCCCTTCTGCGTCGATCGAGGACGCCCAGGCTGATCGCATTCGACGCCGCGCCGACGCCGACGGACTGCGTCGCGAGGTACAGCCCGAAGAGGCGACAAAAGTTGCGAAAGCGACCAAGGCGCCTGCGAAGGCAACCGGAGCCACGACACCGAGCGCCAGCGTCGTGCGCGATCTGCCCGCGTCGAGCCCGGTCGTGGCTGAGGCGACGGCGCCTACAGCTCCGTCACCTCGCCGTGAGAGCACGCCCGAAGTCCCTTCGGCGCCCGTGAATGAACCAACCAAGGTTGTGCGATCGCGCGTCGTTGCTCCTAAACCTGTCCCGACGAGGGCGGCATCGCCCGATGGTCCGACGACCATTCGTCCGACGCAGCGTGGCGCCGGGACAGACGGCGAGGGCGGTGCGTCCACTCGTCCGCCTCTAAGTTCCTCGGGTCGTCCAATTCCGCCTCCCCCTGGTCGACCACTTTCTGCGACGGGTCGACCCATACCACCACCCCCGGGCGCGCGCCGCGCGATGCCGGGAGGATCGACGAGCCGAGCACCAGGGGCGGGCCCGTCACGTCCCATGAGCGCTCGTCCCTCGTCGGGGGCTCCTCGCACCGGCGCCCCGTCGAGACCCGGTGGACCCACGAGTGGTTTCGGAGGACCTCGTACGAGTGGTGGACCCACGAGTGCACCGACGGGTGCGGGACGGGGTGCGCCATCGGGACGCGGAACTGGCGGCCCTCGAGGCTCCCAACGCAAGACCACTCGACGCAGGCGTCGAAATGTCGAAGAGCTCGAGCCAACCCAAATGACGACGTGGCAACCAAGCAGTGCACCGGTACCTGAGGGTGACGTCATCATTGAACGGGGTTCCACCGCGAAGGACGTGGGCCCCAAACTCAATCGCAGCGCCGCGGACATCATTCGTTTCCTGTTCTTGCAAGGAGAGATTGTCACGGCGGTCCAGGGTCTCAGCGACGACATGATCGAGTTGTACGCCGCTGAAGTGGGCGCGTCGGTTCGACTCGTCGATCCCGGCGAGCAGCAAGAGGCCGCGCTTCTCGCCAAGTTCTTCGACGAGGATGACCTCGACGACGAGATCGAGCCCACGCCGCGCCCGCCGGTCGTCACCGTGATGGGTCACGTCGACCACGGCAAGACGCTGTTGCTTGACAAGATTCGAAAGGCCAACGTCGTCGCCGGTGAAGCAGGTGGCATCACCCAGCACATCGGGGCCTATCAGGTCCAATGGAAGGGAAAGTCCATTGCCTTCCTCGACACTCCGGGACACGAAGCCTTCACGGCGATGCGAGCGCGCGGCGCCAAGGTCACCGACATCGTCATCTTGGTCGTCGCCGCCGACGACGGTGTGATGCCCCAGACTGTCGAAGCGATCAATCACGCCAAAGCGGCCAACGTGCCACTCGTGGTCGCGGTGAACAAGATGGACCGGGCTGACGCGAATCCTGACCGCGTGTTGCAACAAATCAGCGAGTACGGACTCGTTCCAGAAAAATGGGGCGGCGACACGATCGTGGTCGAAATCTCGGCGCTGCAGGGCACCGGTATCGACGAGCTCTTAGAGCAAGTCCTTTTGGTCGCAGAAGTTGCCGAGCTCAAAGCTCGCCCGAGCGGTCGCGCCGTCGGTACGGTGCTTGAAGCGAACCTCGAGGTCGGACGTGGACCGGTGGCGACCGTGATGGTCCAACAAGGGATGCTCAGCGTGGGCGATCCTGTCGTGGCGGGGGCTGCTTTTGGAAAAGTGAAGGCACTCATCAACGACCAGGGCCAGCAGATCAAGTCCGCGGGACCCTCGACGCCAGTGCAAATTCTTGGCTTCAGCGAACCACCGTTCGCGGGCGATGAGATGCGCGTCGCTCACGACCTGGCGCACGCACGCTCCCTCGCCGAAGCGCGCGCGCATCGTGCTCGACTCATTGGCCACCAGCCAGTTGCGTCCACTAGTGGCGCCCGTTTGGAAGATCTCTTCGAGCAGATTCAGCGCGGCGAAACGGCGACGCTGAACGTGGTACTCAAGGCTGACGTGCAAGGTTCGCTCGAAGCGTGTACCGAATCGCTGCGCAAGCTCGAACGCGATGACGTCAAGCTCGTCATCGTGCACCGAGGGGTTGGTGGGATCACCGAGAACGACGTACAACTCGCCAAGGCGTCCAACGCAACCATCATTGGTTTCAACGTTCGACCCGACAAGCGTGCACGTGAGCTCGCCGAAACCGAAGGTGTTGAGGTTCGAACCTACGAAATCATCTACAAGTTGATTGAAGAGATAGAAGCCGCGATGCTCGGTCTTTTGTCACCGGTCTTCGAAGAGATCGTGACCGGCGAAGCCGAGGTTCGAGAGGTCTTTCGCGTGCCCAAGATCGGAGCGATCGCCGGTTGTTTCGTGCGCGATGGAGTCATCACGCGCGGATCGAAGGTTCGATTCCTGCGCGAAGGAACCATTATCTGGAAGGGATCAATCACGTCGCTACGTCGCTTCAAGGACGACGCACGTGAGGTGCAAGCTGGCTTCGAATGCGGTATTGGTTTGTCGGACTACCAAGACTTGAAAGAAGGCGACATCATCGAAACGTTCGAAGAGCGCGAGATTCCCCGAACGGCCTAGGACATGGCCCACTCGACTGGCGGTCGCCATCCTTATCCGCGAAGCGCGCGCGTCAATCAGATCTTGCGCGAAGTCATCTCCGACGAACTACTTCGAATCTCTGACGTCGACGAGCGACTGGGATTGCTCACGGTCACCGGTGTCGAGACGACGCCCGACATGCGCCAAGCCATGGTCTACTTAGATTCTCTGAGTGAGGAATCTCGCGTTGCTCTGGGTGAGCGACGTGCGCAGATTCAAGGGGCCGTGAACGCGCAAACGCGCCTCAAACGAACACCAAAGCTTTCGTTCATGGCCGACCCCGCCGTCGCCAGCGGTATGGCGGTGGAAGATATCTTGCGCCGACAGCGCCATGACGACGAATAACGGCCTCCTGCTCGTCGACAAGCCCCGGGGGCTCACGAGCCACGACGTCGTAGCGCGCGTGCGCAAACTACTAAACGAGCGCCGCGTCGGACACGCGGGCACTCTTGATCCAATGGCGACCGGCCTGCTGGTGCTCGGCGTTGGACCAAGTACGCGACTGCTGCGCTTCGCCCAATCCCAAACAAAGCGCTACACCGGTGCGGTAACTTTCGGGGTCGCCACCGACTCGCTTGACGCCGACGGGGCGGTCGTGGAGCGCTGCGACGTTCCAGCGCTCAAGAGCGAACTCGTCAATGTCGTCGCGCACACGTTGACTGGCGAACAACAACAGATTCCACCTATGGTCTCAGCACTCAAGGTTGACGGCCGCCGACTGCACGCCATGGCGCGCCAAGGCCTTGAGGTCGAACGCGACGCCCGCGACGTCAACGTCAGCGTGTTCACGCTGCGTCCGAGCGACGACGAGAATATCTGGTTCTTTGACGTCACGTGCAGCGTCGGAACGTACGTACGCGTGCTGTTGAGTGACCTTGCGCAGCGACTCGGCACGGTGGGGCACTTGTCATCGTTGCGGCGTCTTTCGAGCGGTGCCTACGAAGTGACGAACGCGTGGACACTCGAGCAGGTCGAGACTCGTCTCGAGAGTGCCGAGCACGTGCTGCTCGCACCGCGAGAGTTCGTCGTCGACCTTGAACACGTCACGCTACCTCTCGACGAAGAGCGGCGAATGCGGATGGGCCAGCACCTGGTGTTGCCAGAAACCTTCGTGGGCGACGAGATTGCCGCCATGGACGGACACGGCGCGTTGATTGGCGTGCTCCGGCGCCGAGGTGAGAAATGGAAGCCAGAAATCGTGCTCGTACGCGACGAAACCCACGAACGACGCTAGGTTGTCGCCGATGCTGGTACTCGACGAGGACAATCCGCGCTCCGAGCACGCGACCGCCGTCGCGATTGGTGTCTTTGACGGTCTTCACGTGGGACACCAAAAGGTGATTGGGAACCTTTGTGCAATCGCTCGTCGTCACCACGTGACTTCAACGGTAGTGACCTTTGACCCCCATCCTGCGTTGCTGCTTGCACCCGAACGCGCACCATTGTTGATTGCGACGATGGCGCAACGTCTCGAGGGCCTGGAGCGATTGGGCATCGAACAAGTTCGCGTACTTGATTTCGACGAACAACTCGCCAAGGAAAGTGCACAATCCTTCGTCGAGCGAGTCCTGTCGAGTGAATTACGCGCCCAACATGTCGTCGTCGGCGAGGATTTCCACTTCGGCCACGATCGAAAAGGCAACGTCTCGTTGCTCGAGCGAGAAGGCGCGCGACTTCACTTCGACGTGCATCCGGCCCCAATCTTTGGCGAGGGACAGCGCTGCAGTTCCACTCAAGTGCGCGAGGCACTCCAGCGTGGTGACATCGCGCAAGCGACAAAACTTTTAGGTAGGCCGTTCTGCCTTCGAGCGCGCGTGGTGCACGGCGATGCCCGAGGGCGCGAGATCGGGTTCCCGACGGCGAACCTTTTCTTCTCCGAGCGCCAAGTCGTGCCCGCGCTCGGCATCTACGCGGGCGCGGTGCTGTTGGAGGGCGCTCGTTGGGTGCCGGGTGCGATCTCGGTGGGCACGAGACCCCAGTTCTACGAGCAAGGCGAGGTGCTCGTCGAGGTGCATATCCCCAATTTCGATGCTGACATCTACGCACAGCAAATCGACGTGGCATTCTTGGCTCGTCTTCGCGGCGAAGCGACGTTTACGTCCCTCGAGGACCTCACGCAGCAAATGGAGCGTGACGTCGAGGAAACGGTTACTCATTTCAAGGATTTTTCGCCGAAAGGCTCCGTCCTGCTAAGATAAATACTCGGTCAGCGACGCTGATCATGTGGGTCGTCAAGTGGGCGGCTCGCTCCAAGACCCCCGATTCATAAGGCAACGACGTTATGGCTGAGAAGCAGCAGATCATCAAGGACTTTCAGACCCACGACACGGACACCGGCTCGCCCGAGGTCCAAATCGCGATTCTGACTGACCGCATCTCGCATCTCACCGAGCATCTCAAAGTCCACAAGGGTGATCATCACACCCGGCGTGGACTAATGAAACTCATTGGCCAACGTCGCCGACTGCTCGACTACGTCCAGCGTGGCAACGTCGAACGCTATCGCGCACTTATCGGTCGTCTCGGCATTCGTCGCTAGCCGAAGCTGCGTCGACGCCGTCGACGCGGTCAACACATCCGAGGCCTCGGAGGCCAGTGGAGAACTTTCGCGTGACGCGAAGGTTGCCCACTGGGATCCGGGCGGAGTGTTGCTAAGCACAAGGAGCATTTCCATGACTGACGCAATACGCGTAAGTAGCCCAATCACGGGTACCGACAAAACCTTAAGTTTCGAAGCCGGCCATCTGGCCCAACTCGCCGATGGAGCAGTTCTGGCTCGTATTGGCGACACGGTCCTGTTGGCGACAGTTGCCGCCGCGCGATCCGTGCGCGAAGGTACCGACTTCTTTCCGCTCACGGTTGACATCGAGGAACGAGCGTACGCCGCGGGAAAGATACCCGGGGCATTCTTTCGACGCGAAGGAAAGCTGTCGGACCAAGCGATTCTCATCTGTCGTTTAATTGACCGTCCGTTGCGTCCTTCGTTCCCGAAGGGCTTTCGCAACGAGGTCCAAGTTGTCGGCACGATCTTCAGTGCCGACCAAGAAAACCCACACGACATCCTCGCGATCAACGCGGCGTCCGCGGCACTGATGATCTCGGGCATTCCCTTTGACGGGCCCATCGGCGCGGTGCGTATGGCCTACACCACCGATGGTGAGTGGGCGCCGCACCCGACGTTCCAAGAGGGCGACGCCGCGACCTTTGAACTCGTCGTCGCGGGCCGAGCACTCAGTGACTCCGTCGAGTCAGAAATCGCCATCATGATGGTCGAAGCGGGCGGCACGGAGGGCTCCTTCGAGAAGTACGCCGACGGTGCACCGAAAGTGAGCGAAGACGTTCTTGCCGCAGGGCTCGAGGCGTCCAAGTTGTGGATCCGCGAAGCGATCAATCTGCAACGCGAACTGGTCAAAGAGTTCGTCAAGGCGCGAGGTCCGCTCAAGGTGCTCGCCTTCGAGCCACAACTTGACTACAAGGACGACGTGTACGCTCGCGTCGAGGCGTTAGGCACCACGTCGCTGAGCGACGCGAACAAACTCACGACCAAGACGGAGCGCAACAATGCTCTCGACGCCGCGACACAATCGCTCATCGAACAACTCTCGAGTGAGTTCGAAGGGCGAAACGGCGAGATCAAGGCGGCCGTGAAGTCGCTCACCAAGAAATTGGTGCGTCGGCGCATTGTCGACGATGGGGTACGAATCGACGGACGAGGAATCAGCGATATTCGTCCGCTTTCTGCGGAGATCGACCTCTTTCCAATGACACACGGTTCCGCATTGTTCCAGCGCGGTGAGACGCAGGTCGTCAACGTCACGACGCTCGGCATGCCGAGGATGAAACAGCAGATCGACTCAATCACGCCTGACGAGTTCCGTCGGTATATGCATCACTACAACTTCCCTCCCTATTCAACGGGCGAGACGGGTCGCGTCGGGGCTCCGAAGCGCCGCGAAGTCGGCCACGGCATGCTTGCGGAGCGGGCGCTCGTTCCAGTGCTGCCGAGTGAACAGGAATTCGCCTACACCCTTCGTGTCGTTTCTGACGTGATGGCGTCGAACGGATCGACCTCAATGGCGTCGGTGTGCGGTTCGACGTTGTCGCTCATGGCGGCGGGCGTGCCCATCAAGGCGCCGGTCGCGGGAATCGCAATGGGCCTCGTGTACGACGAAGGTACGTACGTGACACTCACCGACATCCTCGGCGCCGAGGACGCGTTTGGTGACATGGACTTCAAGGTTGCGGGCACCGCAGACGCCGTGACGGCGCTGCAATTAGACACGAAGATCGACGGTTTGCCCGCCGACGTGCTCTCCAAGGCTTTGCACCAGGCGAAGGAAGCACGCTTGACTATCTTGAACGTGATCACCAACACCATCGCGGAGCCACGCAGCGAAGTCGCAGCGGTCGCCCCCAAGATCGTGTCGATGGAGATTCCCATTGACAAGATCGGTGAGGTCATCGGACCAAAGGGCAAGGTCATCAATACCTTGCAGCAAGAGACTGGCGCGGACATCGCGGTTGACGACGATGGCGTCGTGGGTACGGTGACCATCGGTGCCAAAGACGGACGCGCGGTCGAAGAGGCACGTCGGCGCATCTCGCTGATCCTCGATCCTCCGACCGCCGAAGTGGGAGCCACCTATCAAGGTCGCGTTGTCAATATCGCCAAATTCGGGGCGTTCATCAGCATCATGCCGGGGCGCGATGGTCTCTTGCACATCTCCAAAATGTCGCCACTCAATGGTGGCAAGCGTATTGGTCAGGTCGAAGACGTTGTCGAACTTGGCCAAGCCCTCGAGGTAAAGGTCGACGACATCGATCCCCAAGGCAAGGTCTCGCTGTCACTCGCTGGAGAGTACGCCTCAGTCGCGACTGACGATGAGACACCGCGTCAGCGCCCCGCACGCGACCATGCAGATCGTCCCGCCCGAGACCACGCCGAGCGTCCCGATCGCGACGCCGATCGACCGCGTCGCGAGCGCGACGCGAGTCCTCGCACTACACCTACCTCGAGTTTCGAGGCGGTGTTCGAAGCCGAACTCGCCGATGATCTCGGTGACCTTGGCCCAGGAGGTCCGTCGTTCACTGAAGGTGATGGGGGACGTCGTAGTCCTCGACCGCGTCGCCGCTAAGCCCTAATGGCCGTGCCACCCAGTCAGCGCGACTGGGTGGCACGGCCTCTTGGTTTTTTCCTAGCGTGGTGAACATGGATACCCTCCAGCGTCAACTCTCGGCTCGCTGGTGGCGGTCTCTTTCGAAGGCCGATCGTTGGGCGTTGGGCGTCATTGTCGGACTGCCGATCATCGTCTTCGCGATTCCGGCGTTATTGGGATATCCCGCCATCGCGCAAGACAACTTGATTCAGAATTTTCCACTTCGCGCCCTCGTTGGTCGCGACATAGACAGCGGTCACTTGCCGCTGTTCAATTCCCTGGCTGACTCGGGCACGCCGCTGTTGGGGGGAATGAACGCGGGCGCCTTCTTTCCGTTGACGTGGCTCTTTGCGGCACTACCCGCAATCCTCTCGTGGGTAATGAACCTGATCGCCGTCTACGTGAGCGCCGCCTTGGGCGTCTTCGCCCTGCTTCGCTGGCACCGCTTAGGTACTTTCGCGTCATTGGTCCCGGCGCTCGTCTACGCGTGGTCGGGCGCGATGATTGGCCAATTGGTGCACCTGGGTGTCATTCAGGGCTACGCATTTTTGCCGTGGGCGCTGTTGTCGATGTTGTGCATCGCAGCAGCCGTCGAGCGAACCCACGACGAGACCTTTCGTCGTCGCGTGCGCGCCATGGCGCCCAGCGTGCTCGGCCTGACGCTCCTTTGGGCGCTGACCGATTTGAGCGGTGAGCCTCGCGCCATCGCCGAGATGCAGTTGTTGTTGTTGATCGTGGGACCGTCGGTGCTGTTGATTCGAACCGCGTGGCGACCATCGACGTGGAGGAACCGGGCGACCTACGTCGCGGGGATCGCCACCGCCACCATCTGGGGCACGATCATTGGACTCGGTCAGTTGTTGCCGGGTTATTCCTTTATAAAGCAATCGCAGCGAACTGATCTGACGTACCAGTGGTTTGGCGCCGGGTCCCTCTACGTGAAGTGGTCGAGCTTGTTGTTCATACCCGACATCTTCGGCGGCAACGGTCTCTTGCACCAGCCTAGTTTCTACGTGAACTACAACCTCGCCGAGGTGACCGGTTACGTCGGGGTGCTTGCGCTCGTCGCACTCTTCGCCTTCGCTGGTCAATTGACACGTCGTGGTTGGCGTGGCGAGAACCGACAGTGGATCCTTTACGTGGTGCTCGTAGTCGTCGGTCTATTCGCCGCCTGGGGCAGTTTTACGCCGCTCGGACACCTGTTTCGTGCCATCCCGCTGTATGGCAGTACTCGTCTGCAGAGTCGCAGCATCATCATGGTGGATCTCGCACTCGTGGTCCTACTCGGGTGGTTCTTACAAAAGCTCAAGGATCGTGATTTCGTGGGCGCGGGTTTAGCGGGTGCAAAGAAATGGCTCACGCTCGCACCGGCACTCTTTATCGGTGCGCTCTCGCTCGCTCTGATGTTCTTCGGTCGTCAAATCGTGAACTGGATGGTGAACGACATGTACGACACGAAGCTGCCCGCGTACCAGCGTCCCACGCTGCTAGCGCATCTAGTCATCGCGTGTGCGTTCGTCGTGATTCTGCTGTGGGGTCGCAAGAGCAAGCACTTGCTTCGCTTGATTAGCGCGTTCGTCGCCTTGGACATCGTGTTGTTCTTGTTGTTCTCGGCAACGGGTTTCTTGCCCGGTCGGGTCAACATCGAACCGTCACGACACTACGCGGTGCAATACATTGATCCGAACGGTCGCTTCGCCATGGTTGACCCAACGGGAGAAAGCCATTACACCTTCGAGGACCTCGGATCGACCAATATGAACGTCTTCACGCAATTGCCAAGTGTCCAGGGTTACGGTTCTTTGATCGACGAACTCTACGGCAACGTCACTGACACACATCCCTTGTTCGGACTCGACGGGTGCCAATTGGCTCGCGGCGTCTATCACCAACTGCGTCTCTCAACGGTCGTGGTCGCCCAGAACAAGCTCTCGACCCGAGTGACTCCCACGATGGTCGCACCACCGCAATGCGTCGCTGCCCAGCGACGAAGCAGCGAATCGCGCTATTTCGGTACTCGATTACCCGTTGCGCGCGTGCGCGTGCGCGGTGTCGACGGCGCCAGCATCGCGAGCGACGACGTCACCGCCCAGTTACTCAATCACAAGGGGCTGCCATTTGGTCCGGTTCTCAGTGCGACGGGTGCTCCTTCGATGACGTTCCAATTCTCGGGGAAGAACGTTGACGCCTTTGGCGTACGCCTTAGCGCAAGTGGTGGCGTTCTGGTGGGTTCCGTGCAGGTGAGCGAACCCGGACATAATGCACCCACCTACGCGCTCAACACGCAGTTCCAGCAAGCATTGTCCTCGCCCGCGTGGGAACTCGTGGACACCACGGGGCTCCTCTCGTACTTTCGCGCGACCAAGATTCGCGCCGACGATTGGCTCGGGACCAACGCGAAGACGTCAAGGATCACGAACATCCGTAATTCGGTGTGGGGTGATTCGTGGGTAAGTGTCGCGGCGACACATCCGACAATACTGAAGCGTTCCATGGAGTGGATTCCTGGATGGCGCGCGACCGCTCGCAACGAGGCGACCGGCAAGCTCGTGAATTTGCACGTCGTGCGTTCGGGACTCATCCAACAAGTGACGGTCCCTGCGGGTCAATGGACTGTTCATTTCCACTACCACGCTCCGTTCATCACAATTGGCCTCATTGGTTCGATCGGAGGGGGTGTCACCCTGGTGGGTGCGTTCGCGGTGCTTCGTGGCTGGGTCCCGAGACGACGAAAAGGTAGGGTGAACGGATGAAACGTGTGGCCATCGTCGGGGGGGCAGGGCGAATGGGCCAAGCGCTTGCGCCGGGACTGGGCGCATTGGACGACCTCAAAGTCGTCACGCTCATCGACGTGAGGGAACCTGATGATTTGTTCGGCGCGTCGTACGCGAAGTCACTCAGTGACAACGAGGGTCTGGCTGTTGACGTCGTGGTCGATTTCTCGGCGCCGGAAAGCGTCGTGCGTTCGGCGCAGTGGTGCGCAACGCATCGCGTCGCCCTCGTCATTGGAACGACCGGGTTGAGTCCAGAACAACGCAGCGCGGTCGACGAAGCCAGCACGAAGACGGGCGTGGTCATCGCGGCGAACTATTCCTTGGGTGCGGTCCTCGCTGAACGCTTCGCCGCGATGGCGGCACCGTACTTCGACCGGGTCGAGATTATAGAACTCCATCACGATCGAAAGGTGGATGCACCGTCGGGCACGTCACTGACAACCGCTCGCGCCATCGTCGACGCGCGAAAGCGCGCCGGCAAGGACCCGTTGATTGATCCGACCACCCACCACAGCGTCGCGGGTGCGCGCGGTGCCGACGCCGGTGACGGCGTCAAGATTCATTCCGTGCGCCTTCCAGGACTCGTCTCACACCAAGAGGTCCTCTTCGGCGGTCCCGGTGAGGGTCTCGTCATTCGTCAAGACTCGTTCGATCGACAGAGTTACGTCCAGGGCGTCGCGCTGGCGGTGCGCTCGGTGAGCAACGTCCCCAAACTCACGATTGGCATCGATTCGTTTCTCGCGTAGTCCACACGTCAAGTCTCGAAATGGAAAACCGGGAATCACTGGTAACTTCGTGGTATGGGTACCACGCGCTTTGGAACAGTTCTCACTGCGATGGTGACCCCCTTCGCTCCTGACGGCGCCGTCGATTTCGACGTCGCGACCAGCGTTGCCCAGTTTCTCGTCGAAGAGGGGAGCGATGGTCTGGTCGTCGCGGGCTCGACGGGTGAGGGTTCGTCGTTGAGCGACGAGGAGAAGCTGGACCTGTTTCGTTGCGTCGTCGAGGCGGTCAACGTACCAATCATCGCCGGTTCGACGTTCGCGAATACCGCTCAGTCGGTGTCGTTGACGAGTCGCGTACACGAGACAGGCGTCGCGGGAGTCCTCGCGACGACGCCCGCCTACTCGAGACCGAGCCAACACGGCATCAGCGCGCACTTCGCTGCGATCGCGGGCTCAACCAAGTTGCCGGTCATGCTCTACGACGTACCCGTGCGCACGGGGCGAAAGATCGCGAGTGCTACGACGATCGACTTGGTGCGCCACCACCCCAACATCGTCGCCTTGAAGGACGCTTCGGGTGACTTGGTCAGTGCCGCTCATACCAAAGCCGTGTTGGGTGATGACCTTGACCTCTACAGCGGCGACGACAGCCTTCTTCTCCCTTTTCTCAGTATCGGAGCAGTCGGCATTGTCTCCGTTGCGGCACACTGGGCGGCTCGCGAATTCGTCGCTCTCGTGCGTTGCGTGGAGAAGGGCGACTTCGTCAAGGCTCAGATGTACAACGAACGTCTCGCGCCGAGCTACGCCTTTGAGAGCAACGAGTCCTCGCCAAATCCGTTGCCGTCCAAAGCGGCGTTGCGCGCGTTGGGTTTTGCCGTGGGACAATGCCGCTTGCCACTAGGCGAAGCGGACCCGACACTCGATGCGGCCGCGAACGATTTGGTGGCGTCGCTGCGGGCACAGCGTGGCTAAGGACACGATTCGCGTCACGTTCCTCGGGGGTTTGGGCGAAATTGGCCGGAACTGTCTCGCGCTGGAACAAAATGGTCGCATCGTCGTCGTCGACGCGGGTTTGATGTTCCCCGAACCAACGATGTACGGCGTCGACATCATCCTGCCTGATTTTCGTTGGTTGATCGATCGGCGCGATCGTGTCGACGCGATTGTCTTGACCCACGGGCATGAAGATCACACGGGAGCACTTCGCTACTTGGTCAAGGATGTGAATGTCCCAATCTACGGATCAGCCTTGACACTCGGTTTCGCGCGTCATCGTCTCAGCGAAGCGAAGGTCGCCCATGACCTAACGTTCATCGAGGTCGAAGACCACGAGCGACGACGCATTGGTCCCTTCGAAGTGGAATTCATACCGGTGACGCACTCGGTGCCGAGCGCGCATGCGCTCGCGTTCCACACGAGCGTGGGCATCGTGTTGCACTCGGGCGACTTCAAACTCGACCTCACGCCGATCGACGGACGCCGTACCGACGTGACGCGTCTCGCGGCGATTGGTGAGGAGGGCGTCGCGTTGCTGCTGTGCGACTCGACCAACGCTGAAGAACCGGGTTTCACCGCGTCCGAACGCTCGGTGGGGGGTGCACTGCGACGACTCTTTCTCGAGCGACCTGAACGACGAATGGTGGTGGCGTGCTTCGC
>PLRK01000038.1 GCA_003163875.1 Acidimicrobiaceae bacterium | reverse complement strand
CATTAAGAGGGGTCCCCGCACATGCAACTCACGAGTCGCAACGTTCGTACTGACGCTCATCGCTTCTATCTCGCCAACGGGTTCATCGACACGAGCCACGGCTTCAAGAAGTCGTTAGTCGATTGATACCTCGTGCAGGTCGCCGTCGTCGACGCTGAAGACGAAACCGCGGATCTCGGTGTCAAGGATGAAGGGACTCGCCTTCAGCGTGAGGACGGTGCTTCGTACATCCTGATCAACGTCCTTGTACGCGCCGAGCCGAAAGGGGGGACGCGATCCATAGTGCGCTTCGAGTTCACTCTGGAGGACCTCTTCATCAAAGCTCTCGAGTCCACACCGGGTGTGGTGGATCACCATCACCGAGCGCGTTCCAAGGAGCCGCTGACTGAGCAACAAGGAACGAACCGCGTCATCGCTCGCGATGCCGCCGGCGTTTCGAATGAGGTGTACTTGACCGAGATCGAGCCCGAGCGCGCCGAAGAGGTCGAGGCGCGAATCCATACACGTGAGCACGGCGAGGTGCAGTTGGGGTTCAGTGGGCAGTTCACGATGACCGTGGCGCGCCACGTAGGCAGCATTATTCGCTAGGAGTTCGTCGATCACACTCACGTCACCATCTTAGGGAACGCCATTGCGCCGCTCGTACGTGAGGGGCCCGCGGCACGTCACTACGCTGCTACGAGGAGGTGGCTATGGAGAGCATGAACAATATCCGCGAAGAACTTCGCCAACCGGCATTGGATTTGCACGAACTGATTCCTGACGTGATGAAGGGTTTCGCCGCAATGTCCTCGGCGGCGATGCACGCTGGTGAACTATCGAGTGCGACGAAAGAATTACTCGCTTTGGTTATTGCGGTGACGCGTGAGTGCGACGGGTGCATCGTCGCGCACGCGAGAGGCGCCGCCCGCGAGGGGGCGAGTCGTCAACAAGTCGGCGAAGCCCTCGGGGTCGCGATCGCGATGAACGGAGGTCCGGGCACCGTGTGGGGACCTCGAGCACTGCGCACCTTCGATGAGGCGGTCGCGGCGAAGCGCTAAAAGCTATAGGGAAGTTTTTTTATCCCGTTGACGAAACTCGACGCCAGCTGCGACGGTGCACCGGTCGACGTGATGTCGGGGTACTGCTGGAGCAACTTCCTCCAGATCACGGTGATCTCGCGTCGTGCGAGGTGCGCCCCGAGACAGAAGTGCGGTCCTGGCGCTCCAAAGCCGTAGTGATCGTTGGGCGTCCGACCGACGTCAAAGACGAAAGGATCCTCGAAGGCCTCCTCGTCGCGATTCGCGCTGTTGTAGAACAACAGCACCTTGTCGCCAGCCTTCAAATCAAATCCGGACAATGTGTGGTCGACCGCGAGCGTGCGGCGCATCCAGATCACCGGTGACGCCCAGCGAACGATTTCGTCGGTCGCCGTCTTGGCGAGACCTTCATAGTCGGCGCTCAGGCGCGCCTTTTGGTCTGGGTGCTCACTCAACGCATGCAACGCGTGGGCAATTGCGGTGCGCGTCGTCTCGTTGCCCGCCGTTACTAACAGAACGAAGAACGACGCGAGCTCTTGTTGCGTGAGCTTCTCAGATTCGATCTCGGCGTTCACGAGGGCGCTCGTGATGTCGTCGATCGGGTTGTCGATGCGGTACTTGCCGAGTTCTTCCATGATGCCCGTCAACGTCGCACCGGCTTCGAGCACCGCGAGGATCGGATCGGTGCCCTCGGGCACGATGTCAGGATCGCCCATCGCGAGGATGACGTTGGAACAGTGCAGCACCGTTGCGAATTCGCTCGGTGGCACGCCCATCATCGTGCAGATGATTTCGAGAGGAAACGGTGCCGCGACGTCGGGGACGAAATCGCCCGTGCCGCTCGTGGCTGCCCTCGATACCGTTTCGTCGGCGACTCGCTCAATGGAGTCTTCGACGGCTCGCACGTTGCGCGGATTGAAGGCGTTCGAAACGATGCGGCGAAGTCGGGCGTGCTTGGGATTGTCGGTGGAGATCATGCCCGAGAAGTACTCGACCATCTCAGTGGGCAGGTCCATCTGAGAGACGGCTCCCGGGCCCGAGAGAAAGATCTCCGGATGACGTGACGCTTCGGCGACGTCGCGATAGCGGGTGAGCGCGTAGTACCCGGCACCCGTAGGGACTTCGATCACGCTTCCTTCGACGGAGGGTTCGTCGTATTTCGAGATCGGTCGCTGTGAGCGAAGGACCTTGAACGCTTCTTCGCGCTCGGACCACGGGCGTTTCCAGAATTCCATGTCCGAGAGGTTGATGTCGTCAGGGTGCCAGGTGTTGATCGTGCTCATTCGCCAAATCGTAGCGAGAACTGGACTCGGGCACGTTTGGCTCGCGACGCGGCAGAATGGTGCAATGCCAGAACTTAGTGATGACGAACGATCCAGTCGACTCAAGGCGCTCAATTCGCTGATTGACCTCATGCGACCGGCAGTCCAGGCGGACGGTGGCGACCTCGTGTTGGTGCGTGCCGACGTCGTGACCGGCGTCGTCGAAGTCCAGTTACAGGGCGCCTGCTCGAGTTGCGCGATTTCCTCTGACACCCTCCAAGGCGGCGTGACCAGGATATTGACCGATCGGCTCTCGTGGGTCACCGAGGTCCTGGGGGGCGTGGACGACTCGATCGACCCCGAGGACTCGATGTCGCTCGGCGTGGGCGGCTACGTGCCGCGCTATCGAGCGCTCTAGCGCGTCACGAAACGAGGCAAGGGTTTGCTCATGGGCTGCTATTATTTAGTTAGGTGAACTAATGGATGAGACCACAGCCGAGACCGCAGCAAGACTCCGTAGGGTCGTGATGCGACTCAATCGAAAACTGCGCTTGTCCTCGCTCGGTGGCGTGTCACCGGCGCAAGCCTCGATGTTGGCTTCGATCAATAAATACGAACGTCCTTCCTTGGGCGACCTCGCCGTCGCTGAGCAGATTCAACCCCCGTCGGTGACGCGACTCGTGAGGGACATGGAGAAAGCTGGTCTCGTCACGTGCACACTCGATGAGAACGATCGCCGATGCACGCGTGTCGCGCTGAGTCCACTCGGTCGAAAAGAACTTGCGACGGTTCGATTGAAGCGCGAGCAATTCATCGAGCGCAAACTAAAGACCATGAGTGCAGAGGATCAGTCGCGCGCGCGCGACGCGGCGGCGATCCTTGAGACGTTGTTGGGATTCGAATGAGCGCGGCGCGTAACTTCTCGTCTCGAACGTTCAAGGCGCTGTCGGTGCGAAACTTCCGCCTCTACTTCATTGGTCAGCTGATCTCGGTGTCGGGCACGTGGATGCAATCGGTCGCGCAAGGTTGGCTCGTACTGCAGCTGACTGGTTCTTCGGTCGATCTCGGATTCGTCGTCGCTTTGCAGTTTGTCCCGATGCTGCTGCTCGGATCATACGGAGGGCTCGTCGCGGACCGACTCGATAAGCGGCGGATCCTGTATTGCACGCAGACCGCGGCGGGCGTCTTGGCGTTGACTCTCGGCGTCTTGGTTTCGACGCACCACGTGAGCTTCAGCGCGGTCCTGATTCTCGCGGCACTGCTCGGCGTCGTGAATCTCTTTGACAATCCCGCTCGTCAAGCTTTCGTCCAACAGATGGTGGGCCGAGAGCTCATTGCGAATGCGGTGAGTTTGAACTCGGTGCTGATGAATGGCGGGCGTCTCATTGGCCCCGCCATCGCCGCAGCGTTCATCACGATCGTGGGAACCGCGGACTGCTTCTACGCGAACGCCGCGTCGTACCTCGCCGTGCTCGTCGCGCTGTTGATGATGCGCAGTGCGGATTTCTTGCCAATGACCACCGTCGCTCGCGAGAAGGGCCAAGTGCGTCTCGGCCTTCGCTACGTCAAAGACAATCCACTCCTTCGAAACCTCATCGTCGCGGTCGCGATCGTCGGCACGTTCGCCTATAACTTCACGGTCACCCTGCCGCTGCTCGCGCGGCACACGTTTCACCAAACCTCCGCGACGGGCTACGGGATTTTGCTCGCGTCAATGGGCGCGGGAGCGGTGATTGGCGGACTCGTGGTCGCCCATCGATCACGCCCCACGCCGCCTCTCATGGCGGCGTTGACGCTCTGCTTTGGTGTCTTCATGACGTTGGTGGCTTTCGCGCCCAGCTTGTTGTGGGCGGAGATCCTGCTCGTACCGACCGGCGCGTTCTCCCTCGCCTTGATCTCGACGGCCAACGCCACGTTGCAACTCAACTCAAGCCAGGAGATGCGCGGGCGCGTGATGAGCCTCTACGCCATTGCCTTCCTCGGCACGACGCCCATTGGCGCCCCGTTGGTGGGGCTCATCATCTCGTGGTCGACGCCGCGCGTGGGCATCGCGGTGGGATCGATCACTACGATCCTCGTGGGCCTAGGGCTCATCGCGTCACTTCGTCGCGATGAGCGCAATATCGAAGTCCTGCAGGCGGCTCAAACGGTGTGAGCTTTGGGTTCCTTGGGCAATCCGAGCGCGCGCTCGCCAATGATGTTGCGCTGAATCTCGGCGGTGCCGCCCCAGATGGTTTCGCTACGCGAAAAGAAGAAGAACGCCTGGAGTTCGGAGACCGGGTAGTCGGCGCGGCCGCGTCCCATGCCCGCAATCATGCTTGATTCGTTACCCTTGCCAGTCAGGATCTGGCCCTCCATGCCCAAGATGTCGATCGCCAGGTTCATGGTCGTGCGATGCATCTCGGACCAGAACATCTTGTTGCACGCGCCTAGCAGCGCTGCGTCGTGGCTGTTGTTGAGCGAGTCGGTCAACGTGCGATAGCCGTTGATCTCCATGATCTTCACCTTCTGCCAGGACTTGACGAGATCATCGCGCACGCGAAGGTCGTCGTTTCTCTTGACTCGCTTGGTCTCCTTGAGAATCGATTCCCATTCCTTCAAGAAGCGTCGATACCCCGTCGTCGAGGATGAACCGCGCTCGAAACCGAGGGTGGTCATCGCGACCTTCCACCCGTTGTTCACACCGCCAACGACGTTGCCCTTCGGACAACGCGCGTTGGTGAAGAAGACCTCGTTGAATTCTGCGGACCCGTCGACCTGCGTGATGGGTCGCACCTCGACCCCCTCTTGGTGCATCGGGACAAGGAGGTAACTAATGCCGGCGTGTTGTGGGGCGCTGGGGTCGGTACGGCACATCAAAAAGACGTAGTCCGCGTACTGTGCCTGTGTCGTCCACACTTTTTGTCCGTTGATGACCCACTCGTCACCGTCGAGGACCGCGCTCGTCTTGAGACTCGCGAGGTCACTACCGGAGTTGGGTTCGGAAAACCCTTGGCACCACGCGATCTTTCCTTGCAGGATGCCGGGGATGAACTCTTGTTTTTGCTCCTCGGTGCCCCACTGGAGAATCGTGGGACCGACCAACGTGTCACCAAAGAAGTCCGCGCGCATCGGCGCTCCCGCTTTGGCGAACTCTTCGTTGAGCACCACTTGTTGCAAGAGGCTCAGACCTTTGCCGCCATACTCGACCGGCCAACCCGCACAGATCCATCCTCCCGCGAAGAGCTTCTCGATCCAGGTGCGGTTGAATTCTTTGCGTTCGGTGTCGCTCTGATGGAAATCCGGTTCGAACCAGCCCTGGGGCAGGTTCTCTACGAGCCAGGCGTGTATCTCAGTGCGGAATGCTTCTGCTTCGGGGGGATAGGTCAGGTCCATTGCTGAAAAGCGTAGCCAGACTTTGTGGACCCCTTCTGAGGATTTGTGGGTTTGCTCTATTTGGGCGAGACTGAAGGACTTTGTTGAATCTGAAAGTAGTCACGTGCCCCGCTCCCTAGCCCAGACCATTGCTGAAACGAGGGCGTCGTGGTCTCGCTCCAAGAGCATCGTGATTCCCTCACACGTGCCTGCTCGCGCCGCGCAGCCGGGCAAGTTGCGCGTCGCATTCCTGATCTATAGGGGAAATCCTCGCTGTGGTGGTCAGGGCGTCTACACCCGCCACCTCTCTCGTGAACTCGTGAACCTCGGGCACAGCGTCGAAGTCTTCTCGGGACCACCCTGGCCAGAATTAGACGAGGGCGTGGGCTTCACACCGGTGCGCGGGCTCGATCTGTACCGCGACCCGGATCCCTTCCGGATCCCGGCTCGAGGCGAGTTCACGTCCTTCGCCGACGTGGCCGAATTCGCCGTGATGCTCAGCGCGGGATTCGGTGAGCCCTTGGCGTACTCGATGCGCATCAAGAAGATCCTGGCGCGTCGACGCGGCGAGTTTGACATCATTCACGACAATCAGTGCATGGGACCGGGAATCTTGGCCCTCTACCGCGACGGATGGCCCTTGCTCGAGACGCTGCACCATCCGATCACCGTCGACCGTTCGATCGCACTCGACCACGCCGAGACCTTCACGAAACGCATAACGACGCGACGTTGGTTCGGGTTCTTGCGGATGCAGGTACGTGTCGTCAAACAGTTGCCGGCGGTCCTGACCGTCTCACACAACTCCAAGATCGACATCAACGCCCAGATGAAGGTGCCGCTCGAGCGCTTGACGGTCGTGCCGGTGGGCGTTGACCACACGGTGTTTCGACCCTACGACGACGTCGTGAAAAAGAAGGGTCGCCTCATGGTCACCTCGAGTTCGGACGTGCCCATGAAGGGACTCGTGCCGTTGCTCGAAGCGATCGCGAAGTTGCGCACCGAACGCGAGATCGATCTCATCGTGATTGGTCAACCCAAGGCGAAGGGACGAGTCGCTCGAGCAATCGAACGACTGGGTCTCGGTGACATCGTCTCGACGATCACGGGTGTCAGCGACGAAGAGCTCGCTCGTCTCTACGGTGAGGCCGAGGTGGCGATCGTTCCGAGTCTCTACGAAGGATTCTCCTTGCCCGCGATCGAGGCCATGAGTTGCGCGGTGCCCGTCGTCGCGACGACGGGTGGCGCGTTGCCCGAGGTGGTGGGGGTGAGCGGCGAGACGGGACTCCTCGTTGAGCCGAACAATCCCGAGGCGTTAGTGGGCGCGATCCGTCGCTTGCTCGATGATCCGAAGCTTCGTGCGACGCTCGGCGCGAATGGACGAGAGCGCGTCATGCAGCGTTTCACCTGGGAAGTCACCGCACGCGGGACGGCCGCGTGCTACGACGCGATTCTTCGTCACGAACCGCTCCCCGCGGCGATGGACTTCGACTGATGTTGACGGCGAATTACGACCGCCTCGGATTACGAGACGGCGACAAGATCCTCGATCTGGGTTGTGGGTTCGGTCGCCACGCCTTTGAAGCCGCGCGTCGCGGGGCGAACGTCGTAGCGCTCGACGCGGGCCGCGACGAGGTCGAAGGCGTGGCGGCAACCTTCGCCGCGATGCTCGAGGCGGGCGAACTAACGAGTGGGACCTTGCACGCGACGTGCGTGCAGGGTGACGCGTTGCACCTTCCGTTCCCCGACGGCGTCTTTGACCGGGTGATCTGCTCTGAGGTGCTCGAGCACATTCCCGGTGACGAGCAGGCGATGGGTGAACTCGCGCGCGTGCTTCGTTCGGGAGGCACCATGGCAATCACCGTGCCGCGCTTCATGCCCGAACTCGTGAATTGGGCGCTCTCGGACGCGTATCACAACGTGCCGGGCGGTCATATACGTATTTATCGTCGCTCGGTGCTCGAGCGTCGACTCCGCTCGGTGGGCATGCGCGTGCGCGGGCACCACTACGCGCACGGTCTGCACAGTCCCTACTGGTGGTTGAAGTGCCTCGTGGGCACGACCAACGACCAAAATTGGTTCGTCCAGACGTATCACCGGCTCTTGGTGTGGGACATCATGAAGCGTCCTCGCGCCACCCGGGTTCTCGAATCGATGATCGCTCCCGTGATGGGAAAGTCCATCGTTGTCTACTTGGAAAAGCCGTGACGACCACCCAGTCCCTCGGTGGCGTGCCGGGGATCTTGTCGGCCGAAGAGCTCGCGCTCACGGCGTCGCAACTCGCGTCGTTGCAACGTCGAAGTGGCCAAATACCATGGCACCAAGGGGGACACTGCGATCCCTGGAATCACGTCGAAGCCGCGATGGCCTTGAGTATCACTGGCTTCGGGGCCGAAGCGCGCGCGGCGTATCGCTGGCTGTACGAGATCCAACTGGGCGACGGTAGTTGGTTCAACTACTACCAAGGCGACGGTGTGAAGGACGCGCGACTCGACACCAACGTCTGTGCGTACGTCGCGACGGGCGTCTATCACTACGTACTCGCGAGCGGCGACGTGGACTTCGGCGTCGAGATGTGGCGCTGCGTGGAACGCGCCCTCGACTTCGTCGTGGACTGGCAGATGACCGACGGCACGATTCGATGGTCGCTCGACGCGATGGGGCGTCCCGAGTCCTACGCGCTGCTGACGGGGTCGTCATCGATCTTTCATTCGTTACGCTGCGGCGTCGCCCTCGCCGAGCGTCTCGACATTCATAAGCCGTCGTGGGAATTGGCGGCGGGCCGACTCGGTCACGCGGTTTCGCGCCACCCCGGAGCGTTCGCTCCCAAGAACGAGTTCGCGATGGACTGGTACTATCCGATCTTCTCGGGCGCCTTGCTCGGACTTGCCGGAGAGAAGCGCATCAACGACGGCTGGGAGCGACACGTCATGGACGGTTACGGCGTTCGTTGCGTGTCGACCAACGACTGGGTCACCGCAGCTGAGACCGCCGAATGCGTGCTCGCCCTCGACGCACTCGGGCTCACCACCCGAGCGTTGGACTTGTTCAGCGTCACCAGGCGACACCGACGCGATGACGGCGCGTACTGGACGGGCCTCGCCTATCCCGACGCGGTCACGTTCCCGCATCGCGAGACGACGTCGTACACGTCGGCGGCGATCATCCTCGCGGCGGACGCACTCAGTTCGTCCTCGGGCGCCGCGAGTTTGTTTCGCCACGGCGAGCTCGCCGCCCCCGTTGAATTACCCGAACCGCAGTGTCCCCTCGAGGCGCTCTAGATCCTTCGGAGCACTCGCAACGAACCCTGCGCTGAGATTTCGGCGAAGAGCTGGGACGCGAGTGCGGCGAGATAGATCTCATAGGGAGGGCGTCCGCCGTCCTTGGGGTCGGGGAACACGTCGTGGATCATCATGAGCCCGCCCGCAACGACTTTGGGCGACCACGCGTCGTAGTCGGCCCACGCCACGTCCGTGCCGTGTCCGCCGTCGATGAACAAGATGTCGAGCGGTTGGGCGAAATGTCGCGCGACGACGAGTGAGGGCCCTACGAGCCCGAGGACCGTCGACTCGAGTTGCGCGTCGGCGATGGTGCGCTGCCAGGTGGGCAACGTGTTGAGGCGCCCGTCGTGAGGGTCGACGAGCGAGGGATCGAAGTGTTCCCAGCCCACCTGGTTCTCCTCACTGCCGTGGTGGTGATCGAGGCTGTAGAGCACCGCTCCTTTTTCTTGGGCCGCCGCGCCCAAGTACACGGCGGACTTGCCGCACCACGCGCCGACTTCCAGCCACGTGCCGTTCGTACCCTTCTGCTCGAGTGCCGCCCGATGCAGCGCGAGGCCCTCGTCGCGGGGCATGAATCCTTTGACGCCGTCGGCGAAGTCGAGCAACTCGTCGCGTCTCACGCGGTCGCCAATTCGACGAGGGTCCAGATGCCGAGCCCCAAAAACACCAATCCACCCAACTGGCGAATGCGCTCGAGTGGCACGACGCGTTGGAGCATCGCGCCGCCGTAGCTCGCGAGGAACGTCACGCAAATCAGTGCGATCGAGCCCGCGATGAAGACTTCGAGCGGTTGATGCGTCTTCGCTGACAAGTTCGCCGCCTGGATTTGTGTGAGGTCACCGAACTCGCCAACGAACACCACACTGAAGGCGGTCAGTGCTTCGCGGGTCGCCGAGCCTCTCTGTTCGCGCTCCGCGTCGAGCGAACCTTCATTCTCAACGTGTTTCTCTGAGACGAGTAACAAATACGCGGCGCCCGCGAGGAAGAGCGTCGCGACGACGGCGTCTTTGACGCGAACGGGCAAGAGCGAGATGAGACCTCCGACGCTCACCGCGAGTGCGGTTTGCACGATGAACGCCGCCGAGGCGCCGATCACGATCGAGCGTGCGCGAGCGCGCGTGCTCATGACGACCATCGCGACCATGGTCTTGTCGGGGAGTTCCAACACGAACATCAGGGCAAAAATGCCCAGGAAGGCCCCGACGTTCACGGTTCTCGCTTAGAACTGTTGGCGAACAGTTCGTGCGAAATGCAAACCCACGCGCATGCGTTCAATCTGTTGGTCAACGGTGCGCTGGTCCCCACTGAGCGGATGGGCGGCGTGGAACGCGGCGACTTCCTCGCCGAAGGCCTCGTCACCAATAAACGTGTTGACGCCAAGAGCGAGTCGCGAGTGCGAGTTACTCGGGAACTTCTCCAAGGTCTCGTCCCAGCGATCCGTGAAGTATCGCCACACCGATGGTCCAGTGACGGCGTTTCGCGTCAGGATGCCAAGTTCGATGGCGCCATCCTGGTTGCGAAATTCGCTGTAGCAGCGCTCGGCTGCGTCGAGCGCGGAGGACTCGTCGGCGAAGTCGGCCAGACCCCAGAGGTATCGCTGCTCTTCTTGCGGTGTCGACGCGTGACGGTAGCGATCGAGGAAGGTGGTGTAGTCGCCGGGTCGATTCTGGTCCGCGACGATCCGCAGGATCGTGCGCGCGAGGTCCCCGTCCATCGTGTTCGCTTCGAACTGACGAACGGCTTCGGCGCGGATGGCGTCATCCTTCCCGGTGGTGCCGAGGACCCCGATCACGATCGCGCGAACCTGAGGAGTCAATTCACTTTCCCCGGGTGTCGCGGTCCATCCCAGTCGCGCGAATTGGGGCGTGAACAATTCGCGCGCGACGTCGACGAGTGCGCCACGCTGGCTCGTGATCAGTGCGCGATGGACGTAGTCGAGTGCGACCGCGACGGTCCCCCATGGATTTGGCTCGTCCTGGTCGCCAAGGCCGCGCGCGATGGCGAGGAATGCGTCCCAGGTGATCTGACTCGCGAAGAGTGACGCCCAACTGTCGGCGAGGAGCGTCGCGCGTTCGAGTTCTTCGAGTTCGCCAATGTGACGCGCGATCGCGCTCAGTTCAGCGGTGCCGTAGCGCGATCGAAAGACGCCCGACCCACCGGCGTTCAGCACGATGGGTAAGTCCTGATCGATGCTGATCGGGGTCTCTTGCAGCAAGTGGCGACTCGTGGCGCCGCTGCTGAGCGAGCGCGTGAGTACCGGTACCATCCACGTCGAGCCAATGGAACTCTCGCCCGTCGCTTCGCCGTAGGCGAATGGTTGCTGGGAGAGGACTCCTGCGTCGAGGGTCACGAGGGGGTGGCCACCTTGGAGGATCCAGGTGTTCATCAGAGCGCGCACCGGTTGCTTCGACGTCTCTTCGAGGGCGTCCCAGAGATCCGTCGTCACCGTGTTCGCGTAGCTGTGCGCGGTGAGGTAGTGGCGGATGCCGTCGCGGAACGTCTCTTCGCCGAGGTACTGCTCGAGCATGCGTAGCACCGATCCGCCCTTTTCGTACGTGAGGATGTCGAACATGCCGCGAGTGTCGTCAGGAGAGATCACCTCATACTCAATGGGCCTTGTCGAGTGCAGACCGTCTATTTGGAGCGCGGCGTCGCGATCGACACCAAAGCCGACCCACATCTTCCACTGTGGACGAAACGCGTTGGTACAGAGCACCTGCATGAACGTGGCGAAGGCTTCGTTGAGCCAGATGCCCTCCCACCATTCCATGGTGACGAGGTCGCCAAACCACATGTGCGCGATCTCGTGCGCCACGACCTCGGCGACGCGTTGCAGTTCTGCGATCGACGCTGACGCCGGGTCGACCAATAACGCCGTCTCTCGATACGTGATGCAACCAAGGTTCTCCATGGCCCCGAAGGCGAAGTCGGGGATCGCGACCATGTCGAGCTTGTCGCCGGGATAGGGGATGGCGAAGTAGTTGGCGAAGAAACGAAGCGAGAAGGCACCGGCTTCGAGAGCAAGGTCAGTGAGGTGGCCCTTGCCAATCGGATACACGACGCGAAGGGGCACGCCGTCCACGTCGACGACCTTGCTCTCCTCGAAGGGACCCACGACGAAGGCGACCAGATAGCTCGACATCTTCATGGTCGGGGCGTAGCTCACGGTGCGCTGTCCGTTGCCGAGGTCGATGTTCGAGATCTCGGGCGAGTTCGAGTAGGCGGCGAGGGCCGCGGGAACCGTCAAATTCACCTGGAACGTTGCCTTGAAAGACGGCTCGTCCCAGCAAGGGAAGGCCCGGCGCGCGTCGGAATGTTCGAACTGGGTCGTCGCGATCGTGTGCGACTCACCACTGGCGTCGGTGAACGTCGAGCGGTAAAAACCGTGTAATTGGTCGTTGAGCACACCCGTGAAAGCGATTTCGATGGTCGCGGGTCCCTGGGAGAGCGGTTCGTCAAAGCTGAAGGTCGCCGTCTCGTATTGCTCGTCGAGCGTTGGAGCGAGCGAGCGAAGCGTCGTGCCCGCCCCAGTGACGCTCGCAGCGCCCAGGTCGAGTTCAATCGCGTGCAGTGTGAATGACGACGTCGTTTCATCTATGTCGACGTCGATTTCAACGCGACCCGCGAAGGTCGCCTCTTCGAGGTCGGGCGTAAGAAAGATGCGGTACGCGTGGGGAACGACCGTGCGGCCGAGACGATAAGGATTGGAAGTGGAATTCATACGTCGATACCTTAGGGCGAAACGTTCTACGCTCGCTAAGTGACAATTCCCCCGACGCCCGTTTCACTTCGAGTCAAGCCTGGTCCGAATCGATTGGCGGTCACTGGTATTGGCAACGCCATGCTTGACATCATCACGCAGGATTCGAACGAGGTCTACAAAGAGCTCGGTCTCGTGAAGGCGTCCATGGAATTGATCGGCGTCGACCAACTCGAACGTTTCTATAACGCCATGGGTCCCACCATCCAAATGTCCGGAGGGTCGGTCGCGAACTCGATTGCGGGCGTCGCGTCACTCGGTGGCACGTGCGGTTACATCGGCAAGGTCGCCGCGGACGAATTCGGCGATCGTTTCGCGCACGATCTTCGCTCCATGGGCGTTGAGCTCGATCTCGCGATTGCGAGTCCCGACGAAGGAGCGACCGGTCGCTGCCACGTCTTCATCACCGACGACGCGCAGCGCACCATGGCGACGTACTTGGGAGCGTCGAATCAATTGCGCGTCGAGGACATCAAAGAGGACCTCATCGCGCGAAGTGAGATCACCTACATCGAGGGCTACGTTTTTGATCTCCCACCCGCGAAAGAGGCGATTCGCAAGGTGGTCAACTTCGCTCACGAACACGACTCGATGGTGGCGCTGTCCTTGTCCGACATGTTTTGCGTTGATCGACATCGCCGCGACTTCCTCGATCTGGTCACGAGTGACGTTGACGTGCTGCTCGCCAACGAGACCGAGGTACTCTCCCTCTTCCAAATGACCGCACTCGATCAGGCTTTTGCGGCGCTCGAGGAGATTGGCGTGTTAAGCGTGGTGACTCGAGGCGCGGCGGGCGCGAGCGTGTCGACGCTGAGCGGGGTCGAACACGTACCCGCCCACGAGGTCGAACACGTGCTCGACCAAAACGGCGCTGGTGACATGTTCGCGAGCGGTTTTCTCTATGGTTTGGCACTCGGCGCCGATCCCGTGGAAGCGGCGCAACTGGGCTCGCTGTGTGCGGGTGAGGTCATTACGCACCTTGGAGCCCGACCCGAGAGCGACCTCGAGGAATTGGCGATTGAAGCGGGCTTTCTGTAGTCAGATGCCTTGAGCGTCGAGGATTGCGTCGAGTTCACGGGTTTTGACGGTCTCCCATTTCACCCAGGCAATAGCGATCGGGATGCAGGCGAGCAACATGAGGGCGTCGCCACCAATCCACATGATCGCACCACCTAGGTGAATATTTGACAATATCCACGACGGACTGGACCCGCTGGGCGACATGCTCGCATAGCTCGAGTACGGATCGTGCGAACTCATCACGAGCGCGAGCCCGGTGAACGTGTCGACGGGCACAGCCGCCATCACGTAGACGAGGCGAAGACCAGGGTGGATCTTGACGCCTCGTTCGAGCCCGAAGGCCACGCGAAAGAAGAGATAACCCACCACCAAGAAGCCGATTTGTTCNNTCCATCATCACGTTCATCAAGTTGGTCAGGTGCGTGACTGGGATGAAGATGAAGTACGCGGCGAAACCGAAGAGGGGATGCGTCACGATCTGCATGAATTTGCCATCGAGAAATCGGTGGACGCGCTCGTTGCCGGCGTCATAAGCGAGGTCGAGGGGTGCACTGAGCGCGAAGAGCGGAGCCGCGACCATGATCAACAACAAGTGCTGGATCATGTGGTCGCTGAAGTACTCCATGTCAAAGACACCAACGACCGATTCGGTCGCGAGGAACGTGACGAGAAGCCCCGAGAAGAAGAGGACCGTTCGTAATTGGGGCCACGAACTGATGCGTGTCGTGGCGTACCAGTAGAGCGCACCGGCACCCAGGAGCAAGATGATTGGTAGGGCGCCAAGGTCCCACTGATTTACGTGATGCCACGAAAACGGTTGCGTGGACATCGACATTCCGGGCACGACCCGATTTTAACCCAAGATGAAAGGTTTCTCAGAATCGGTAGGATGGTCTGGTGAAGTCGAAGTATTTTTCCGGCCGGGCGTTCCTCATCCACTTTTGTTTGATTCTGTGGCTGGCGATGTGCGCCACCGCCGCCTGGTGGCAAGTGGGCCGAGCGATCGGTGGAAATTCCCTCAGTTTCATTTACGCAATTGAATGGCCCTGTTTCGGAGTGCTCGGANNGCTCGGGGTGCTTGGTTGGTACGCCATGTTGAACATGGACAAGGTCACCGCGACCCAAGAGGAGCGCCGTCGAGCCTACGAAGAAGAAATGCGCGCGCAAGCCCACGTCGCTCGTCTGGCGAGCATCGAAGAAGAGGATCCGACACTCGCCGCATATAACGACCACCTCGCGAGTCTCGGCACACAACCCAAGAAGAGGCTCTGGGGTCATTGATGCTTCAGGCCTTTCGCCGGTATCGAGTGATGTCCTTCGTCACCGGTACGACATTGTTGATCCTCTGTGCGACCCTGTTGCTGCACACCGTCGACCTCACGTTTTGGAAGAAGATCCACCTGTTCGTTGACGTCGTGGGCATCGGGCACGGAGTGGTGCTCTATCCGATTTATCTCGTGATGTCCTTCCAACTCGCGCTCAAGGCTCGTCTCAATATTGGCTACGTGGTCCTCATGATGGGTGCGGGCTTTGTTCCTGGTCTGGCGTTCTACATGGAGCACCGCATGCGNNAGGTCTGCCCGCCGCGTGAGCGAGTGGACGTCGCGAAGGGTCATTGCCTTCGCCCACCAGGGGGGCGCCTTTGAGGGGCCGTCCTCAACACTCGCGGCGATTGGCGACGCGCTGTCGAACGGGGCGAGCGCGGTGGAACTCGACGTGCACGCAACGAAGGATCGACACATCGTCGTCTGNNGGATAACGCCTACTGGTGGATCGAGGGTGCAGCCGTCTCCCCGGGTGAGGACTCGTCACGGTACGTGCATCGCGGAAAGGCGCCGATGGACCGGCGTTTCGCCATCGCCACTCTCGAAGAGGTGAGCGAGGCGTTCCCGGGCGTGTTGTTGAACATGGACATCAAACGCACCGCTCCAGACGTCGAACCGTACGAACAGTTGCTCTACGATGAGCTGCGACGCCTCGACCGCACACGAAGCGTCATCGTTGCCTCATTTCTTGACCATGCGATTCAAGCCTTTCGCCGCATCGCGCCCGGTGTCGCGACGTCCGCGGCGACCGAGGAGACCGCAGCGTTTTTCTTTTCCATTCAGGGTGCCAGCGCACCGATCGTTCCTCCAGTCGTGGCGTTCCAGGTGCCCGCGACGTTTGGCGACGTGACGGTCGTCGACGAGAACTTCGTACGTCAGGCTCACGCGAATGACGTCGCCGTGCACGTGTGGACCATCAACGACGTCCGCGATATGGAGCGGCTGGTCGACTTAGGGGTTGACGGCATCGTGAGTGACACCCCAACACCTTTGGCACAGGTTCTTCAACGAAGAGGCTGCGCGTGGGACGGAAAACTGTAGAAAAACGGCCCTAGCCGCGACCGCAGTTCGGCNNTTGCCGTGGTTGGCCTTCTTCTTGGCTCGAAGTTTACGCTTCACCGTCCGCTTTGACATAGGTGACAATGTTAGTAGATGCATGGCTCAGAAGGCCAAACGAGGGGACCAGGGTGCGTGAATTCGAGCAGAACGAGGGCGTGGGGCAATTGGTCGTCATCGCGACGCCCCTCGGGAACCTCGGCGACATTTCGAGACGAGCACTCCATTACCTCGACGTCGCCGACGTCGTCTACTGCGAGGACACTCGTCATTCCAACAAACTCTTCAGTGCCCACGACATCGCGGTGCGTTCGAGGCTGGCGTCACTTCACGAACACAACGAAGCGTCCCAGTGCGAACAGATCATCGCTCGAATCCGTGCCGGTGAAACGGTTGTCATCATCTCGGACGCGGGAACCCCGGGGATTAGCGATCCGGGGACTCGCGTGATCGCCGCCGTCGCCGACGCGGGACTTAAGGTGACGACCGTACCGGGCCCGTCGGCGGTGATTGCCGCGCTGACATTGAGCGGTCTTGACACCGAACGGTTCATAATGGAGGGCTTCGTGCCGCGCAAACACGGCGAACGCGACGTGCTCTACGCGAACTGGGCGAAACAAGAACGAACCATTGTCTTTTTCGAGTCACCTCAACGACTCGCGACCACGTTGTCAGAACTCGCTCAGCGCTTTGGGCAACGTCGCGTCGCGGTCGCTCGCGAGATGACCAAACTGCACGAAGAGGTGCTGCGTGGGACCGTGGCCGAGGTGTCGTCGATCGTGAACGCTCGAGACATCGTGGGTGAAGTCGTCGTCGTCCTCGAGGGTGCCACGAACATCGTGGAGGCGGATGACGCGACCATTCGAGCGGCACTACTCGAGCGCTTGGGTGCGGGTTCGAGCGTTCGTGATGCGGCTGCGTTCGTCGCTGACACGTTGGGCGCATCGAGACGTGTTACCTACGAGATCGCCTTGGCCCTTCGAGTTGAACCAACACCGTAAGTTAGTACCCTTGATGGATGGGTCGCTTCTACATCACCACCCCGATTTACTATACGAATGACGCCCCCCACGTTGGTAGCGCGTATTCGACAGTCAATGCCGACGCGCTTGCTCGCTGGCACCGACTCATTGGCGACGAGACCAAATTCCTCACCGGCACCGATGAACACGGCCAGAAAGTAGCCGACGCGGCGGCGAAGAATGACCATTCGCCCGCCGACTGGGTCGAACAGACGTCCGAGAGATTTCGAGAGGCCTGGCGCACGCTCAACATCAGTAACGACGACTTCATTCGCACGACCGAACAGCGGCATCACGAAAGCGTGCAGAAGTTCCTCAGCACGATCTACGAAAACGGTTACATCTATAAGGACCTCTACCAGGGCCTCTATTGCGTGAGTTGCGAGGACTACTACACAACCGAAACCGCCATCGATGGAAAGTGTCCGATTCACGGGCGAGCACTCATTGAAATGGAAGAAGAGAACTGGTTCTTCAAACTGAGCGCGTTCGAGGACCGGCTCCTCGAGTATTACGACCAACATCCAGGTTTCGTCACACCCGAGACGAAACGCAACGAGGCGTTGTCGTTCATCAAGGGTGGACTGCGTGACATCTCTATCACGCGTACCTCGATCACGTGGGGTGTGCGCGTGCCCTGGGATGACGCGCACGTCTTTTATGTCTGGTACGACGCGTTGATCAATTACCTCACCGCCATTGGCTACGGGCGCGACGACGACGAAGTACAAAGGTGGTGGCCCTATTCGAATCATCTGATTGGTAAGGAGATCATCCGATTTCACTGCGTGTGGTGGCCCGCGATGTGCATGGCCGCCGGTCTCGAACCGCCAGCGCACGTGCACGTGCACGGTTGGCTCTTGATTGGCGGCCAGAAACTGTCAAAGACCATGGCGGCCGAAGGTGGTGTGAAACTCACTGATATCGCGCCGGTCTCGCTCACCAACGAGTTCGGCGTCGATCCCGTGCGCTACTACTTGTTGCGCGAGACGTCGCTCGGCAACGACGGCGAGTTCTCGCTCGAGGGCGTCACTCACCGCTACAACACCGACCTCGCCAACAACCTCGGCAACCTCGTCGCGCGCGTGACGACCATCGTCGCCACTAAGTGCGACGGCGTGGCGCCCACACCGCGCGAGGATTCAGCGCTACGCGGGCCGGCCGAACTCGCGATTGTCGACAGCGCGACGGCGTGGAACGGCTTCGCGCCCCAGAGCGCACTCGAATCGACGTGGGGACTCATCGGAGCGACCAACGCCTACCTCGAACAACACGCTCCGTGGAAGATGGAGCCCGGAGCGGACCTGAACGCCGTAATGGGTGACGCCCTCGAGGCGATTCGCCTCGTCGCCATCCTCACCACGCCCGCGATGCCCAAGGTCTGTGAAGAGATATGGCGGCGCATCGGTCTCACCGGCTCACCGTGTGACGAAGTCTTCTCGTCGAGTTCGACCTGGGGTCAGTACCGCAGTGACGCGACGATCCAAAAGGGTGAGCCTCTCTTCCCACGGATGAAGAGCGATCAGTGAGTCACTGGAGCGACGCGCACTGTCATCTCCAGGAACAGTTCCTGGGCGACGAAGAGACGACGGCGAAACTTGAGGACACCCTGGCGCGCGCCTACGACGGGGGCGTCGACCGCGTCGTCGTGATCGGCACCGACGCCACGACCTCGGCTCAGGCCCTGGAAATCACGAGTGTCGAGAGCCCCGTCGAGATCTACGCGACCGTCGGACTGCACCCCCACGACGCCCTCCAGGACATCGGTCCGGTCCTAGAGTTAGCCCGAAGGGGCCATACGAAACTGGTGGGAATAGGCGAATGTGGCCTCGATTACTTCTACGAGCACTCACCGCGCGCCGACCAGCGCCGAGCCTTCGCGAGCCAGATCACGCTGGCGCACGAGTTGGACCTCGCCCTCGTCATCCACGCCCGCGACGCCTTCGACGACCTCTTCGAACTTTTGAAGAGCGAAGGCGTACCCGAGCGCACCGTCGTGCACTGTTTCACCGGCACGCCCGATGACGCGCAGGCCTGTCTCTCGCTGGGCTGTGACATCTCGATCTCCGGGGTCGTCACGTTCAAGAACGCCGAACTGCTTCGTGAGGCGGTGCGCGCGGTGCCGTTGAACCGGCTCCACGTCGAGACCGACAGTCCGTTCCTGGCGCCCGTGCCGTACCGGGGAAGGGCCAACGAGCCGGCCTTCGTCACGGTCGTGGGCGAATTCGTGGCCGAACTGCGCGACGAGAGCTTCGTCGAACTTCGCGAGGCCACGAGTGCGAATACGGCCCGACTTTTCCGGTTGCCACCTAGATAAAGAACCTGTAATCAGGTCGTTCACGGGATTCTTGTAGGGTGAGTTGCCTCGAGGCCCACCCTCTCGTAGCGTTGTGGGCCGGGGGTATTGCCTCTCCCCCGATGTGGTGGCGGAGGGTGGAGATCTGAGGGCATCAAACCCGCGGGCGCTGGCGCGTCCGTTGTCGGTACTGATCATGATCGTCGCATTGATGGCGTCCGCGGTGTTCGTCGCGCCCGCGACGGCTGACGCCTCCACACACGCCCGTCGTCACATGCCCGACCTCATTGGGCTCAGTCGCGCCCGGGTCTACGCCGTCATGCACGCCGACGCGCTGTATTTCGTGACCACGGGTCCGGGCAGCGCGAAGGGCACGTGGAAAGAGGCCGTGGGTCAGTCGCCGCGGCCCGGCACCGTCGTGCCCTGGCATTTCCAGGCGACGGTGCGGGTGTCGAGCGCGAACCCGCACGCCGCGCGTCGGGTCCCTCGGCTCGTCGGTCTGTCGCGGATACGGACCTACGCCGTCATGAAACGTGTGCAGTTGTTCTTTAATACCCGCGGACCAGGAAGTTCGGACAGTAAATGGACCGTCGTCCTGCGACAATCCCCGGCGGCGGGGACCCGAGTGCGCTGGCACGCCACGATCACACTCACCGTCACCACCCGACGACCGAAGCCCAAAAAGCCGGTTCGCAAACCCGTGACGACCACGACGCTGAAGAAGAAGCCGACCTGCGCGCCCACGACGACGACGGCGCCAGCGACGACGACCACCTCAGAACCGTCCTCGACAACCATCGCCGGCGCGACGACGACCACGACGACGATTGTGCCCACGACGACGACCACGATCTGCAGACCCGTGACGACCACGACCTTGAAGCCCAAGAAGAAGAAGCACGGCAAGTACCGCGTCGGCGACGCGACGTGGTACCGCTACATCCCGGGTCACTGCGCCACCTGGTACTTGCCGCGCGGCACCCGGATCACGATCCGCGATCTCGCGACCGGCAAGGTCGTCCACTGCATCGCGTCGGACCGAGAGGCGGCCCACGGGGACCGGGTGGTCGACCTCGACACGCAACAGTTCGCTGAACTGGCACCTCTGTCCAAAGGGGTCGTCCTCGTTAAAGTCAGTTGGTGACCCATACCCGCACCGAACTTCGGGCACTGCTTGAAGAACACGGCCTCAAACCCTCGCGCGCGCTCGGTCAGAACTTCGTTGTCGATCCCAACACGGTTCGAAGAATTGCGCGCCTGGCCGACGTGGGCGAAGGCGACCTCGTGCTCGAGATCGGCGCCGGTCTCGGATCGCTCACGCTGGCCCTCGTCGAAACCGGCGCCGAGGTGCACGCGATGGAAGTCGACCGCTACCTCCTCGAACCACTGCGCTCGATCGTCGAACCCCGCGGCGTCACGGTCCATCACGCCGACGCTCTCCGGGCCGAGTACGCGGAGATCCTGCAGGGCCGCGACGCCATTGTCGTCGCCAATCTTCCCTACAACGTCGCCACGCCACTGGTATTGCATCTGCTCGAGAGCGAACCGCTGATCCGCCGGATGCTCGTCATGGTGCAAAAGGAAGTCGGTGAGCGCTTCGCCGCTCACGCCGGCGACGAGGCCTACGGCGCGGCGTCGCTGCGCCTCCAGTACTTCGCTGACGCGCGCGTCGTGGGCAAGGTCAGTCCGACGGTCTTCTTGCCGAAGCCCAACGTCGAATCGGCGTTGGTGTCCATTATCCGTCGCCCCGAAGTGCGCGTCGATCCGTCACTCGTCAGCGAAGCCGACCTCTTCGAGGTCATCCGCACGTCCTTCGGTCAACGACGAAAGATGCTGCGCCGATCGCTCGCGGGTTGGTCGAGTGAGGGGGTCTTCGAACGCGCCGACGTCGCCGAGACGAGACGACCGGAAGAGTTGACGATCGAGGAATTCGCGAGACTGGCCGCCGCCAAGTGATCGAACTGCTGGCCCACGCCAAGCTCACGTGGAACTTAGAGATCACTGGTGTGCGCGACGACGGCTTGCACGAACTGCGTAGCGAGATGACGACCATTGCGCTCCACGACGTCCTCTTCGTCGACGACACCACGGACCACCTGGAGATCCTCAATCCGTTCGCGACCGAGATCGTGTCCGACGAGAACAACCTGATCGTGCGGGCCCTGCAGCTCGTGGGACGTCGCGCCGGGGTGCGCGTGGAGAAGTCCATCCCGGTCGGCGGCGGCCTCGGCGGCGGGAGCGCCGACGCGGCGGCCATCCTTCGCTGGGCCGGGGGAGTGTCCAATGAACTCGCGGTCACCCTCGGCGGCGACGTGCCGTTCTGCCAGCTCGGCGGACGCGCCCTCGTCGAAGGGGTGGGAGAACGACTGAGCACTTTGGCCTTCGAGGAACGAAACCTCACGCTCATCGTGCCGGACTTCGGCGTCTCGACTGCCGCGTGCTACCGGGCCTACGACGAGATGCGGGCCGACGGCTGGACGGCGAAGGGGACCAATCACCTGGAAGAGCCGGCCGGCCGGGTCGAACCGAGACTGGCGTCGACCCTAGCGTGGCTGCGCGCCGAGATCGGCTCCGCGGTGCAACTGGCCGGATCAGGCTCGTCGATGTTCGTGGAGGGTCACCTGGGCGCGACGGAGAGCCGTTGGGACATGACCGGCCCCGAGGGCCCTCTCCAGTTATCCACGCTCACGACGACGCCCCAGTAGGGGTCGGAGAAGCCTATTTACCGGCGGCGCGACGCTGAAAGCGGGTTCGCTTCAGCATCTTCTTGTGCTTCTTCTTGCGCATGCGCTTACGGCGCTTCTTGATTAATGATCCCATGGCTCGTAGAACCTTAGTCGACGAGGCTCAGTTGCAACAAAACGAGTCCTGGCGCTCAGCGTCGCGCGTTATTTCTCGTTGAAACGTTGGATCCGAAGCGCTTGGCGGGGACAGCCACGTTCGGCGTATCGAGCTGATTGATAGGCACCGGTGTCCGAAAGCGACACGGGTGCCGTGCGAATGATCGGGTAACCCCATTCGTCAATCGTGACGAGTTCTGGCGCGAGTTCGGCACAGTGTCCGAACCCGTCACACAAGATCGGATTGACCTGGAGTACGAACAGCCCGGTGCGACGTCTCACTCCCATACCAACTCCTCCGCGCGTTCGAGTTGGGGAATCGCCGCGTAATGTCGTGAGTCGAGCGACCCTTTGCAGGCGTCGCCTTGGACGTGGCGTGCGACATCTTTCTCGAAAACCTGTAGGGCGGACCGCACCAGTCGAACGACGCCGTCAGGATGGTGGCACGCGCCGCGACCTTTGATGACGTCGCAGCGCTCCTCGAGTCGTTGCAGCGCTAGTGTGGCGTCGCCCGTCGGACGCGCGACGTGGCGAAGACCGTCGGCGAGAGCGGGTAGTCCGAAGGCGCAGGGCCCGCACTGGCGCGCACTCTCGTTCGCCATCCACTGGACGACTCGCTGGGTCTCGACGATGCCACAAGCTTTACGAGGAAGTACCACCAGCACCCCCGCACCGACGCTGACGCCGAGGGGGGCGAGTTCCTCGTTGCAGTAGGGGGTATCGAGGTGTTCGCCGCTTAGCCAACTGCCGCCGTAACCACCAAGAAGTAACGCTTGAGGATCGCTGTCCGCGTCGGCGTAGTTGAGGATTGTACGAAGTGGCGTGCCGAGCTCGGTTTCCATCACGATAGGGTGTGCCACCGCGCCGCTCACCGACACGAGGGTGCTCCCGGGACTGTTGGACGTGCCGAGCCCCCGGTACCACGATGCTCCGAATCGACCGATCAGCGCGACGTTCGCGAGCGTCTCGGCGTTCTGCACGAGAACGGGCGCGTGACCAATTCGAAGTACGTGCGGGCGTGTGCGGCGAAATTGAGGAAGCGATTCATTATCGTCCAACCAATGGGTGAGGGCGGATTCCTCGCCGGCGACGTAGCGCTGCGGAGGCGTGTGCAGGTCGAGTTTGGGACCTCGGAGACTTCGCCGGGCTCGTTCGTGAATCGCTCGCTCCATTGCGTTGATGCCGGAGCGATTGTCGCGAGCGACGCAGACGGCAATGTTTTTTGCTCCCACGAGTCCCGCTAAGTACTCCGCCCCATCGAGCACGAGATGAGGATGCGTGTTCAAGAGTGACTGGTCCTTGTGTGACGCGGGCTCACCTTCCATGGCGTTGACGACGACGTACTTATGCAGCGAACGCTGATCGTGGATGAAACGTACTTTGACCGACGTAGGGAAACCGGCTCCGCCGCGTCCCGCTAAACCCGACGCCTCGAGTTCTTCAAGGAGCGAGCCAATGGGCGTCGCGGCCGCGAAGGTCTGTTCGTGCTGGGCGAGCGACAGTGGTCGTGAACTGGCTTCGTGCATCAGGCGTGGGAGCGTGGAGGACTCGATCATCGCGCACCCTTCCTGGTGGGTCGCGCCGCACTGGGAAAGGCTCGCGATTCGGGCCTCGGCGTAGGTGGTGACGCAGTCGCGAGAGGTGAGAGCGCAGTGCGCCCTGATGCGCGCGTGGGGCGTCCGAGGAATCGCCAAATTGCTGCGGCGACACCAACCGCGGCGCACGCGATGACGACGACGAGCCCAACGCCTGATCGAGCGTCGGTACCGGTGAGGAATCCGTGCACGACCGCCGTCGAGAACGCTAGCCAGCTGAACCAATGAATGAAGCGCCACGACCGGTTGGCGATGTGCAGTTTCAACAGACTCGAGATCCATACCGCGAGAATGAGGTCAAAGGCAATCGTGCCAAGCGCCACGTCGATGCGTTTGTAGTGCGACGTCATTGGAATGACGGCGGAGATGAAACCCGTAGAGACGTAGCTGTCGAGCACGGTCGTGAGGATGTGGATAGCGAGAAAGATCACCGCGACGATGGAGAGTGACCGATGCAGTTCGTTGAGTTCAAATCGTCCGACGATGGTGCCACCGATGCGGTTGGCGACGAAAGTACCGAGCGAGACAACAACGGTAAACAAGACCAGGGCCACGAGTCCGGTCGCTCGAGTGGTGTACCAAAGATACGGGGTGGTGAGCGCGATCACGCCGGCACTTTTTCTTCGGGCCATCCACCTACGAAGTCGACGCTTCCGTCGTGTCGCACGAGGCGTCCAGACCATCCCGCTTGGGCAATGTGGTAGCCCGCGTCCTCGCCCCATAACAATGACGCCGTCGCGAAGGCGTTCGCGGTCACGCAACTCTCCGCGCTCACGGTCGCGGTCGCGAAAGGACCTTCGGCGCAAGCGCCCGTTCGGGGGTCAACAATGTGGTGCAACGTTCTTCCCGCCGCTCGCCACGTGCGTGCGGTCATTGATGACGTCGCGATGCCGCCCGTGTTCAAACTGATGCGGGGTTCCTTGCCCGTGAGGTGCAGTCGATCACTCACGCCCACGGCCCATGGACCGTCAGGGCCGGGACCGTGTAGCGCGACGTCGCCACCAATCTCGACGACAACGCCACCACGTTCTCGCAATTCGCGTGCGACCAGATCGGCGACGAGCGCTTTGGCACTCGCGCCCAAATCGAGTTCGCAGCCATCATCGAGGGTGAGGAGTCGCGCGTCTTGATCGAAGTCAATGGCGTCGATCCCGGGCGTTGGCTCGCTCGGCGACAACTGCACAATATTGTTCGCCAGTTCGTTGAAGTCTCGGTCGTAGCCCATCGCTCGAAGCGCCACGAGCGTCGTGGGATCGCACAGCCCCTCGCTAAGGTGTGCGCTGCGTACAGCGGCGTCAAGACACAAGGCAAGTGTGTCGCTCACCTCGTACGTCCTGCCAGGGTGAGCATTGATGCGCGAGATCTCAGAGTCCGGGCGAAATCGGTTGCACGCGTCGTCGACGCGTTTGATCCAATGCCAAAGTCGGGACTGGGCGAATTGTGCGTCCTCGCTGTGCTGCGTCGCGATGGTACCCGTCAGGCCCCACACGGCGAAACGTTGAGGTCGATTAGTCACAGGTCGTGGTGCCCGACGGCGTGCTCGTGCACACGGTCGTCGTCGTCACCGGCACCGTTGTCGGTGTCGTGTAGGTGGTCGTGGTTGTTGACGTGGTTGGCGTGCCGGTTTTTCCCGTGCTGCTTGATTTCATGGTCGTGGTCGTCGTCGAGGTGGTTGAAGTGGTTGGAGTCGTCGTCGACGTCGTGGGGTTGACACGCACCGTGGTGGCGGGTTTGGCTGACGCCGCGGCGTAGGCGACGAAGAGACCGGACGCGACGCCCGAGCCCAGCACGATGGTGCGGGTCAGATTACGAACTCGGGCGAAGCGCCGGTCGCGTTGGTGGGGGGTGCGGGGTTGGGCAGTCATGTGATGTTGTCCTACCAGCCTGACATCCCTCGCTAAACGCCAGACAATGTATTTCTAAGAAAACCCGAAATGTTCCGTTACTGGAAGGTGTCATCGTCGGTAGCGGCAAAATCAATGGTGAAACGTGCGCCACCCAACTGTGGATCGCGATCGACCTTTACCGAGCCGTTGAATTCATGGACGACCTGGGCGACGATGGAGAGTCCGAGGCCCGAACCCGGTAATGAACGCGACGACGCCGATCGCCAGAACCGGTCGAACACGAAGGGAATGTCCGCATCGCTGATGCCCGGGCCACTGTCGCTGACGCTCACTGATGCGTGCGACGAGGTGACGCGGATGTGACCACCCGGTGGCGTGAATTTCACGGCGTTGGTCAAGAGGTTCGAGATGGCACGCACTAAACGATCTCGTCGTCCATCGACGATCGATGGCTCGATCACCGATTCAATGGTGATGTCCTTGATACGTGCGTACGTGCGGGCAGTGTCGACACATTCATCGACGCACTCGTCGAGACGAAGGGAGACAACCGCACCTTCACTACGTTCGCCGCGTGCGAGTTCTCCCAAGTCAGTGACGAGCGAGGCTAATTCGTCGACTTGGGTGACCATGTCGTTGGTGAGCTGAATGAGATCGTCGGGTTCGAGTTCACTCGCGCGCGTGAGTACCTGGGCGTTCGTGCGAAGCGAGGTCAATGGCGTTCGCAATTCGTGGCTGGCGTCGAGGACCAGTTGGCGCTGAAGGTATTGACTGGACTCAACCGAAGTGAGGAGTCGGTTGAACACCCGACGCAGCCGTCCAAGTTCGTCGATGTCACCTTCTTTGAGCCGATAGCCCATGTCATTGGTTTCGGCGATGGTTTCAATCTCGTCAGTGACTTCGACGAGCGGACGCAACGCCGCGCGAGCGAGCAAGAAGCCGAGCGCAAGTGCCACCAAGAGTCCAGCCGCAGCGACGATGAGGAGCTTTCGTACGAGGCTGCGAAGTTCGTTCACTTGGCCGGTCACGTTGACGACGAAGAGTTGTGCGGAAGTGGAAGCGACTTGACACAATCCGGTCGGACCCGTTGTGCAACTCACGATCGAATGAGCGGGTAGTCCGACGATGAGTTCTCGATACGACTGGCCGCCAATTGTCACCGTGCGAAGGTCATGTCCAGATTTACCGTTCGCGTAATCGCGGATCACTGAGTCGATGGGCACGCCACTCGAGGGCACCGTCGCGCCACTCGCCAGTACGAGTTCGGTGTATGAGCCCGTGAACCTCGAGTCGTCACCACCGGGATCATTGGTGGGACCGTGTGACGCTTGGAGGAGCGACTGGTCGACCGAGCTGAGCAGCGAGGTTCGTACTGTGATGAATGACGCGAAGGCGGCGAGCACGACGGCGATCGCGGCGGCGCAGACCGTGGCGCTAATGACGCGACTACGAAACGTCACGACGTACGAAGCGCGTAGCCAACTCCACGTACGGTTTGGATCAAGCGAGCTTCGTTACCTTCTTCGAGCTTGCGACGAAGATAGCCAATGTAGACCGCGAGCGAATTGGTGCCCGAATCGAAGTTGTAGCCCCACACGAGGTCAAGGATCTGATCTCGGGTGAGGACTTGACGGGGATGTTGTAGGAACAATTCGAGCAGGTCAAACTCAATCTTGGTGAGGTCGATCTTTCTCGTCGCCCGATGTACGTCGCGGGTATTGGGATTCAACGTTAAGTCTTCGAAACGCAATACGGTCTCGTCTCCCTCGGTAACGTTTCGTCGACGAAGCAGAGCGCGTAAGCGTGCGAGTAGTTCCGCCAAGTCAAAGGGCTTCACGAGGTAGTCATCCGCTCCGACGTCGAGACCCTCGACACGGTCGTTGACGGCGTCACGCGCGGTGAGCATCAAGATGGGCGTGGAATCGCCCGCGCGTCGAATTCGACGACAAATTTCCAATCCGTCAATGTCGGGAAGCTGTAAATCAAGCACGATGGCGTCGGGGGCGCGCAACTGAATGGACTTGAGAGCGCTGGTGCCGTCTTCGAACAAGTCAACCTCGTAATTCTCCATCCGAAGGGCGCGACCGAGGGCGGTGCGAATCGCACCATCGTCGTCGACGATGGCGATATAGGAAATGGGAGATTGGACGCTAGGCACGGTCGCGCTTTCTTTGGGCTCGTCTACAGGCTCTAGTGTTACTTGTTGTCATTAACCTTCTCCAGTCATTCGCTAAGAATCTCTGAAGATTGTTACGGTACACGCAGTGGCGGGTAGTTCAATTGGCAGAACGCCGGACTTTGAATCCGTAGGTTGGAGGTTCGAGCCCTCCCCCGCCAGCCAAAGTGCCCGGCTAGGTCGCATACTGGTCCAGTAGTTCCGCCATCACGAGGGGCTGGTCGCCTTGAATCGAGTGCCCTGCTCCTTGCACGTGGACCACCGTTGCGTGCGGGCAGCGTCGTCGAAATTCCTGTTCGTCATCATCATTGACGACCGATCCCGCTGCCATCGCGCGCAACAGCGTGACCGGCATCGAAAGCTCGCCCAACTTCTCCCAGAGGTTGCCCATGTCGGGAGCCGCGAGGTCTGACTTGGGGTGCTGTTGGTGACGCCACACCCAGGTGCCGTCGTCGCGACGTATTGCGTTGTGCAGGATGCCTCGACGAAGCGACGAGACGGTCCGCGTTGGATTGTGTTCAATCGTGCGAGCGAGGAGTGCGTCGAAGTCATCAAAGGACGCAGGACCGTTCACGAAGTTCGTGATGTGCTTCGCCTTCTCCGCGTTGACGCCCGGCGTGATGTCGACCAGCGTGAGTGAACTGACGAGATCGGGGCGAGAGTTCGCGACCACGAGCGACACGAGGCCACCGAGGGACATGCCGACGAGTGCTCGCGGGGGCGTCGTCAATTGTTCGATAGCACGTTCGACGTCGCGCGCGTGCCCGGCGACCGCTGACGCACCGTAGGGCGAGGCATCGGAATGTCCGTGACCCGGCAAGTCCAGGGCAATGAGGGGGCGCTGCAGCGCTAACGCGACGGTGTCGTAGGTATGGGCGTTCTGCGCGCCGCCGTGCACGAGGACCATCACGGGTTCGCCGTCGCCCCATTGAAGGCCACTGAGTTCGCGTAGACCATCAACGGCGACAAAAAATCGACGTACCGGCGGTACGGGTACTTCCAGATTCCATTCGCCGAGATTCTCGTGAAAAAGGGAGAATTCATCATAAGAAAATTCACTCACGCACTTCATCGTAGGACTTCAATGCTAAAGATGAGAGGGTGAGTCGTCCAACGTGCGCCGTGGTCTTGGCGGCCGGCGAGGGAACGAGGATGCGCTCCTCGAGACCAAAGCCGCTGCACCATCTCTGCGGTCGTCCCATGGTGCTCTACATCCTTGACGCGCTCGAGCATAAAGAAGTGGTGGCGACGGTCGTCGTGGTGGGTCACGCCCGCACGTGGGTCGAGACGTCACTGAAACAACGTGCTCGCGACGACGCGCACCTGAGTTTCGTTGAACAGGCAGAACAATTGGGCACCGGTCACGCCGTGTCGGTCGCCATGACGAGCGTCAGCCGCGAAATTGGCGACACCGACGGCGACGTCCTCATCGTTCCGGGTGACACGCCGCTACTTCGCCACGAGACAATTGGTCGCCTGCTCGAGACCCATCGAGAACGGCAAAGCGCCGTGACCGTCTTGAGTGCCCACCTCGATGATCCCAGCGGATACGGGCGAATCATCCACGCCAAAGACGGGGCGATCGCGCGCATCGTCGAAGAACGTGACGCGACCCACGATGAACGAGCAGTGCACGAGGTCAACACGTCGATCATGGTGGTTCGAGAGAGCCTCCTCGGACCTGCGTTGCGTCGGATCGGGCGCCAGAATTCTCAGAACGAGTACTACCTAACTGACCTCGTAGCGGTGCTCCATGATTCGGGGCATCTCACGTCCGCGATGGAACTCGAAGACCCTCTCGAAGCTGTCGGGGTGAACGACCGTGCGCAGTTGGCGCACGCTGAATCGGTGCTTCGCGGGAGGATCAACGAGCACTGGATGATGAGTGGTGTGACCATGTGGGACCCTTCGAATACCTACATCGACGCCGACGTCGTCATTGAACCTGACGTGTCCTTGCTACCCGGGACGGTGTTGAAGGGTCGATGCGTCATCGAGCGAGGGGCGCAAGTGGGGCCGTACGCCTATTTGACGGACTGTCACGTAGGCGAGAACGCAGTCGTCGCGAGCGTCGAGGCGATGGGCGCGCACGTGGGCGAGGGGGCGCGGGTGAGCTCCTACGTCGTGCTCGAGCCCGGCTCGAAGGTCGCCCCCGGTGACGTCGTGGGCCCGTTTCACGAACTCTAAGAATTCCGTACCCTCGACCTTGTACGCTGGCGCCGTGGAGTCTCTCGCCAAGCGCCGTCTCATTCTCGTGACGGGGAACTCGCATCCGGAGTTGGCGCAAAACATCGCCAAGCAACTCGGGATGGACCTCACCGAAGCAAACGTGCGTGAATTCGCGAACGGCGAAATCCATTGCCGATTTGACGAATCGATTCGCGGCGCCCACGTGTTCATCATCCAGACCCACTCGTCGCCGGTCAACACCGCAGTGATGGAGCAACTCATCATGATTGACGCCGCCAAGCGCGCGTCGGCGAAGAGCATCACCGCGGTGATTCCCAACTACGGTTACGCGCGCCAAGATCGAAAGTCCGCGGGACGCGAACCCATCACCGCCAAGTTGATCGCCGACATGCTGCAGACGGCGGGAGCGAACCGCGTGTTGTCGGTCGATTTCCATTCGGGACAAATTCAAGGTTTCTTCGATATCCCCGTCGATCACTTGGTTGCGGCACCAGTACTCGAGGACTACCTCAAGGCCAATGCCGACCCTCGCGAACTCGTCGTCGTCGCTCCCGACGCAGGTCGCGTAAAGGTCGCCGAGCGCTACGCGCAACACTTAGGTTGCGACCTCGCGCTCGTGCATAAGACCCGACCTCGCGGCAGCGCGAACGTCGCCGAAGCTCGACACATCGTTGGTGACGTGAACGGACGTCACTGCGTCTTGATCGACGACATGATCGATACCGCGGGCACCATCGTTGCGGGTTGCGATCTCCTCAAGGCGCACGGCGCCGAGGAGATCTGGGTCATGGCGACGCACGCGGTGTTCTCCCCACCCGCGGTGGATCGTTTGTTCAATGCTCCGGTGAGCCGCGTCATCGTCACTGACACGCTGCCACTCGGACCCGAGAAACGATTCGAGAAATTGGAAATCTTGTCGGTCGCGACACTGGTCGCCAACGCAATTTCGGCGATTTTTGAGGATTCCTCCGTGTCAGAAATTTTCGGGGGCGAGAACCTCCTCTGACTCGAAGTCAGACGCCAATCAGGGGATAGACTGTAAACCCTGTGCACGGCCCGTCGTTGGTGCCAGCCATTCGTTGGAGGATTTCTTATGTCTGCAGTCACTTTGAGAGCGTCAACGACCCGCGAGCACGGTTCGCGCAATTCGCGCCGGCTTCGCACCAGTGGATCGATCCCCGGCGTCGTCTACGGCCATGGTCAAAGCCCGCTCGCCATCTCGGTTGACGCGAAGGCTTTTCGCACGGCAGTGTCGGGCGAACAGGGACTCAACTCACTCATCGACCTTGACGCCGACGGCAAGAAGTATCTCGTCATGGCCCGAGAGATACAGCGTCACCCCGTGCGCGGCACCGTCTCGCACATTGACTTTCAAATCATCGACCCCAACGAACTCGTGGTCGCCGAAGTACCTCTGCATCTCATTGGTGATGCGGTCGAAGTGCGACACGCCGACTGGGAAGTCGACCAGCAGATGTTCAGCATCGAGATAAGGACTCGTCCGGATCAGATCCCGACGCACCTCGATGTCGACATCTCGGAGCTCAAGGTCGGTTCCTCGATTCGAGTCCAGGACGTCGTGCTGCCTAAGGGCGTGGAGCCAGCGGTTGACGCGAGCCTCACGGTGGTGACCACTCGTGCCGGTCGCGTCGCTGCGAAGACCGCGTCCGGCGTCGAACCAGCCGCGGAGTAGTTCACGGTGGCGCTTCGGCGCTCACGCGACGAAGCCCGAAGGGGTACGCCGAGTGCGCTCGTCATCGTCGGACTTGCGAATCCCGGACTTGAATACGCCGGTTCGCGCCATAACGTCGGCGGCGACGCGGTGCGACAAGTCTGCGAACGCCGTGGCGTCACCCTCAAACTAGAAAGTCGTCAGCGCGCCATGAGCGCCTCGCTGTTAACGAGCCATGGTCTCGTGACGCTGGCGGTGCCCACGACATTCATGAACGACTCAGGCGCCGCGCTTCCAGCCTTGTTAAAGCGAACGTCGCTCGCTGACCTCGCACGACTCGTCATTGCCCACGACGAGCTGGACATGGAACCTGGTCGCTTGCAGCTGCGCTTTGGCGGGGGACTCGCGGGTCATAACGGCCTGCGTTCGATCGCGGGCGTGCTGGGTACCAACGATTTTGCTCGATTGCGCATAGGCATTGGTCGCCCCGCAAGGAAGGAACAGGTTACCGACTACGTCTTGAAGCCTCTCGTCGGAAAGACCATGAAACGACATCTCGAACACGTGAGCGAGGCCGCGGACGCACTCGAGATGCTGCTCGACGGCGACTTCGTTGACGCGCAGCGACGCGTGAACGGCACTCGTGACTGAGTCCCAAGGGCTCCGTCGAGTCCTCGAGACTATTGCTCCCGCCCTTCGAGCGCAAAACGCCTCGGGCGCATTCTCGCCCAGTACCTACGCGACGCCGTTGAGCGTCGCCTCCTACGCCCTCGATACGCAATTTTTATTATGCGTGTGCGCGACCTCGACGGAGTCGGAACAACTTCGTGACGCACTCGCGGCGCTTCTTCCTGGTGACGAGGTTGCCCTCTGGCCCGCGTGGGACACACATCCCCTCGAACGAGTCAGCCCCGACAGCGCCGTGATGGCGACTCGAGTGCTACTTCGTTCGCGTCTTCAACAAGGTGATACTCCTCGAGTTCTCGTGGCTTCGGTTCGTGCGCTGTGCCAGATCCTCTCGCCCGAGACCATGGCCCCACCCCTCGAAGTGCTTCGAGGTGGCGAACTTGATCGGGACCGCTTGCTCGTCGACCTCGTGCGCTTTGGTTACCGTCGCGAGAACTTGGTCGAACATCGAGCGGAATTCGCGGTGCGAGGTGGCATCGTTGACGTCTGGCCCGCCCAAGGCGACGAGCCGATCCGACTTGATTTCTTTGGCGACGAACTCGAACGTCTCACCACGTTTGACATCGCGAATCAACGATCACTGCACGATCTTGATCGGGCCTTCGTCGCTCCGGCTCGCGAATGGTTGCCGGGCGAAATCTCGCGTCGACGAAGTGAGGCTCTGGTCGTCCAGAGGCCGTGGGGACGAGAAGTCTTTGATCGAATCGCGACCGGTCAACTGTTCGATGGGATGGAAGGGTGGATGTCGCTCTTCGTCGAGCAACCTCGAACGCTCCTCGACGAACTCCACGACGTGAGCGTCCTCGTTGTCGAGCCTGACCGCGTTCGACTGCGACTGGATGAACTTCTCGACGAAGAACGTGAACTCACCGACGTCGTCGCGGCGACCTGGCGGGCATCCTCGCCGGTGCCGCTGCTGCACTCGTCGTGGGAACAAGTGCTCGAAGGGCGCGTCGACGTGAGCCTCAATCCGACCATGGGCGCTCTCGCGAGCTCCACGCTCAATCTCGGCTCACCTCCCGTGGTCCAAGGCGACCCGGCTCGGCTCGCGGCGCACGTGCGAACGTGGGGATCGGCTCGACGAGGCGTAGTGCTCACGACGAGTACCGCGGCGGTGCAACGCATGGCCGAGCAACTTCGCAGTGAAGGTCTCGACGTGTCGACCGATCCGAGCATGGTCCTGCAAGCGCGTCTCAGCGTGCTCGAGAGCACGTTGCCTTCGGGATTCACCATGGACGATCCCGACATCGTGGTGTGGAGCGAGAGCGACCTCACGGGACGGCGAAGCGTTCATCGCGTCGCGCGGACGCGAGCGCGAAACGTCGATGGATTTTTTGATGATCTCGCGGTCGGCAGTTACGTGGTTCATCGTCAACATGGCGTCGCGCGGTTCTCGGGCACGACGACACGCGCCATCAATGGCACGACACGCGACTATTTGATTCTTGAGTTCAAGGATGGACGAAGCTACTGGCCGACTGAGCAAATCGATGCGTTGACACCGTATTCGGGAGGCGACGCTCCGGCGCTCTCGCGCATGGGCGGTGCGGAGTGGCAAAAGACCAGGGCCAAAGCGCGCGCGGCAGCCTTTCTCGTCGCACAAGAGTTGGTCGACCTCTATCGTCAGCGCAACGTGGCGAGAGGCCACGCTTTCAGTGCGGACACGGCGTGGCAGCGCGAGATGGAAGAACTCTTCGAGTACACGCTTACGACCGACCAAGCGCACGCCCTGCGAGACATCAAAGCGGATATGGAACTCGAGAGACCCATGGACCGATTGGTGTGCGCGGACGTTGGCTTTGGGAAAACCGAGTTGGCCGTGCGCGCAGTGTTCAAGGCAGTGCAAGACAACATGCAGGCAGCGGTCCTGGTGCCGACAACGTTGCTCGCGAGTCAACATTTCGCCACTTTCAGCGACCGCTTCGCCGGCTTCCCCGTCAAAGTTGCGATGCTGAGTCGCTTCGTCGACGATGCCGAGACGAAAACGACGCTTCAGGGGCTGAAAGAGGGAACCATCGATGTCGTGATTGGTACCCATCGACTGCTATCGGAGAACGTGACATTTAAAAATTTGGGTCTGCTCGTCGTCGACGAGGAACAGCGATTTGGCGTCAACCACAAGGAAGCGATCAAAGCCCGTTCTCTGGGGGTGGACGTGTTGACGCTGAGTGCGAGTCCGATACCGCGCACGTTGGAGATGGCAATCGCAGGGATTCGCGACCTCTCAATGATCACGACGCCGCCAGCTGATCGTCGTCCGATCCTCACCCACGTGGGCGAGTACAGCGAACCGGCCGTGGTCGAGGCGCTGCGTCGCGAGATCCTGCGCGAAGGCCAGGTCTTTTACGTGCACAACCGCGTCGCGGACATTGACGAGGTCGCCAAACGACTCGGTCAACTAGTCCCCGACGCACGAATAGCGATCGCGCACGGTCAAATGGACGAAGGCACGCTCGAACGAGTCATGATCGACTTCTGGGAGCGACGCTACGACGTGCTCGTGTGTACCACGATCGTCGAATCTGGCATCGATCTTCCTTCGGTCAACACCTTGATCGTCGATCGAGCCGATCGACTCGGTTTGGGCCAGATGCACCAACTGCGAGGTCGCGTGGGTCGAAGCGGCCATCGCGCCTACGCCTACCTCTTTCATCCCGCCGATAAGGTCCTCAGCGAAACGGCGTACGAGCGGCTCCGCACGATTGGCGACAATACGGCGCTCGGCAGCGGCTTCAAGATCGCCATGCGCGACCTCGAGATTCGTGGCGCGGGCAACCTGCTGGGCCATGATCAATCTGGTCCGGTCGCCGCGGTGGGCTACGACCTCTACGTCCAATTGGTTGCCGAGGCGGTCGCTGATGCGAAAGGCTTCGTCGTACCCGAGGTCAAGAACGTTACGGTCGACGTACCGGGTGACGCGCACCTACCGAAGAATTACGTCGAGGCAGACGACGCGCGGCTCGAGGCGTATCGTCGCTTGGCAAGCACCACCACCGTCGAGGAGTTGCGAGACCTGCGTGATGAATGGGTTGACCGCTATGGCCCGCTTCCTGGCGCCGCGCAGGGTTTGTTGGAACTCGGAGAACTGCGTCTCATCTGTCTCGAACTCGGGGTCGACACCTTGACGCTCCTGCCCGCCAAGGTCGGAGTCCGGTCCAAGCCAGTGCTTCGCGTGGGTCCTCTCGCGCTAAGCCTGAGCCAACAGACGCGGCTTCGTCGCACGCACGGCTCGCGAACCTACGACGAGACTTCCAAGGAGCTTCGAATCGAAGTGGCCGCGAGTGCGTCATCACCCGCCGCGATTCTCGAGTTAATCCGATCCATCGTGGCGGGGGCGCCAGAGCAGTTGGAGTCTTCTCGGTAGCATGGCAGAGTGCGTCGCCTCGTCGTCCTAATCGTTCTTGCCCTCGTCGGAGCAGGTGTCTACGGACTGACGAGTTCGAACGCTGCGGTCACCGTCAACTCGAACCAAGTTTCCAACGACGCGTTTTTGAGCGAGTTGCACGCGATTGCCACGACGCCAAATATCGAGTGTTACCTAGACGCACTCGCCCAAACGGCCTTCGTAGCCGGCGCGGGTTCTGAGACCATCAGCGCAAACAGTGCCGCTGCGTGGTCGAACTTGCGTATCCAGGGCCTCGCGGTGTCGGACTACGTCACCAAGACGTTTCATTACCAACCCAATGCAAAGGCACTCGCGACGGCTAGATCGTCGCTCGAAGGAGAATTGACGCAAGCGGCGACGTCGGCGCAGTACAGCTGTCCGGGAACGTCCACTGAGGCGCTCAATGCCATGCCCGCGGAGATGCGCAGTGCCGAAGTCTTCGACCAAGCGATGTCCACGTACTTCCTCTCGCGACTCGACACGACGATCCCCCTCACGCTCGCAGCAGCGAACACCTACTACCAGTCGCACGTCTCGTCGTACGACACGCTGTGCGTGAGCATTGCACTCATGTCACCCACGAGCGTTGCGGCATTTGACGACGCCGAAGCGGCGGGCGATTCCGTGGCCACCCTCGCGGCGAAATTCTCGCTGGAATCGAACGCCAAGAGCGGGGGAGCTGACGGTTGTTTCTCTCCTTCGAGCACGTACTACGAGAGCATTCGTAGCGACGTTGGCACGACGGCACTCAATACATTTCCGAGAGATCCGCAGTACGTGACTATTCAAGGTGCTGAGTACGCCTTGTTCGTGGCTCCGACAAAGCGGACCGTCACGCCGTTCACCAGCGCCGAAGCGACGGTCCTCAATGACATACGTTCCTACAACGCGGCCCAAGCGAACGCTGAAGAAGAGAACATCCTGTACGCCACGGCGGTCGCGGTGAATCCCGCGTTTGGGCGTTGGGGTTTGTCCTCCTCCTCCTCGGGGCCATCAGTGTTCGCACCACTGTTACCGTCATCGAGTGACGCGCTTGATACGTCGAAAAACCTCACGACGGCGTCAACGACAAAATATAAGTGAGCCTTCCCACTGTCCGTGTTGTCGGTCTTGGGCCAGGTGACGCGGATTTGCTCACCGAGCGCGCGGTGCGTTTGATTACTGATTCCCCGGTTGTTCGCTTGCGCACGAGGGTGCATCCCGCCGCGGCAGGACTCATCGACGTCATCAGTTATGACCCGTGGTACGAAGAAGCAAATTCGTTTGAGGAACTCTACGGGGCGATTGTTGATGACTTGGTTCGCTTGGCAGCATCGAGCGAAGCTCGTGAAGCCGTGTACGTGGTACCGGGATCACCAATCGTGGCGGAGCGAACGGTCGAACTACTGCTGTCTCGAGATGACGTACACGTCATATTGGAGCCGGCCGTGTCGATTATCGATCTGGCGTGCGCAGTTCTTCATCGCGATCCAATGACGTCAGGTCTTCGCATCGTTGACGCACTTGAATCCATCGAACCGTTCCGAGGTCCGGCGCCACTGCTCGTCTTGCAAACGTATTCGCCCGAGGTGCTCAGCGTCGTCGGCGCGCGCCTCGAACCTTCGACGAGGGTGACGGTGCTGCATCATCTGGGGCTGGCCGACCAACGAGTCGACGAAGTCTCGGCCAATAGGCTCGCGGGGTTTGCGGGCGCGGATCACTTGACGTCAATCTGGATTGACGATCTTCGAAGCACGGGCGAAGCAATGGATGACCTCGTGAGTTTCACGCGGCGCCTACGAGCTGAATGTCCTTGGGACCAGGAGCAAACGCACGCCTCGCTGACTCGCCACCTCCTGGAGGAGTCGTATGAAGCGCTCGATGCTCTTGAGCGCTTCGTACGTGCCCAAGAAAACGGCGAACTTGACGATGATGTTGTCTCGCACGTGGAAGAAGAGCTCGGAGATCTTCTGTTTCAAATCGTTTTCCACGCGGAGTTGGCGAGCGAGGAAGATCTGTTCAGCTTGGCCAGCATCGCAGACAGCCTGCGTGACAAATTGACGTTTCGCCATCCGCACGTCTTTGGTGACGTCCAGGTGACAAACGCGGGTGAGGTCGCGTCACGTTGGGAGGTGCTTAAGAAGAGCGAGAAAGGTCGCGATAGCGTCACTGACGGCATCGCTCTGCAACTTCCGGCCCTCTCGCTCTACAACAAACTGTTGGCCAAGTCCGCGCTCGTCTCGCGAGAGGAGCAACGTGGCGACGTTGCTCGCGATGAAGCGGTGACGGCACTTCGTGAACTTCACTTCGACGAACGAAGTGCGAACGAGACGCAGACGCCGACATCGGTGCAGCATGGGTGGGAAAAAGCTTTGACATCAATCCTGCGTGCTGCACGCTGGGCCGGTGTCGATCTTGAAGGAGTGCTTCGCGAGAGCGCGCTTAAACTGCGCGACGACATTCGTCGCATCGAGAGCACTACCAAGGAGTAATTTCGTTTCCCCCGAGTAGCCTTGCGTTAGGACTAGAGGAGAAACGCAATGAGTGCGATTGAGGTTGTCGTTGGCCGTCAGGTGTTGGATTCACGAGGAAATCCCACCGTCGAAGCGGAAGTTCATTTGGAATCGGGCGCGTCTGGCCGGGCCATCTCGCCCAGCGGCGCGTCGACGGGAATCCACGAGGCGGTGGAGCTGCGAGACGGTGGGCCCGAGTGGGGCGGCAAGGGCGTTCGCACGGCCGTGCACAATGTCAACACTGAGATCAATGATGCACTGGAAGGTTACGAAGCGACCGACCAACGTGCCATTGATTTTGCCATGATCGATTTGGACGGCACGGACAACAAGGGTCGTCTTGGCGCCAACGCTATTCTTGCCGTCTCGATCGCTGCCGCGAAGGCCGCCGCAATTGAGTGCGATCTTCCTTTGTACCAATACGTGGGTGGCGTGAACGCACACGTGCTTCCGGTACCGATGTTCAACGTCATTAATGGCGGTGTACACGCGAAGAATTCCATCGACTTCCAAGAGTTCATGGTGATGCCCATCGGGGCTGCGTCGTTTGGCGAAGCACTCCAGTGGGGTGCGGAGACCTATCACGCGCTTAAAGAGGTGTTGAACAAGCGCGGGCTCGCGACGGCCGTTGGCGACGAGGGTGGGTTTGCGCCTGACCTTCCGCACAACGAGACCGCGGTGCAAGTGCTGGTCGAAGCGATTGAGTCGACTGGTCGTGCTCCGGGACGCGACGTCGCGATTGCCCTCGACCCCGCGGCAAGCGAGTTATTTCGTGACGGTTCGTATCATCTCGATGGCGAAGGACGCGTGTTGTCAAGTGAGGAGATGGTCGATTACTGGGCCGACCTCGTGAGCCGCTATCCCATCGTGTCACTCGAAGACGGCATGGCTGAAGAAGATTGGGATGGCTGGTCGTCACTGACGAGTAAACTGGGAGCGAAGTTGCAATTGGTTGGCGATGATATCTTCGTGACAAATTCTGCGATTTTTCAAAAGGGTATCGATCGCGGTATCGCGAACTCCATCTTGATCAAACTGAACCAAATAGGTACCGTGACCGAGACACTCGACACGATACGACTCGCCAACACGCACAGCTATACCTCGGTGATATCGCACCGCTCGGGCGAGACCGAAGACGTGACAATTGCTGACGTTGCGGTCGCGACGAACGCAGGTCAAATAAAGTCCGGTGCTCCGGCACGATCTGACCGGGTGGCGAAGTACAATCAATTACTGAGACTCGAGGAGCAACTCGGGGATCAAGCTCGTTTTCTAGGTGCAGCGTCTTTGTCGGGGGCGGCTGGTGTCAGTTACTCATAACATTTCCACTCGAAGTCATAACCACTGGATGGTCCCTCTTGCCCTGGTGACGGGCGTCGCGATGCTCGTCGTATGGTTCCCACTTGCGACACTGTGGCATCAGCAGGGTGAGATCAACGCAACGGGCGCGCAAATTGCCACGATCGAAAAGCAAAGTCAAGACTTGAAAGATCAAGCACGGTCGGTGTCGACGAAGGCAGCCGAAGAAATGTTGGCGCGCGAGCAATATCAACTGGTCTCGCCGGGACAAAGTTTGATTCAAGTCTTGCCGGGAAACGGTACTGGCTACGTCTCGCAGAGCACCGGCGATCCAGGGCTGCAACCGCTCGCTGAACCACTATCTGCGACATCGCTCAACGTGTCGACATCGCCGAAACATTTGACGTCGCATCATTCGCTTACCGGGTACCTTGCGCGCTTCATGCGCACCCTAGAGTTCTGGCGTTGACCTTTCGCGACGCGTCGCCAGAAGATCTTGCATCGATTGAGGTCCTTCTCGGGAGACCGCTCGCTGGTCGCTGCGCCGTGGTCGTGCGCCGCCGCGACGGGCGTCCAATGGTGATTGAAAACGAACCTCACTTGCGTGACGGCACGCCGATGCCAACATTATTTTGGCTCGTCGACAGCGAGCTGCACGACGCCGTCAGTCGTTTGGAAGGCAATGGTGGCGTGCACCGATTCGAAGAACTGGTCGACACCGAGGACCTTCGCCGTACTCACCTCGAATATGCGCAAAGGCGTCGTCGAGCGACGGTGCGCGACGACTCGATCCAATCGGGTGGTGGTGTCGGGGGCACTCGAGTGGGAGTGAAGTGTCTTCATGCCCACCTCGCCAACTACCTCGTGGGCGCGCATGATCCGGTTGGTGAGCTCGTGGCGAAGCAAGTCAATCTACCCGAGTTCACCGTGGAGAATGTTCGTGAGTGACGTTGTCGCAGCGCTCGATTGCGGAAGTAATTCGACGAGGCTCCTCATCGCCAATCACGATGGTGCCCAGCGGCGAGAAATGCGCATCACTCGCCTCAGCCAAGGAGTCGACGCAACGTCATCGTTGCTGCCCGAGGCGATGGAGCGAACCTTTACGGTGTTGAGGGACTATCGCGATTTCATGGACGCGGCATCGGTGCGGCGGGGATTACTCGTCGCAACGTCTGCGGTGCGTGACGCTCACAACGGAGATGACTTCCTCGACGGAGCGAAAGCCATCGTTGGTGTGAACGCGACAATCCTCGAAGGTGCTGAAGAGGCGAGGTTGTCGTACGTCGGAGCGACGCTCGACCTCGACACCGATGAGCGTCCGACCATGATTCTCGACATTGGTGGCGGATCGACGGAGATGGCGGTCGAACTCGGAGGGGTGCTCCACAGTTATTCGATGCAACTTGGTTGCGTGCGGGTTACCGAACGCGCACTCGGGAGTGGTGTCGTCACGTCCGATCGCGACCTCGCTGCTCGTCAGATGATCTCGTCCGAACTCGATCGGGCCTTTGACGCAGTTCCTGCCTTCAATCGGTTAGTCGGCAATGTCCGCTTGGTGGGCCTCGCCGGCAGCGTCGCGACGTTGGCCCAGTTGGACACGGGTCTCAAGGTGTACGACCGATCCAAGGTCCATCATCACCTCATGAGTCGAGGAGTTGTCGACGAGTGGCAACGCAGGCTCGCGGGTGAGTCACCCGCCGAGCGGTTGCGCGAGACGGGCATGGTCCCCGGTCGAGAGGACGTGCTGACGGCGGGGCTCTACGTGCTCGCGGCGGTGATGGATCGCTTCGAGACCTTGGAACTTCTGAGTTCCGAGAACGACATCCTGGACGGGATCACCCGTTCGCTCTTGACCTAGCGCGCGTGTAACGATGGGAGGATGAGGCGTAGCTCATGGTAACCACGCGAAGTAGCATCTACTCGCCGATTTCATTACACGGTCGACGTGTAGTGCTTCGCACGTTGAATGAAAACGACTATGAAAGTTGGCTCGAGGTTCGCCAGCGATGTCACGATTGGTTACTCAAGTGGGAGCCTCGCTCAGCACATTCCTCGCACCTCGCAGAGGACCAGCGCAGCTTCGTGAGCCGCTGCGCGATTCGCGAGCGCGAACGTCAAATGGGTACCGGCTTCGGCTTCGGCATCTTCGTCAGCGGTCGCTTCGTTGGCGAAATCACACTTTCTTCCATCCAGCGTGGACCGCTGCAATCGGCGTATATCGGTTACTGGATTGACGAAGCAGTGGCTGGTCAGGGGCTCATGCCCGAGGCGGTCGTCGTCATGATGCAATACGCCTTCGAATCTCTGCGATTGCACCGCGTCGAGATCAATATCATTCCTCGAAACGCGCCGTCGCGCCGTGTCGTCGAAAAGCTCGCCTTACGCTTCGAGGGCATTGCCGAACGGTATTTGGAAATCGATGGGGCGTGGGAGGATCACGCCCGATACGCCTTGACCGCAGAAGAGTGGCGCGATCGCGCGCCAGAGCTCGTGTCACGCTGGCTTCTTCCGAGCGCTTAAATCGGCTCGAGGGTCCTCTCGCGCAAGGATTCAATGCCAGTCGTGCGAAGAGTGCCGTGAAGGCCTTGGGCGATGCTGACGCCACCCAACGCCGCGTCACGTGGCAGCACGAGGAGAGAATCTTCGCTTCCACGCGCGAGAACGAGACCTTGAACGCGAGCCTCACGAGAGATTCTTCGGATCTCATCCACGTTCGCGTCGATCGATAAGACGACCACGGGATTCTCGTAGTGCGTCCGATGAAGATGTCGAAGGTCACGGAGCACGTCGAAGAACACGCGACCGATCTTCACTGTTGATCCAGGGACATCATCCCACTCGACGTTCACTGGTTCAATCGACAGGTGCAATTGATCCGACAGATAGAAGAGTTCAGCGTCATACGCAAAGCCGTCAATCATTCCTAACAGTGCGAGCAAGCGGGCCGTTCCGAGTTGGAAACCCTTGCAGCCGCATTGCGTATCGCGTACCTTCGTGCGCGCATAGTGATGTACGAGCGAGCTAAACACGTCACCAGCGAAAGTGCGCAACACGGACTCGTAGCGAATTCGCCCTTCGCCGGAGCGCGATCCCGGCGCGAGTTGTGCACGATGCAGCGCGTCAATGAACCCGGGAAAGTGCCTGGGTTGAATCGCCATGTCAGCATCGGCGGCGATGACGTAGTCACCTCGAGCGACACTGATGCCGAGGCGCACCGCGGCCCCTTTACCGAAATTTCGAGGTTGTTGGACGAAGAGTCGATGGGGAAGGTGCCCATAGACGTCGTTGGCGACGTGCAAGGTATCGTCCGTCGATCCGTCGTCGACGATTATGACCTCGGTCACGTCCACGCCGAGCAGTTCGAGCACGGGTTGTAATCGTTCGAAGCCGTTCTGTAATCGAGACGCCTCGTTGAAAGCGGGTATGACGATCGAAGTGGTGATACTCACGAGAGAACCATTATGGGCGAGCGGCGCCGACGAGACCGAACGTGAAGATTGGCGCCAAACTCACGTTCGTGCCAGTGTGCGCGGCGGCGATGGTCGTGCTGGTTCCCCACGGCCCACTGCCGGCGTACATCACCACGTGATCGACCTCGTGGTCACCGTCGAGGTTGTAGTAGAACAGCAGGTCGCCGGGTTGCAGCGACGTTAGAGGTATGTGACGCAGCGCCGCCCATTGCGATTCGGTCGTGCGCGGGATGACGAAGCCCGCTTTGGCCCACGCCCACTGCACCAATCCCGAACAGTCAAATCCCTGACCGGGTGTCTCACCTCCCCACACGTATCGAACGCCGATCTGCGTCTTAGCAGCAGCCAACGCCGCTTCACCTTGAGCGGAACCGGCCGGTGTGCCGTAGATGAGGGTGGGTAGCGCAGCTTGGATGGCGTCGATGACTTCGTTCGCCGCATTTTGACCACCCACCGCCGACGCCGCCGCGACGGCGGCCTCCTCGCCAGCCGTGTTCTTTGCTCTTGCCGCTGCGACGCCCACTTTAATTTCGTAGGCAATGATCTCAGTTTTTAGTTTCGCGGTAACCACATCAAGCGTTGCCTGGGTTTGTTTCTCGTTCTTCACGTTCTGGGCGAGGAGTGCTTCAATCGCGTTCGTCTGTTGCTGGGCCTTGGCGCGTTGAGCGGCGACCTCACTGATGGTTTTATCGAGCGAGTGTTTCTCTTGGACGTAGGTATTCTTCAGTTGCGTGAGATTACCTATGACCTGGTCCTGGTAGACACTGCGCGCATCACTTGACGTCGCGTCCTGATTGAACAGAGCGATGATTTGCGCGTCAGCGGCGCCGTAGACGTAGGCACGCACAATCGCAGTCACCAATTTCGCCGACGTCGTGGTGACCGCTGCGTGCTTCACCTTTTCCTTCGTCTGCAAGTTGACGATGCTCTCGTCGAGTGTCGCAAGGTTGGCCTTATCGGCGTCGTATTCGTTGGCGGTGATTTCACTCGTCTTTTCCTGCTGGGAGAGCTCCGACGACAATTGCGCAATCTCGGCCTGGGTTTGGGCGATCGTGTCGGCGCGGGCGACGCTCGGAACGAAGAGCGAACTGATGACGACAGTCACCAGCACCAAGAGGGGAGTTGATTGAGTCGTGCCCCGTCGACGCACGCGAATCATAAAAATAGCCTAGTTAGTGAACTTAAGAATTCTTGAGTTTGAAGGCATCTCGGATGCGTTACGGTTACATCGCGACATTTGTGCGTGGGGGCGTAGCCCAATTGGCAGAGGCAGGGCGCTTAAACCGCCTCCAGTGAGGGTTCGAGTCCCTTCGCCCCTACGCGACGTCGGCATCATCTAATTCTTTAGTAGCGTTGCCCCCGTGGCTAAAAGCGCAACAGGTAAATGGGTAAGTAGAGTCGGCTCCGCCGGCGGTGGCAAGGCATACAAAAGGACGCGTCCGAGCAACTACTACGGCATCTTGCTCGTCATCGTCGTGCTCGGTCTCGTCGCCACCGCATTAGCTCGTTACGATTACCAACACCCTTCGAAGGCCGCGAAAGGATCGCCGCCAGCGATCGGCACCACGTGGTACGGCGCTCTGGCGGTGCAAGCGTGCGGTACGACTCTTCCGTATCTCACCGCCGATCCAACGGTGACCGGCGGTTTCAAGGTTGAATCCGACAATGTCATCAAGCTCGACCCCACTTCGGCCGCTGACGCAGGCAAAAACGCCACCCTAGGGCAGTTTGCCAACGAGTTCCCTGGACTTATCGCGAGTTCGAACGAGTTGGCCATACCAAATTCGAAAGGCACCGCCGACTCAAAGACGACGTATCGAAATGGACAGACGTGCCCCACGGGCACAAAGTATGCGGGCCAGTCTGGCCAGGTGGAATACGCGTACTGGACCTCGCTGTCCCAGACCACGCCCACCATTACGACGAATCCTGACAACATCGAGTTCGCTCAGTATTTGCGCGTGACAATGGCCTACGACCCCAAGGGCGTGACGCCATCGCCACCCACCCAAACGACAGTCGATGAGATGTCGGCGGCGATTATTTCCAGCGCCAACACGACAACGACGACAGCGGGCACGACAACCACCACGACAGGCACGGCCACCACGACCACGACGGTGGCTCCGGTGACGACCACGACGGACAAGACGACGACTACCACCGCGAAGGGCTGAACTTGAAGTCGATCATTTTGGTCGGCGGCGTAGGAACACGACTTCGTCCCTTGACGTACGAAACGCCCAAGCAGATGCTCCCACTCGTCGGGGTCCCGATGATCGAATGCGTGTTTCGTACCCTCGCTGAACACGGCATCAGCGACGCGGTGTTGTCGTTGGGCTACCTGCCAGACCAGTTCATCGAGGCGTATCCGAGTGGCGTCGTCGCGGGCGTCAACGTGAGCTACGCCGTCGAGCCCGAACCCTTAGATACCGCCGGAGCGATTCGTTTCGCCGCTGACTTTGCGGGCATTGACGAGACCTTCTTGGTGGTGAATGGTGACGTGCTGACTGATCTCGATATCACAAGGCTCATTGCGTTTCATCATCACCACGCAGCCCAAGCGACGATTGCACTTCATCCGGTGGATGATCCGAGTCGCTTTGGCGTCGTCCCGACGACACCAGAAGGACGCGTCATTGCCTTCGTGGAGAAACCGCCGCGCGACGAAGCGCCGACGAACTTGATCAACGCGGGCACCTACATCTTCGAACCGAGCGTCCTCGGTCGAATCAGTGCGCAAGGTCGAGTCAGTGTGGAGCGTGAGATATTTCCCGCGTTGGCCGGCGATGGCGTACTCTTCGCGATGTCCGACGAAGCCTATTGGCTCGACACTGGCACGCCTCAGGCGTTTCTCCAAGCCAATGTTGACCTGATGACGGGAAAGGTTGGAGGACACGGTGCCGAAGGTGTGATCGACGGCTCGTGGACCGAACCGACCGCCAGCATCCATCGAAGCGCCATCTTGCGTAACGCCGTTGTCGATCGAGATTGCGTGGTTGGCTCTGACGTCGTTCTCGAGCGGGTCGTGCTGTTGCCGGGCGCGGTGATTGAAGAGGGTGCGAGTGTCCGGTCCTCGATTATTGGCCCGGCCGCGACCATTGGGCGTGGTGCGAATCTCGACGCGACCTGCGTCGTGGGCGGCGGGGTGCAAGTCGCGGCGCATTCGCTGCTATCGGGCGACGTGCGATTGGAACGTGATTAATCAGCGAAAGAGGTCGTCGAAAGGCGACCGAACCATATGTTCGCTGATCGAGCCGTCGCCGAAGTAGGACGGGTCGAGACCCCGCACGATTGCGAAGGGTGTCCCCTTTGCCTTACCCAGCACGAGATTCGCAGCCCCCGCAATCTCGTCTGCGATCGCTACTTCGGTTGCTTCCAATTGACGACCGTTCGCGTCGCGCGTTCCGCGCAGATCGAGGATCGGCAAGATACCTGCGCTTCCGAGGGCAATGTCCGTGACGCCATTTCGCCAAACTCGTCCGAACGTGTCGGTGATGATCACGGCCACATCAACATTGCGTCGTCGTCGAAGCTCGCTGCGAAATCGGCGGGCGGATCGGTCGGGATCTTTGGGCAAGAGCACCGCGGTACCCTCATCGGCGTTGGAAAGATCGATGCCCGCGTTCGCACTGACGAAGCCGTGGTGTGATTCGGTGATCCGCAAGGGTCCTCGACGTCGCAAAACTCGCTTGGCTTCTTGCTCGACGAGTCGCACTTTGTGCTCTTCACTGCCGTCGAAGGCGACGACCTGACCTTCGGATTTGGACACCACTTTGCTCGTGATGATAACGAGGTCCGTATCGAGCAACGAAATCGAAGCGGCGTCAGTAGCCTCGATGAAGACACCTACGAGATCGTCCCCCTTGGCAATGTTGCCAACTCCCGGCACGGGAATGATTCGCAGTTCATTCATGCCAGCACCGCTCGGGCGAGCCGCTGCGCGTCGAGGGGGTCTTGCATAATCGTTGTGGTAACGCGAACATCGACGTCATTTGAGGAAATCGAAGCTGCCAATGCAGCGTCGCGCTCGTCGATGACGAATGTCGCGATGAGACCTTCGTAGAAATCGGCTACGCCCACACATGTGGCCTCGTAGCCGAGTTCGCGCATTAGACGATCAGCGGGTCCCTTGAGCGCGGCGCCATCGATGATGGGCGATATTGCAATGACGTCGCGTCGACGTTCTCGCAAGATGTCTTTGATTTCACCAAGCTGAAGGATGGGATCAATGGAGATGAGAGGATTTGATGGCGCAATGATGATACGCGAGCTTTCGTGAAGAGCGTCGAGGACTTCCTTGGTCACCGTGGCCGTGCTGGCACCTTGAATGGAGATGCTTTCGACCTTCACGTCGTGGCGGAGACGCACGAAGTAATCCTGAAAACTGAGTCGACCTCGTTCCGTCTCAAAGATTGTGGCGACGTCGTCATTCGTCGCTGGCAAGACGCGTACCTGGACGCCGTGACGCTCGCAAAGCTCACGGGTCACGTCAGTCTTGGTGGCGCCCTCAAGAAGCCTCTGGCTTCGATAAAGATGGGTGGCAAGATCTCGGTCGCCTAGGCGAAACCATGATGCCCCGCCGAGCGTCTCCAGTTCGTCCATCACGCGCCACGATTCGCCATTGAGTCCCCATCCGAGCGTTTCATTGTTGAGTCCGGCGAGGGTGTAGGTGATCGTGTCAAGGTCAGGACAGATGGTCAGCCCGTGCAGCACAAGGTCGTCACCAACATTGACGATGGCATTTATGTCTTGGGGCGCAATCTCGGCGCTTAGTGCACGCAAGAGTCGCGCTGCGCCCACGCCACCACTGAGAACGGATATCACTTCAAGAACCTTAGAGGCGCTTGGGTAACATCGAGTGTTGTGAGTACGACACCGCTAATTGCCCGTTGGCCCGGTGACCCTTCGTACGCGATCTTTCGATTGCGTGCAGGCTCACTCGAGATTGTCGAGCAAGGGGGCGATCAGCACGTTGTTCGACCTTGGGCGTCCGTCTCCAAGATGGCGGTCGCGATGGCTTTCGCCGTCGAGGTTGATTGGGGGCTGCACCAGATCACGGAGAATTTCGGGCCTCGTGGTGCGACCTTGTCGAATCTCTTGAGTCACTCGAGTGGACTGGGGCTCGAAGATGGTGACCCGATGGTGCCCATTGCAACGAAGAGGGTGTATTCCAACGCGGGCATCGACCATGCGGTGCAGGTCGTCACCAACGGCAATAGTCCGAGCGAATGGCTTGAAGACCGAGTGTTTCGAGGATTGGGAATGAGCAGTGCACGACTCGACGGAAGGCCGTCGTCGGGTGTCGTTGGTTCGACCGAAGACCTCTTGCGCCTGGGCGTTGCGTGGTTGCGTGCAGATGGCATCTCACTCGAGACTCGCAATCGCTTCGTCAAGCCCTTCCTCCCTGATCTCGACGGCATCGTTCCGGGTTTTGGACGATTCACGCCTTGCCCGTGGGGACTCGGCCCTGAAGTGCGCGGCGACAAACGACATTGGATGGGGGAGTGGCTCGCGTCGAGCTTTGGTCATTTCGGCCAAAGCGGAGCGATGATGTTGATGAACGTGGATGAGAACATTGGATTGGTCGCGACGAGCACAGAGGGTTTCGGACCGTGGGCGGTGGAACTGTGGCCCGAATGGACGAGTACGGCGCGAACGGTGGCCCTCGCTTCGTGAGTGATGTGTCCGAGTTGCGAGTCGGCTTAGATCTCGATGGCTCGTTGGAGTCACTCGACAACACCATGGACGATCTGGCCGACGCGCTTGCCAAAATTGACGGCGTTGAGCTATTTCGCTTTCGTAGTCTCAATTCGTCGACGTCGAGAAACGAAGTGAGCATTCATTTGCGCCGCCTTTGGTCACCCTTATGGCGTCGCAGCCTGGGTCCGTCACTTGATCGTCGATTGCCCCACGTCGACGTCGTGCACGTAGCGGGGATTCTGACCCCACCGACGAAATCGGTTCCCCTCATTATCTCGGTCGATGATCTTCGACCGCTACGAGGCGAGTCGCGGGCGCACCAACGAATAAAGCAACTCCGCCGAGCTGTGGAGCACGGCGCCGTCCTCGTCGCGTCGAGTCGTTCGGCAAGCCACGAAGTCCAGGAAGTTCTCGAACTGCGCCGAAGTGAAATTGTCGTGGTGCCGCCCGCCGTGCCGTTGGTCGCCGCGACGCAGAACGGAGGCGACCTCGTCGTGAATGTCACTGGAGTGAGGAAGCCGTTTTTGGAACTTGCCCCCGAGCTCTTGAAATTCACCGAGAGCGTCGGTGCTCGCCTCGTCGCGGTGACGAGCTCGGCCGTTGGTCAACGGATTCGATCAAGCGGGCTGCCAATACGTTCGCTTTCGCGGCGCGATGCCCGCGCCGCCATTGGCTCGGCACGCCTGGTGCTCCATATGTCAGATGGCGCACGGTTCCCGTCCTTTGCGATCGCGTCGTTGTCCGCAGGAGTGCCAACGCTCGCTCGATCGACATCCATCAACCGCGAGTTGTTATCGGGAGCCGCCGCACTCGTCGCAAATGACGACGAGGCGCTCGATGTGCTGCGAGATGTCTGGTTCAATGACGCGAAGCGAGCAATCATGATCGCCGCCGGTCACGCGAGAGCGGTGGATTTCGCCCCAGACACGGCGGCGAAGGNNCCCGCCTCTATCGCAACGTCGTGCGAGGCTGGAATCCGTGAAGCGAATCCTCGCACTCAGTATCGATCAGCTCTATCGTCGTCAGCCGGGAGGCATCGCCACGTACGTGCGAGGACTCATTCAAGGCTTGGCCGAACTCGGCTCTCCTTATGAGCTCGTTGGTCTCAGCCCGCGCGGCGAGGCGTCGATGGATCTCAATTCGTTGCCCTTGCGAGTGAACTCGCTTCCCTTGCCCGTGAATCTCGTGACGCGACTATGGCCGATTATTCCTCTGGGTGTACCGCGCGATGCCGCCATCGTGCATGCGACGTCGATGGCGGGGCCTTTCGCTGGCGGCGTCGAGGGAGCGGTCCATTCGGTTGCGATGCACGACCTGTTGTGGCG
>PLRK01000018.1 GCA_003163875.1 Acidimicrobiaceae bacterium | reverse complement strand
TCCCGAATACCCGTCGCGATTCAGACGATTCCTTTGTCGAAGGATGGTGGCTCCTAAATCTCTATGTTTCGGCCGGAAAGAATGTGGTTATTCTTAAGCTACGTTCTCGTCGGTCTCTCCCTGAGGACTGGGCTTGGAGCGAGCTCGCGAGAATCGCTGCATTACAACTCGCAAAAATGGTTGAAGCCGAGAGACTCCCATTACCGAGGAAGCGCCCAGGATACACACTGATTTCAATCATAGTTTTAGTAATTTTGGCGCTGCTTTTCTTCTTGCCAACGAGCGAGACAAGAACTCCCCCTGGAGTGTTCTTGAATTTGAATCCTGCCGGAGGAAAACAGTTTTTTGCATTTAAGGTCAGCGACGCGACCGAATGCACCTGGCACTCCTTCCCAGCAGTGCCCGGTTTCAATACATCCGTTAGGTGTTCCTCTGGCGAAGTAACTCGCACTGCATTCTTTCGTCCAAATACTTCAGGCAGCACGGTACATTACAGAATTACTTTCACTGCACAATTACGCCCTTCGAATTCAGGTGGAACTCAGATGGGCACTTTTTGGGAATTTACGCAACAAAGTACGTCTTAAGAACGCAACGTGTTGTTGACGTCTGGCATTCTTGCAATCACTTCAAGATATGCATATGCGTACTCCTCATGAATGATGTTTTGAGTCAATGAAAAGTCCATTCCCTCTGCCCGAGGACGGCGGGCGCGAAGCGCCAAGCCGTCCGNNCGAGGACGGCGGGCGCGAAGCGCAATGTCGTCCGATCGGGTCCACTGGATGACCATCAAAATTGTTAAAACGTAGTCAAAGAGAAAATATTTCGACGTTTCGACAAAGGAGACGGGGCCCTTCCACTCACTCGATGATCATAAAGAGATTCAAAACGTAGGCAATGGAAAATATTTCGGTGTCCAAGCAAAGTACGAACGACTGGCTTGATAACAATGTTAATTATTTCAACTGGAAGGTCAACTGTCCAAGCCTGCCGACGTAGATTACGTTCCATCGCCTCTGTACCCCCGTGGCGAGTGCGAGCAGCATCTACGACGCGGAGGGAAATTTGTTCCAGCCGAGGCTTTTTCGTACTTTCTTCAGTTATCGTAAGGAGGCACTCCGCTCAACAGTTCTACGACCGTGAGATCGAGGGCATCGGCCAGTCGAGTCAACACCTCGAGTGTGGGGAGTTTGGTTCCGCGTTCCACCTCTGATATATATGGCAGCGAAACACCCGACTCAGCAGCCACATCAGCCAACATGCGCCGCCGCGCCTTTCGCAAAGTTCGAATGCGTTGACCGAGCGCGGGGTTACCCCGGGGGGTCATGGGAAAAGTCCGGAAATAAATTTGCGTACTATGCCGCTAGCGTAATAAAGTNNAAGTTGTTCTGCTATGAGCAGAACAAGCACGTCAGAAGGCATATTTTTCATAGTGTTGGCGATTGCACGTCGATTTGGAGAGCTCACCGTCGTCGTGCATGACAACCCTTCAAACCCAAGCAGCACTCAGCACATACACCCCACGCGAGCTTTCAACAAAAGCGTGGCAACTCGTCCGCAACCAAGCGATTCGAGCAGTTCTTTCGACCGAGGCCGAAGGCGAGTCGGCACGGGTCCTACTTTCCAACATGGTGACGATGCTTCAGTGGCATCCCGCGTGGGACAAAGGTTCGACACCGGACCTCAACGAATTGTTGGCACCCCATCACATCGAAGCGTTCTGTGCAAGTCGTCGACGCCCCAACACATTTCGTCCCAGACTCCGACGCGTCTCGCGAGCGGTTGGGGCAATGCCGCCACGCGTTCGGTTGACTCCTCCGAGGCCGCAGGCGACAACGCGCAAATTCTGGGAGCCGCTCGCGAAACATGGCCCCTTTACGGCGTTGGCGGCCGCATACGTTCGCAACGGTCGAGGAATGCATGCGATCACCTTCAATGGTATTGGCGAGGAACTCGCGATAGAAGTGATGGACTTGGGTCGACTTTTCCAAGCGTTGACGTTTGCGCCAACCGCAAAGGCACCTTCGCGGAGGGTGACACTGGACGTCGCGTTCAAATTACAAAGCGCTCGAGACATTGAGGCAACGTCGATGAGCGCACCCGAAAAAAAGAAGCCCACGACCCTTCGCGTCGCACCGGTGAAACCAATGTCACGTCGAGCAGCCCTGCAATATGCAAAAGAGGCAATGGGAAAACACGAAGCCGCGCAATCAATGCGGGTCAACGGCATCGCTCCAGAAATCGTTTTGGCAGAGGCACCTGAACTCCCGATGGAAATTGCAGAAGCTATCGATGCATTTATACCCAACGCTTTTCCTCTTGAGGATTGGCTACTGGTGAACGACGCTACGCGCCAGTTGGCAACGTTGTATGGCCCTGCGAGCGCACGTTGGGTAGAACAACGCATGGGATCCATCGTCCGCTTTTGTCGGTGGGTGCTTCATCGCCCCGAACGTGAGAACTCCTCCGATCCATTGAGAATCGAAGAGGTACTCGTCCCCGGTCTCGTCGATGAGTACATTGCGGGTCCCTTTGCTGCGCGTTCCGATGGCACTCGATCAACAACTCGATCAACACTGCGTGGCGTCGTGAGGCGAGCGGCGCCAACTCACGCCTCACCGCGTCTCTCAGCTCATAGTGTCCAACCGCCGTATTCGCCGTACGAATGTGCGTCGTTTGTGCGTTTGGCACGAAACCAGCCAACACTCACGACGCGGCGTGGCGTGTCGGCTGTTGTCTCATTAGGACTTGGGGCAGGCCTTTCCGCGCACGAGCAACGAACCGTCACGCCAACCCACATCATGGAACTTGAAATAGCACCTGGCGTCTTCGGTCTATTCGTGCGCGTCGAGGGAGCGAACCCTCGGACCGTCATTGTTCGATCACAGTACGAACAACTCCTGCGTGAGGCGTTGAGGTTTCACTTTGAACAGAAACGTTCTGCAACGGACTTGTTGTACGGCGAGTCTTCGAGTCGCAAGAACGTTACGGCCAACGTGCGCAAACATGCAAAAACTGCCGCCGGAAGTGGCATTGATATCGATCCAGCGCGTCTGCGTTCGACCTGGTTGGTGGCGTGCATGAGCGCGAACGTGCCACTTGGGGCGCTGCTGCAGGCGTCGGGACTGCGTTCGGCGCGCACGTTGGTGGACCTCTTGCCGCACTGCTCGAAGCCAAGCGAGGAGAGCGTACAGGCGGCTCTGCAAATTGTGAAAGACGCATCGCGTGAGGTGCCGTCATGATCCGCAGATGTGAGTTCGAACTCGTCTACAAGGCAATTCAGCGCAGCGGTGTCGCTAAAGATATTGAAGCACTCTTGTCACCAACGGGCACAGGACGCAAGCGACGGCTCGCGGCCGATGTGTTTTTGGCGGGCGCCGTAGTGGTGGCGTCACAAAGTTCCGCGATGACGTTGGACAATATTCATAAAGTCCTGACACGGTCAATTCCGCGCTCGCTGCAGGTAGAACTCGGGATTCGATCACGCCAACGTGGAACCGATACGCCACTGTCGGTACGCCAAGTGCGCTACTTCTTCAGCGCGTTGGATGAGAAGATAGCGGTCGGTGAAAGGCCTGTTCCAGGGGTGGCGCCCCTTACGGAGGCAAGCGTCTCGCCAGCCCTCCAGTCAATCATTGACAAGTTGGTCAAGGCGACAATACCGGCGTCAATGCCAACAACGTTTTCTCTGGCGTGGGATAGCTCGGGACTGCGCACGTGGGGCCTGCCTCGATGGTCAACGACCGAAAAAATTGAAGCGCAAGGGGTGGATGAGGAGCGCGAGAATTCAGCGAAGGCCCTCGCGAACGTGAAGTTGCGTTCAAAGCTGCCCACGCACTCATTTGATGCCGACGCCCGCTCGGGGTATCGAACCAAGACGTACAACAACAAGTCGCACCATCTTTTCGGCTACGAACTATACGCTGGTGTGGCCGTGCCGCCCGTTGGTGACGACGCTGACGTGTTTCCCAAGTTGATGATGGGAATGACGCTTCGCCCAGCGGCTGGAAGTGTCGTTGAACCATCGCTCGAAGTCATCGATCGATTGATCGCCGATGGCAAAGTGATTGACGAACTCCTTTGTGACCGTGGTTTCTCCTACAAACGCTCTGAAGACTGGGCGGATGAACTGCGCAAACGTGGCATCGATCAGACGCAAGACATTCACCCACTGGATCACACCATGCGCGACTACGAAGGCATGCGTGTCATCGATGGCGTTGTTTACTGCCCATCAATACCTGACCGCCTCACGCGGATTGACCGGCCAGTGCGTGTGAAAATTGCGCCGCTTAGGAAACAGGCTTCGCTTGAAGAGCGTCAGGCCCACGAGAAAGCCACCAAAGACTTAGCGGATTTCAGGGCAGCCAATGCTGAGAGGGCAATCTACGCCTGCGAGA
>PLRK01000130.1 GCA_003163875.1 Acidimicrobiaceae bacterium | reverse complement strand
GCGGGCATCGACGGACTGTTCTACGGACCGCACGAGTATAAAGCGCAGTGGGTGCGCGCGGGTCTCGAGTTCGACGACGGGAGGAAGTTGATTCTTCACGACCCACGGCGCCTCGCGCGCTGCGAGATCGATCCCGACCTTTCGGCGTTGGGACCTGACGCCCTCACACTGACGAAGAAGCAATTCGACAGCGTTGTTGCCATCACGCGCGGGGAAGGGCCCGCCATCAAGGCACGACTGCTTGATCAACATGTCGTCGCGGGCGTCGGGAATCTGCTCGGTGACGAGATCTTGTTCGACGCGGGTATCGATCCGCGCACCCCCACGGGACTGCTGGACGACGATCAACGCCAACGTCTCTTTGCGGCGTTCACCAAGACCATGCGAGTCTTGAAGAAACGAGGTGGATCACACCTTGGTACTCACATGCCGGGTCGATTCCCCGGCGGCGTGTGTCCCCTCGACGGTGCGACGATGCTCTCGACGACGGTGGGTGGCAGGACGACCTACTGGTGTGCAGCCCACCAGCATTAAGGGGCGCCGTCGAAGAGTCCCGTGAGTCCGGCGGGCGCATAGGGCCCGACCATCAATACTTCGAGCACCCCGAGGCCGTTGCCCGACGACGACACGGCGCGTACGACGTGCTGGACGTGCAGGTTCGGGTACTCGAGCGGTGGTACTTCCGCGAGGTCCAACGATTCGCCTTGCAGCAGGGCACCGCCGTGCCAGGTGCCGTGCGCGAAGGTCGGATGAGCGTAGCCCGCTCCTCGCATCTGAAAGCGTAACAATGGCTCCAATGCAATGTCCTCCTCGCCCAAGTGCAACGTCGCGCGCTCTAACCAGCGCGTTCCCTTGCGCAGCCGCACGTCGAGCGTTGACGACACTCGTTGGATGTTCCCTTCACTGTCGAGGGGAAGAATGGCGCCGCTGCGGCTCAGTGCCTGGCCGTGCTCGTCGTCAAAGGTCATGTAGTGCACGCCACGATCCTCGAAGTTGAGCGGCGTCCACAAGAAACACAGTTGCGGCGCGCGAGTGCTCGGCGCGCCCGGCAGTGGTTCCCCTATGGGACGCACCCCCCAGGAGCGGTCCTTCGTACCCATGAACGCGGCGTCGATCTCTCGTCGCCCGAGGGGACTCTCGATCCACCCCGACCAGGTGCCGAGTTGTGTCGCGCGCGTGACGTCCATGAAGAGTCGAGGTCCGTCGTGCATGGTCTGGCGAGGTTCCTCGTGCGTGACGAAACGTTGGCGGTACTCGAGTTGCGCCCGCAGTCCCTGCTCGGGAGCGTCGACGACAATGCGATTGACGCGCAGCGGCTCGACGATCTCGATGCGAATAGGCCCGACCGACGTGGGGCGGCCCACGAGCGTGTCGCTCGCGAACACCGAGTGCTGGCTCGTCGCGTCACAGACCGAGAACGCCGCGTCGATCACCCCACGATTGGGATAGAGACCGAGCGCGAGCGCGAAGAAGAACGACTCGTCGTAGCCGTTGAACCAGAAGCGGTCGTACGCGTTGGGGTGTCCTGCCATGACGTGGCTGAGCGGCTCCGCACTTTGATGCAGCGGGAAGTCGTCCTCGGGGATCAACACGCGCGCAACTCGTCAAACGCTCGCCACTGGCGCGCGGCACGCACGCCTCGTTCGATCATGGAAAGGAACATCGCGTCACCCCGTGGTGTTCGCTCGACGAGTCCCGCGGCGGCGACCAGCATCACGACGGGCTGCAAGGTGTAGCGGGCGTATTCCCTTCGCACCAGGTCCTCGGAAAAGGACACACCGTGAGCAGTGAGNNCTGGTCGTGAGGAAATACGCCACGTCGAGCATCGGGCTTCCCACGCCCACGGTCTGCCAGTCAACGACGCAGAGCGCGACGGATCCGCCCTGTGCTCCAAAAAGCAGGTTGTCGGTGCGAAAGTCGCCGTGCGTGACGCACGCGTGGGGCGACTGGTACTCGGAGAACAGCGTCAACGCGTCAGCGAGTTCACGCACGAATTGCGCCGTTCCTTCATCGATGCTGTTCGCGTAGCGCTCGAGGAACGCGGCGAACAACGACGGCAGGACGGCGGCGTAAAGGGGACGAAGCGCGTTCGCGACGCCGTTGAGCCACTCGGCGTCGTGCAGCGAGGTGTCGCCCATGGTGGGGCCATGGAGTCCGGCGAGCTCGCGTAGCCCGGTCCTTGCCATCGCAATGCTCAGACCGTCGAATTGGTCGACGTCGAGAGTAGGCACCATGTCCTCTAAGAGGAGGAGGAAACTGTCATTCCCCTCACCCTGNNGCCAGCTGTGCGTAGAAGGACGTTTCGCGCACGTAGAGCTGCTGTAAGGCTGCGGTCGAGCGGCTGGTGTCGTCACTCGACGGTGTCTTCGCGACGACCGAGAACTGCGCTCCATCGGGCGATCGAAGCACGAAGCGGTGACACTGGGCGACCTGTCCTGATCCAATGGACGTTCGCTCGAGTTCGAAGTCACCTTCGAGTCCAAGGCACGACGAGAGCCACGCGGCGTCGATGTCCTCGAGAAGCGGCACAGTCCCCACGAATTCCCCCCACGCAACGCTGAAAGTCCCTGATTCTTTCTAGTCGTTCGAAACGGGCAGAATGGTCCGGTGCAATCGTTCATCCATCACTACGGCTATTTCGGATTGTTCCTTCTTTCGGTGCTCTCCTCCGCCTGCATCCCCATCCCCTCGGAGGTCGCCTACGGTTTCGCGGGTGCGCTGTGCACGACCGCCTTCAACAAGCATCCGCAGTTCTCGTTGTGGGAGGTCATCGTCGTCGGCGCGATTGGCTCCTTGGTGGGCGCCATCATTGCCTACGAGGTCGGTCGCTACGCGGGGCGTTCGATCGTCGATCGCTGGGGCAAGTGGTTGCTCTTGACCCACCAGGACCTTGACGCGTCGCAGCGTTGGTTCGAGAAATACGGTCCGGCGTCAGTACTGATCGGCCGCGTCATTCCCGTGGTGCGCAGTTTCATCTCGGTGCCCGCGGGACTCGCCGAGATGAAACGCGGTCGATTCGCCGTACTGACCTTGATTGGTTCGGCGATCTGGGTCGCGCTGCTCGCTGGACTCGGCTACGCCGCGGGGAAGAATTGGCATCACGTGAGCGGCGACTTCCACGACGCGCAGGATCCGATCATCATCATCGTGGTGCTCGCTATCGTCGCGGGATTCTGGCACCGTATCCGCACGGTGCGTCGTCATAACGCGAGTTAGAAAAGGTAACCTGACTCGACGTTTGAGAGACCTTTGGGATCGAGACCACGACTCCCGGCCTGGGTGCCACGATACACCAACTATACACGTGAGGTGTAAAGTTGGTGTATGAGCAAATCACGAACGAACATCGAAATCGAGAACGACTACGTGCACACCATCATGAATCGTTACGGGGTGCACACCAAGACCGAGGCGGTCGATCTCGCGCTACGCCATCTCGCCGGGCAGCCGATGTCGCGTGATGAGGCGCTGGCGATGCGCGGTTCGCGTGCGATCGACACGATCCCGGCCGACACCGGTCCCGCCGCCTCGTGATTCTGGCCGACACGTCGGCGTGGGTGGAGTACGACCGAGCATCGAGAAGTCGTGTCGACCTGCGTCTCAGGGCACTTATTGGCGGTGACGGCCCCGTGGCCGTCACCGAACCCGTGATCACGGAGGTCGTGGCGGGAGCGCGCAGCGAGGAGCGTGAGGTTGATCTTCGCCGTTTGTTGTTGCGATTCCCTCTCTTGGCGTTCGACGCCGCCGTTGATTTCGACGCCGCTGTGCGCATCTATCGACAATGCCGCAAGGTGGGTGTCACGCCCCGAGGAATGATTGATTGCATGATCGCTTCGGTCGCTCGGCGACATGGAGCATCGATATTGAGCGCCGACGTTGACTTAAGCCGCGTCGCGACGATCGTTGACATCGACTTAGACGAAGCATCGATGTCGCCGTGATGATTCCACGTGTCTGACTGAAGCAGCGGGGGACGTCGCGCGGCGAGAGGAACAAGGCGCGCGACGTTGGTGTCCTACGACGAGAGCGACTCGAGCACCTTCGCCGCGTGACCATCGGCGCGCACTGCGTACCAGGCCTTTTCAACCTTGCCGCTCGGACCAATGAGAAACGTGGAGCGGATGACGCCGACGACTTTCTTGCCGTACATCATCTTCTCGCCGAAGGCGCCGTACTTGGCCATGACGGACTTGTCGGGATCGCTCAACAGATCGAATTTGAGACCATACTTCTTGCGAAACGCCACGTGCGCTTGAGCGTCGTCGGGTGAGATGCCCACGACCTTCACCTTCAATTTCTTGAAGTGGGCGAGCTCGTCGTTGAACTGACACGCCTCCTTGGTGCAACCGGGGGTGTCGTCGGCGGGATAGAAGTAGAGGACGAATCGTTCGCCGGCGAAGTCGCGCAGTGACACCTTGGTGCCGTTCTGGTTCGCCAAGCTGAAGGCGGGTGCCTTGTCGCCGGTCTCGAGTCGGGCCATCGTTGTCTCCTTCACGACGGGATTTGACTGGTGGGTCAACCTGTCGAACTTGGCAAAGCGTACAGAAAACTGTAGGAAGATTCG
>PLRK01000024.1 GCA_003163875.1 Acidimicrobiaceae bacterium | reverse complement strand
GAGCGCGCGGCGACCCGTGGCGAAGTTCCTTCGTGCTCTGGGGGGCGTGGCTCCTGGTCTTGGGTGTCTCCTTCAGTTCGGGTTCGAGTCTCAATTCGTATTATTTGGCCGCACTCTCGCCCGCCGTCGCGGGCATCATTGCCACGGGTGCGCTTCTGGCGTGGCACCACCGCGATGCGCTCGTGGTGCGAGTCCTCGCGTTGGTAGTGATGTTGGTCACGGTCATCTTCGGAGTGCTGCTCGTGCCCGTGAAGGGCATAGACGTTGGCGTGTGGATTGCACCGCTGGCTATCGCCTTCGCGACTGTCAGCGCAGTGGCGGTGGTGGTCATTGCGTGGCGGTCGCGAGTTGCGAGCGCACGAGCGAGTGCGTTGGTGGGCGCGGGTGTTCTTTGCGCCACGCTCGTGTTACCGACCGTCGCGTCGCTCACGCTTGTGACCAGTGGCCTCGGGGTGTTTGATACGCCATTCGAAGCCACTGGCACCGCGCAAGCCTTGAACAACCTTTTTGGTACGGCGTCGACCGAAGCAGTGCTTCCGAGTCTTGAGTTCGCCCAAAACGGGGCGCCCTATCTCATGGCGACGCAATCTTCTGCCGTAGCCGCACCTTTCATTTTCGAGACGGGTCAAGAAGTCCTGCCCATTGGTGGTTTCACGGGCGTGATCGCGTCACCGACGCTGAAACGCCTTCGAAACTTGATTGACGAAGGAGCGTTCCATCTCGTCCTCGCGGATCCGCATAGCCATGATTCTCGGTTCGTGTGGATAGCGCAACACTGCAATCAATTACCCGCGCCTTCGGGACAGCAGTCAACCGCTATTTCATTAACGGTCTACTACTGTCGCCCCGGCGACTGAGACACTCGCGGCGACGACTGCTAGTTGAACGTCAAGCGGAACACCGGGTGGTTTGGCGCAATCCTCTCGAGGTCGTTCTGCGGCGAGTTCGCGCTTACCCCGTCGAAGAATATTCCTACCTCGGCTTTCCATCGTTTGAGGTAGGCCCGGAGGATTTCGGTCTTCTCTGCGTCACTTAGTTCTGTCGCGTCGAAGGATTGTACTTTTCTGCCAACTCGGAGTTCGCCATTTTTTTGGAAGCGAAGGTTCTTGACCCACTGGGTCTCTCCTCGCGGCGCCACGAGGTAGTTCTGGTCATCGACGGCCAGCAGGTTGACCGGATTCGAACGTAGTTCACCACTTACCCGACCGCGTACGTAAAGGGTACGCGATCCCCACACGCTGATTCCGATACTCGTAAGGGCCTGCACGAAATTGTTGAAGACGTATTTCGTGAACCAGCCAGGTTTGACGTAGCGAGCCTCGTTCGCGTTGTTTGATGAGCTCACGACTTCCTCCTGGTTTCGTCCTTTGCGCTGGTTTCGATTCACGCACGAGGTTACCTAGGGACGCGAAACCGGCGATCGGATTTTTTCTTTACGTCGACCGCGAGGTCGCTCCGTGTGAAAAATTAAAGTGACGTGAGCGCCGCAATGACCTCAGCTGGCTCGGTGCGCACGCGCCAGTCCGCATTGACCGAAGCGAAGCGCACGACGCCGTCGCGGTCAATCACGAACGTTGACGGTACTGGCAACGACCGACGACCATCNNGAGGTCTTCTAGCTCACCGGTCATCTCGAAGCGAACCTTGAAGGATTCGCTCACCGACTGATCGAGATCACTCAGCACGGCAAACGCAAGCTCGTTCTTTTCACTCAAGGTCAATCCGTGGTCGGGTGCCTGTGGGCTGATCGCCACGAGTGTCGCGCCCGTCGCCGTGATTTCGGGCAGGGCCTGTTGCAGTGCGCGAAGTTGCATATTGCAATAAGGGCACCATTCACCTCGATAGAACGTCACGACGACGGGACCGTTCGCGAGCAACTCGCTCAGGACAATCCGCTCCCCGCGCGCGTCGAGTAAGGAAAAGTCGGGTGCGCTTTCGCCAACGCTCAGACCAGGCGCAGCGCCCGATTTCCTCACTTCTTCGATCCCCGCATCCATGCGAGTGCCGATTGCCGGGGGGATCTGGGCCGTGAATGCGTCGAGTTGTGGGGTGAGGGCTTCCATTGTTGCTCCTTAGAATGGACCGAAGAGTCCATAATGGCAGGACTAGAGTGGACTGTCAAGTCCAATAATGGAGGACGCGATGCTGGAAGTCGATGAAGGAAGTCAGCGCTCATTGACGGCGAAGGGTCGCGCCACGCGCCAGCGAATTATCGAGGTGGCGNNCTCGAAGTGGTGGTGCGCGGCGTCGCGGCGGTGACTCTCGACGAAGTGGGCCTTGCTACGTCAACGAGCAAGTCACAGATGTACCACTACTTCGCGAGCAAGGACGATCTCGTGAGCTGCGTGGTGACCTACGTGCGCGATCAGATCCTCGCCTCGCACGCGCGCATGCTCGTCGAGGTCACGTCAATCGATGACGTGCAACGTTGGGCGCACGCAATCATTGAGTTTCAGCGGTACTCGCCTCAGTTGTCCGGTTGTCCTTTGGGAACCTTGGCGAGCGAACTCGTCAATGAGTCCGGTTCCGAACACCTCG
>PLRK01000105.1 GCA_003163875.1 Acidimicrobiaceae bacterium | reverse complement strand
TCGGGGGTGACAAAAACAGCCTCAGGGTGCGGGTTCCCGTCTTGTCATGCTGAGCTTGTCGAAGCATGGGCGCAATCGCCCTTCGACGGGCTCAGGGTGACAATCGATGAGCGACGCGTCCTGAAGCGTCTCACTTGTTAGGGTTGTTATGGCCTGTAGAATAGAGACACTAGTACTTTTGGGAGTTTGTTGAACGTGCACGACGGAGAGAACGGGCGGACCGGAACCACGACCGTGAAGCGGGGCCTGGCCCAGATGCTCAAGGGCGGCGTGATCATGGACGTCGTCAACCCCGAGCAGGCGAAAATCGCTGAAGACGCCGGCGCGGTCTCGGTGATGGCGCTCGAACGCGTGCCGTCGGACATCCGACGTGACGGTGGTGTTGCGCGGATGAGCGACCCCGAGATGATCCAAGAGATCCAAGCGAGTGTGACTATCCCCGTGATGGCGAAGGCGCGCATTGGCCACATCGCCGAAGCGCAGATTCTCCAAGCCCTCGACGTGGACTACATCGACGAATCCGAAGTGCTGACGCCTGCCGACGAGGAGAACCACATTGACAAGTGGTCGTTCACGGTGCCCTTCGTCTGTGGCGCGACCAATTTGGGCGAGGCGTTACGTCGCATTGGCGAAGGCGCATGTCTGATTCGCTCCAAGGGTGAAGCGGGGACGGGCAACGTCGTCGAGGCGGTGCGGCACCTGCGCACAATCAACGCTCAAATCCGCCGTCTCACGACTGCGGATCCTTCTGAGCTGTACACCTTGGCGAAGGATCTCCAGTCTCCGTTGCCGCTCGTCCAAGAGGTCGCCGCGACGGGCAACCTTCCCGTGCCATTGTTCTGTGCGGGGGGCATTGCAACGCCCGCTGATGCGTCGCTGGTCATGCAACTCGGCGCCGAAGCAGTGTTTGTGGGTTCGGGCATCTTTAAGAGTGATGACCCGAGCCGCATGGCACGCGCCATCGTCGAGGCGACGACGCACTTCGAAGACCCGGGCGTCGTCGCGAAGGTGTCGACTGGCCTGGGAGCCGCGATGCGAGGTCTCGAGAACTCGACGCTCGAGGTTCGCCTCGCCGAGCGCGGCTGGTAGTGCCGATCGTTGGCGTACTCGCCCTCCAGGGCGATGTGCGCGAACACGTCGCGACGTTGGAGCGACTCGACGTCAAGGTCCTAAAGGTTCGCACGCCCGAGCAACTCGACGACATCGACGGCTTGATCGTGCCCGGTGGGGAATCAACAGCGATCGCCCACTTACTCATCACCTCGGGAATCCGACCAGTACTCCAAGCGCGCCTTGACGAAGGCTTCAAGGTCCTGGGCACGTGCGCGGGACTCATCTTGCTCAGCGACGTCGTGCTCGATGGGCGAGATGACCAGTGGAGTTTCAAGAAACTTGACGTGTCCGTGCGTCGTAACGGCTACGGGCGCCAAATCGCCAGTTTCGAGAGTCCCGTCGACTTAAAGGGAGTGGGCGAAGTGCCCGGAGTATTCATTCGAGCCCCAAAGATCGAGCACGTCGGCGACAACGTCGAGGTGCTCGCCACCCTCGATCACGGTGATGGTACGCACGCGGTGTTCGTGCGACACGAGAACGTCTGGGGATGCTCATTTCACCCTGAACTGACGAGTGAAACCCGCGTGCACCAGCTCTTCACCGACGCGCTGTAATCTTCACTACGATACGAACGCCCCAAAAAGGGGCGGGAGGAACCATGTCCGGCCATTCAAAATGGGCAACGATTAAGCATAAAAAGGGCGCGCTGGATGCCAAGCGCGGCAAGATCTTCACGCGGCTGATCAAGGAGATCACCATCGCAGCCAAGAACGGCGGTGGCGATCCGGACGGCAATCCGCGNNCGAGCCAAAGTTTTTGCCAAACTCATTCGTCAAGTCGAGGTCGCGGCGCGTGAGGGTGGGGGCGACCCCGCGTCCAACGCGAGTCTGCGCACCATGTTTCAGAAAGCTCGTGAAGCGTCAGTGCCCATTGACACGATTGAGCGCGCCATCAAGCGTGGCACCGGTGAGCTCGAGGGCGTGCGCTACGANNGGAGCGGTGTCGTGGCAGTTCGATCGAAAGGGACTGCTCGAAGTGCAGGGCCCCCTCGACGAAGACCAACTCCTCGAATGGGTGCTCGACGCCGGTGGTGAGAACTTCGACGCCCAGGGTCAAAACTTCGTGGTCACTACCGAGCCGCACGACGTAGGCATCGTGCGCGACGCACTTGAGTCGCACGGCATCAAGGTGCTCAGCGCCGATTTGACGCTCGTTCCCCAGAATGTCATTGAGGTGGACGAGGAGTCTGAGGCGAAGAAGATCCTGCGCCTGATGGACGCGATTGACGACCACGATGACGTGCAGAACGTCTACGCAAACTTCGACATCCCCGAGGAGATCCTCGCCGCCTACGAGGGCTAATTCCGTCTGATCCTGGGAGAGGGTCCTCGTTGGGTCAAAATCCTTGTTCCAAGGGCGATGCCAAGTAGTATCGAACATATGTTCGTACTCGGTATCGATCCTGGATTGACCCGATGTGGGTTTGGGCTGGTGGAAGGCTCTTTTGAAGGCGTCGAATCCTTCCGAGCCGTGCGAGCGGGTGTCGTCGAGACCAGTCGGCATCGTACGGTCGAAGAACGCCTGGGCCAGCTCTTGACAGAGTTGCGCACCTTGCTCGAGGAAACAACGCCCGACGCCGTGGTCGTCGAACGAGTCTTCTACCAGCGAAACGCGAGGACGGCGATTCCCGTGGCCCAAGCAAGTGGGGTGGCCGTCGCGCTCGCTGGCGCGCTGAGTGTCCCGGTGCGCCAGTTCACGGCCCAAGAGGTGAAGCTCGCCGTGACTGGCTACGGTGCCGCGAGCAAGATCCAGGTCCAAGGCATGGTCACACGATTATGCCGGCTCAATGAGGTGCCTCAGCCCGCTGACGTCGCCGACGCGCTCGCGCT
>PLRK01000001.1 GCA_003163875.1 Acidimicrobiaceae bacterium | reverse complement strand
ATTGCGTGGCGGAGTGATTGCCCCAGATGACGAGGTTCTTCACTTCCTCCACGGGTACGCCAGCCTTCTTCGCGAGTTGCGTCTCGGCGCGATTCTGGTCGAGGCGCGTCATTGCGAACCATCGGTCGACAGGAATCTCCGGCGCGTTGGAGCGGGCAATGAGGCAGTTCGTGTTGCACGGATTGCCAACCACGAGGATGCGAACATCACTCGCTGCGTGCGAGGCAATCGCTTGACCCTGGGGCTTGAAGATCCCACCGTTGACGTTGAGAAGATCACCGCGCTCCATACCGGCCTTGCGAGGGATCGATCCCACGAGAAGCGCCCAATTGGTGCCGTTGAAGGCTTTGGTCAAGTCACTCGTCGCTTCGATCCCCGCCAGCAGCGGAAAGGCGCAGTCGTCGAGTTCCATCACGACACCCTCGAGGGACTTCATGGCTGGTTCGATCTCGAGCAGCTGCAAGACAACGGGCGTGTCGGGTCCGAACACTTGTCCCGACGCAATGCGAAACAGTAATTGGTAACCAATCTGACCGGCGGCGCCGGTCACGGTGACGTGGACGGGGGTAGTCATCATGCTCCTTGTGGTGTTGTTGTCATAGACGATCGACGATTGCCGAGGCGAACTCTGAACACTTCACTTCGGTTGCCCCATCCATCAAGCGAGCGAAGTCGTAGGTGACGATCTTGTCCGTGATCGTCGCTTCGAGGGCGCGCACGATGTCATCGGCCGCACCCTGCCAACCGAGGTGTTCGAACATCAACACGCCAGACAACAGCACCGAACCGGGGTTCACCTTGTCTTGGCCCGCGTACTTGGGCGCGGTGCCGTGCGTAGCTTCGAAGATGCCGTGTCCGGTCACGTAGTTGATGTTGGCGCCGGGAGCAATGCCAATGCCGCCAACTTGCGCGGCGAGAGCGTCGGACAAATAGTCACCGTTCAGGTTCATGGTCGCGATTACCGAGAACTCCGAGGGCCGCGTGAGCACCTGCTGGAGCGTGATGTCAGCGATCGAGTCCTTCACGAGGAGCTTCGAACCCGGGTTTCCACCGCAATCGTCCCAACCCACCGCGACGTCGGCGAACTCGTTTCGCACGAGTTCATAACCCCACTTCATGAAGGCGCCCTCAGTGAACTTCTGAATATTTCCCTTGTGCACGAGGTTGACAGACTCTCGCTTGTGCTCCAGCGCGTACTTGATTGACGCTCGGATGAGCCGCTCGGAGCCGAACTTGGAGATGGGCTTGATACCAATGCCACTCATCTCTCGAATGTCCCAGCCGTAGGAGTCCCTCAAGAAGGTTCGCAACTTCTCCGCGTCCGGGGTCCCCGCCTCGACTTCGAAGCCGGCGTAGACGTCCTCGGTGTTCTCACGAAAGATCACCATGTCGACGAGTTCGGGTTGCTTCACCGGTGAGGGCACGCCCTTGAACCAGCGAACCGGGCGAAGACAGACGTAGAGGTCGAGAATCTGGCGCAGTGCGACGTTGAGGGAACGAAACCCACCACCGATAGGCGTCGTGAGAGGCCCCTTGATACCAATCAAGTACTCTCGAAAATCGACGATTGTCTGCTCGGGGAGCCAGTCGCCCGTCTCGTTGAAGGCCTTCTCGCCCGCGAGGACTTCCTTCCATTCAATGCTCTTGCCGTGCTTCTTTGCGGCCGCGTCGAGCACCAATTTTGCGGCGGGCCAAATGTCCACGCCGATGCCGTCGCCTTCGATGAAGGGGATGATGGGATTGTCAGGTACGTTGAGGACGCCTTGCGCGTCCACTGTGATTTTTTCAGCCATGACCTTATTCTACGGCGATTTCCGAGGGTCGATTTTGGGGACAAAGTCCCTTTAGTGCCGAGCTTCAGTGCGAAAGAGCCGCGTAGATCTCTCGGGTCGCGGTCGAACGATTGAGCGTATAGAAATGCAAACCTGGCGCACGAGCGTCGAGCAGTTGCTCGCAGAGCTCGACCGCGGCGGCGATGCCCGCGTCGCGCACGGCTAGTTTCCCACCGTCGCGGTCAGCATTGACGAGTCGTGCAACGAGTTCGGGGGGTACTCGCGTGCCCATCATCGTCATGCGCTCAATACCCGACAGCGTCGTTACCGGCATGATCCCGGGCACTACGGGTTTGGTGATACCGAGTTCGCCGAGTTCCTCGACGAGACCGGTCCACTCCTCGGGGCTGAAGAGGAACTGGGTCAGCGCAAAGTCCGCGAGTTCGAGTTTCTCGGCGAGAAAGCGTCGATCCGACGCCATATCGAATGATCGAGGGTGGCCTTGAGGATGTGCGGCGACGCCGATCGAGAACTCGCCGACCTCTCGTGCGAGTTCCACGAGATCGATCGCGTGACGAAATTCGGACGCCACGAGCGCGGGATCATCCGGGATGTCGCCCCCGAGGGCCATCACGTTCTGGACGCCCGCGTCGACGTAGTTCTTCAAGATGTCACGCATCTCGGCTCGAGTGTGACCAACACATATCAAGTGCGCCATCGCGGTGAGGTGTCCACCCCGCTGAATCTGCGTCACCAGGTCAAAGGTGCGCTGGCGTGACGCCCGTCCACCTCGATAGGTCACCGACACGAACGAAGGTCGCAACGGCCCGAGGTCCTCGAGTGTGCGCTCGAGGACGACGCTCTCGTCGTCGGACTTGGGCGGAAAGAACTCGAAGGAGTGCGTCGTGCCGGCACGCAGAAGATCGTCGATGCGCACGTGTCTACGGCGCCCGACCGAAGTCGTCCTCGAGGCGGACGATGTCGTCTTCGCCAAAGTACGAGCCGTGCTGGACTTCGATGAACACGACCGGCGTGGTCCCTTGATTCTCACATCGGTGCGCCTGACCAAGAGCGATGTCAATGCTGTCGCCCGGCTTCAGTTGATGCACGGCGCCGTCGAGCACGACCGTCGCGTCACCGTCGACTATGAACCAGTGTTCAGCGCGCTTGGCGTGTGTTTGATAACTGAGTCGCTTCCCCGGGAGGACCACGATGCGCTTCACCTTGTGATCGAACATCTCGTCGTCAAGGACCGTGAAGCTGCCCCATGGTCGTTCGTCGAATTCGCGTCCTCGCGTGTCAGTCGTCATCATCGAACCCTCTCTGCAGCCAGCACGGCGTTGCGTAACAGCATTGCACGAGTCATCGGACCAACACCACCGAGCCGAGGCGTCACCCAAGCAGCGACCTCATGAACGTCATCGGCGACGTCGCTGAGCAGCTTGCGTCCTGCAAACGTGGTGCCCGCGCCAACGACCGCAGCACCGGGCTTGACCATGTCGCGCGTCACGATGCCGGCCTTACCGGCCGCCGAGACGATCACGTCCGCGCTTCGAACGATACTGGCCATGTCGTCGACGCCCGTATGGACGACACTCACTGCAGCGTTGCAGTGTGCTCGACGCATCGCCATGAGAAGCGCCAGTGGTCGCCCAATCGTGATGCCTCGACCGATAATCGCGACGTGTTTTCCTTCGACGGGCACGTGATAGTGCGCGAGCAACTCAACGATGCCCGCTGGCGTACAAGGAAGCGGTCCGGGAGCGCCCATCACGAGACGACCGAGGTTCGTAGGGTGCAGTCCGTCCACGTCTTTTTCGGGCAGCACTCGCATGAGGACTTCTTCTTCGTTGATGCCCGCGGGCAAGGGCAGTTGCACCAAGATCGAGTGCACGTGGGGATCGGCGTTGAAGCGATCGATCACCGACTCGATGTGCGACTGGGTCACGCTCGACGAAAGATGCTCATCAAAGGACCGCACCCCGATCTGCGCGCACTCCTCGATCTTCATCTCGACGTAGCGCGCACTTGACGGGTCTTCGCCAACGAGGATCGTGCCGAGTCCAGGAATACGACCACTCGCGCGAAGTCGTTGGGCTCGATCAGCGAGTTCCATCTTGATGCGAGCAGCAACGGGTTCGCCGTCAAGTAGTTGTGCGCTCATGAGTCTCCTAATGACGGAAGTGACGCTCACCGGTGAGCATCATCACGATACCGGCGTCGTTCGCGGCGGCGATGACCTCGGCGTCACGCACGGACCCTCCGGGCTGCACCACGGACGTGGCGCCCGCTGCGGTGAGTGCTTCGAGTCCATCCGCGAAGGGAAAGAATGCATCGGATGCGGCGGCACTACCTTGGGCAAAGTCGCCCGCTTTCTCACTCGCGATAGTCGCCGCGACGACGCGCGATTGTTGACCCGCGCCAATACCCACCGCGACACCGTCACGCGCGAGCACGATCGCGTTCGACGTCGTACGCGCACACACTCGCCACGCCACCAAAAGATCTTGGCGTTGCTGGGGGGTGGGCTGGCGCTCGGTGACACAGTGCCACGCGCTCAGCGGCACCAACAACTCGTCGGCGTTCTGCACGAGCGCGGTATGTCCGAACGTGCGAATCGAACGACCGAGGGGTTCGGGAGCGGGCGCACTGAGCAGACGCGTGGCCTTTCTGCGAGCGATGAGGATCGTGAGCGCCTCTGCGCTGAAGGACGAGGCGATGATGACGTCGGCCTGGGGACCGGCCGCAATCAATGTCGCGACCTCCTCGTCGAGTTCACCGTTCACGGCGACGATCCCTCCGAAGGCACTCTGCGGATCCGCCTGGAGGGCTTTTCCGAAGGCGTCAGCGAGCGTCGTGCCGAGTGCGGCGCCCGACGCGTTGGCGTGCTTGATGATCGCGACCGCGCGCAGTCCTGGGGCGTCGCTGCTCAGTTCGTGCACGAGTCGCCACGCCGCGTCGGCGTCGAAGAGGTTGAGGTAGGACAACGCCGTGCCCGCGTGTTGGTTCACGCCGTCCCACCACGGCGTGGTACCCGCTTCACGGTAGCGTGCGCCGGTCTGGTGAGGGTTCTCGCCGTAACGAGTGATCGACGCGCGCTCGAGCGTGAGGTGCAGTGTCTCGGGCACGATCTGGTCGACGTCACTCGGCGGTGTACCGATCTCACCACCCTGGTCGAACCAGCGAACGATCTGGGCGTCGTAGCTCGCGGTGTGGGCGAACGCCGCACGCGCGAGAGCGTGGCGCGTCGCGTCCGACAAAGAACCGTTCGCCTTCAATTCTTCGAGGACCTCGTCGTATTGCGAGGGGCTCGTAAGTATTGCGACGTGTTGGTGATTCTTCGCGGCGCTGCGCACCATGGACGGACCGCCGATATCGATGAGTTCGATCGAAGGGTCCGACGAGAACGGGTAGAGGTTGCTCACCACGATGTCGATGGGCGTGATGTCGTGAGCGCTGAGCGCCGCCATGTGTTCGGGTTTCGAGCGGTCCGCGAGGATGCCGCCGTGAATCCGCGGATGCAGCGTCTTGACGCGTCCATTTAGCATCTCGGGGAAGCCCGTGACGTCCTCGACCTCTCGATGCGCGATGCCCGCGTGCTCGAGTGCTGACGCCGTGCCTCCCGACGCAACGAGTTCCACACCCAGCAGCGCGAGCCCGCTCGCGAACTCGATCAGACCCGTCTTGTCGTACACGCTCAACAACGCCCGCATTTAGCTCTCTCCCATCATGCCGGCGACGCTCTCTGGTTCGAGACCTTCGTCGAGTGACGCCATAACCCTAGCGAGGACCATCGGATACAACGTTCGCTCGACGATCTTGATTCGTTCGTGCAGGGACGATTCGGTGTCGTCGTCGAACACCGCGACCTTGCGTTGAGCGAGGATCGGACCATCATCGAGCGCCTCGGTCGCGACGTGCACCGTGCAGCCCGTTTCCTTGACGCCAGCCTTCAGCGCTTCGCCGACCGCGTGCCACCCTTTGAACTCGGGCAGGAGACTGGGGTGCGTGTTGAGCACGCGACCCGGGAAGACCTCATGAAAGGACGCGGTCATGATGGTGCCAAAACCAGCCATCGCGATGAGGTCGATGTCGTGTTGCTCGAGCACGTTCGCGAGGGTCTTCGAATACGCCTCGCGGTCGAAGGCCTTGGAGAAGCCGCCAAAGTCCACCCGATCCACCAGCGTCGTTTCGATACCGGCGTCACGTCCAACATCGAGACCTCGACACGCACGGTCCGACGCCACCAAGTTGACCTTGATGCCCGCCTCAAGAATGGCTTCGAGAATGGTGCCCGAACCCGACACCAGCACGCAGAGGCGGACCTGGCTCAACGCGCTACAGGGCCTTTACGATCTCGACCATCTTTTGGCCAGCCTCGGTCGGATTCAGGCAGACGTGGACCCCGGCGTCGCGCAACGCGTCCATCTTCGCCTGCGCCGTACCCTTGGACCCGGAGATGATGGCGCCCGCGTGACCCATCTTTCTGCCCGGAGGGGCGGTGACGCCCGCGACGTAGGACACGACCGGCTTGGTCATGTTGGCCTTGATCCATTCGGCCGCCCGCTCCTCTTCCGAACCGCCAATCTCACCGATCATCATGACCGCCTTCGTCTCGGGGTCGGCCTCGAAGGCCGCCAAGCAGTCGATGAAGTTGGTCCCCGGCACCGGGTCGCCGCCAATTCCCACACAGGTGGTTTGTCCAATGCCCTGTTGACTCAGTTCGTGCAACGCCTGGTACGTCAGGGTGCCCGAACGCGACACGATGCCGACTGGTCCACCCGCGAGCGCGATGTCACCCGACGTGATACCGATATTGCACTTTCCGGGACTGATGATGCCGGGACAGTTCGGACCTAAGAGTCGCACGCCCGGGAACTCCTCGACCAATCGGTTGTACGTCACCGCTTCGTCGTGAGCGGGAATTCCCTCGGTGATGCAGACAATGAACGTGATCCCGCCCTCGGCCGCTTCGATGATCGCCGCCGAGGCGAACTTTGGTGGCACGACGACGAACGACGCGCTCGCCCCCGTCGCGTCGACCGCTTCCTTCACGGTGTTGAACACGGGGATACCCTCGACGTCACTACCGCCCTTGCCGGGGGTCACGCCGCCGACGACCTTGGTGCCGTAGGCGCGGTTGCGCAGCCCGTGGAACTTACCCTGTCCCCCGGTGAGGCCCTGGACGATCACCTTGGTGTTTTCATCAACAAAAATACTCATCGTTGTTCCTTATGCGTTCGCGAAGGCGACAGCCCGGCGGGCGGCGTCCAACATGGTCGGTTCGGTGATCAGGGTGTCGCTCAGGTGCGGAGCGAGGATGGCGCGGCCTTCGACCGCGTTGGTGCCGTCGAGGCGAAGCACCACGGGCGAGGTGATCGACACGCGTTGCAACGCTTCGAGTACGCCCTTGGCGACTTCGTCGACGCGCGTGATGCCGCCAAAGATGTTGACGAAGATCACCTTCACCTTCGGGTCGGCGTTGATGACTTCCATCGCCGACGCCATGATGTCCGCGTTCGCGCCTCCTCCGATGTCGAGGAAGTTGGCGGCGGTGCCGCCCACCTGGTTCACGACGTCGAGAGTTGACATCGCGAGACCCGCACCGTTCGCGATGATGCCCACGGTACCGTCGAGACCGATGTAATTGAGACCCTTTTCCTTCGCCATCTTCTCGCGGGGGTCCTCGGTCTCGGTCGCGCGAAATTCCTCCCATTCGGGGTGGCGATACGAGGCGTTCTCGTCCAGGGTGACCTTCGCGTCGAGCGCGTGCACGGTGCCGTCGGGCGTCAGGATCAGCGGGTTGATCTCGGCGAGGTCGCAGTCACCGGTCGTGTAGCAGTCATAGAGCTTCACGAGGAGTTCTGCCGCTTGCTCGCGTGCGGGAACGTCCAATTCCGCCTCGTCAACCCAACGTCGCGCGGTCGCGAGGTCCAAGCCCCGCACCGGGTCGATCGTGAGAAACGCAATGGCGTCGGGGTTCTCTTCGGCGACAACTTCGATCTCGACGCCGCCTTGGGCGCTCAACATCCCCAGGTGCGTCTTGTTGGGGCGATCCAGGGTGAATGACGCGTAGTACTCCTTAGCGATATCACTGGATCGCTCCACCCACAGGCGGTGCACCACATGGCCCTTGATATCGAGTCCGAGGATGTTACCCGCGTGCAGGCGCACCTCGTCGGCGTTGGCGGCGAGTTTGACGCCGCCGGCCTTTCCTCGTCCGCCGACCTTTACCTGCGCTTTGACGACGACGGGGTAGCCCACACGTTGGGCAACGGCGAGCGCCTCCTCGACGGTGTCGGCGATGTCACCGGGCGACACCGCGATGCCGAAGCGAGCGAAGTACTGCTTGCCCTGGTACTCAAAGAGATCCATTCACTTCCACTTTCACTGATTCGTTGTCGAATGACAACGATGACTACGACAGAACTTCGCGAGAATCGAGCGCCGATTCGAGCCACGTGCCAATTTCGGCGAGCGACGCACCGGGCGTGAAGACTCGCGACACCCCCGCTGCTTCGAGTGACGCGATATCGGAATCAGGGATGATGCCCCCCACGATCAACAGCACGTCCTCGCGTTCGGCGTCTTTCAAGAGATCGACGATCCTGGGGACCAGGACGTTGTGAGCGCCCGAGAGCAACGAAAGGCCGAGTGCGTCGGCGTCCTCTTGGATCACCGCATGGACAATCTGCTCGGGCGTCTGATGCAGGCCGGTGTAGACGACTTCGAATCCCGCGTCGCGCAGAGCCCGAGCGATCACCTTCGCGCCCCTATCGTGGCCGTCGAGACCGGGTTTGGCGACTACGACTCGATACGTACGCTCCATCGAGAGTTCAGCATAGAGCCACTGGAGAGGGCCCTCTTTCAAGGCCCCGAGGGTACTCACGAGTAGCGTTAGAAGTCGTGAGCGCCACCTCAACTCCCGTGCGCGGCGGTGCTCGAGCGCTGCTCTCGGCGATGCGTCCTCGCCAGTGGGTGAAAAACGTCCTCATCTTGGTCGCGCCAGGCGCGGCGGGCGATCTCAGTCACGACAACGTCATTGGCCACGTCGTCGTCGCATTCGTCGCCTTTTGTGCCGTCTCGTCGGGGAGTTACCTCTTGAATGACCTGCGCGACCGCGAGGCCGACCAGCGTCATCCGACGAAACGACACCGTTCGATCGCCGCCGGCCAGGTCACGACGCGGGTCGTGGTCGCCGCGACGATTGTCCTATTCGCTTTGGGTTTTGCCCTCCCCCTTACGATCAGTGGCCCTGGGGGCCTCGAGTTGATTCTGGGCATTTATCTCGCCGTTTCAATCCTGTACTCGCTGTGGGTAAAGGAGATTGCCGTCATCGAACTGGCGTCGGTCGCGAGCGGCTTCTTCCTTCGCGCCTACGCCGGGGCCGTCGCGTGCCATATATATGTCTCCTCGTGGTTCTTGGTCGTCGTCTCCTTCGGTGCCTTCTTCATCGTGGTGGGCAAACGCTCGAGTGAACTCTCCCAAGTGAATATCGGTGGCACGCGCAAAGTGCTCTCGGAATACACGCCCGAGTTCCTGCATTCCGCGTTGACCTTGAGCGCGACGGTGGCGGTGACGGGATACTGCCTGTGGGCCTTTGACACGTCCTCGACGGGTCTTTCCTCGGTGCGACACCACATCGTGCCAATTCGACTCAGCGTCGTGCCCGTCGTGCTAGCGATCCTCTTCGTCATGCGGACATCGGAATCTAGTGAGGGCGAAGCACCCGAGGATCTGATCTTGAAGAATCGTACGGTGCAGATCCTGCTCGTCGTGTGGGCGGTGCTCTTGGGGCTTGGGGTCTACTGATGAGCACCAAGTTCACCGGTTGGGGACGAACGAGTGCGAGTTACGCGACACTCTGCGAGCCAGATTCGGAAACCCAGATAGTCAACGAGTTCGCCATCGAGGACGATCTGATCCCGCGAGGGCTCGGTCGCAGTTACGGCGACGCCGCGCAAGTGAGCGGTGGCGTCGTGATGAGTAATCTCGCGCTTCGATCGATGGGCCCGATCGACGACGATGGCGTCGTCACGCTTGGAGCCGGGATCTCCATTGATGAATTGCTCACGATCTCGATCCCTCAAGGTTGGTTCGTGCCGGTTACTCCCGGCACTCGCCAGGTCACCATTGGCGGGGCCGTGGCGGCGGACGTACACGGCAAGAACCATCACGTCGACGGCTCGTTTGGCGCGCACGTGCTGTCGATGCGCCTCGTCACGCCACGTGGCGCCTGGGACATCTCACCCACCCAGGATGCGGAGCTCTTCTGGGCAACGACGGGAGCAATGGGACTCACCGGCATGATCACGAGCGTGACGCTTCGACTGTTGCCCATTGAGACCGATCAGGTCCTCGTCGACACCGAGCGCTTCAACACACTCGACGGCGTCATGGCGTCGATGCGAGAAGGCGACGGCGCCTACCAGTATTCGGTTGCGTGGGTGGACTGCATGACACGCGGCGCGCACATGGGACGATCGATCCTCACGAGGGCGACGCACGCCCGCACCCAGGACGTGAAGGAAGCGACGCTGCGGGCACCCCAAGCGAGCAAGATCGTCGTCCCCTTTGACGCGCCGAGCGGCCTGCTCAATCCCCTCACGGTACGAGCGTTCAATGAGTTGTGGTTCCGATCCTCACCGAAGTTCCAACAGGGCGAATCCCAATCACTGACCACGTTCTTTCATCCACTCGACGGCGTGCGTGATTGGAACCGGCTCTATGGCAAAAAGGGTTTCGTGCAGTACCAGTTCTGCGTACCCGACGAAGAACACGAAACGGTCGTGTCGTGCATCGACAGGCTCTCCTCCTCGGGTGTGGCAAGTTTCCTCGCGGTGCTCAAACGTTTCGGCCCGTCCAACCCGGGACTGCTGTCGTTTCCGATGCCAGGCTGGACGCTCGCCCTCGACCTTCCCGTCGGTCCGAGTTCGTTGCCGGGGGTGCTCGATGACCTCGACGAACTCGTCCTCGACGCGGGGGGACGCATCTATCTCGCGAAGGACGCCCGTCTCGCACCTGAGAAAGCTCGACGCATGTATCCGCGCGTTGATGACTTCCTCGCCATCAAAGAACGTGTCGATCCGCAGCATCAGTTGACGAGTGACCTCGCTCGTCGTCTCCACCTAGTAGGAAAGTAACCATGGATAACGCCTTTGGACAACCGCAGAACGTCATCGTGCTCGGCGGAAGCTCGGACATCGCCCGAGCGATCACGCGAAAGCTCTGCGCTGCTCGCGCGCACACCGTCGTGCTCGCTGGTCGCAGCCAGCAACTCTTAGACACCGCCGCCGCCGAGGCGCAAGAGTACGGCGCCACCAAGACCGACACCGTGATCTTCGAGGCGACCCACACGACCAACGCGGGCCACATCGTGAGCGAATGTTTCGACAAGGTCGGCGACCGGGTCGACCTCGTGGTCGTCGCGATCGGGCTGCTCGCCAATCAATTCGAAATTGAGAACGACGCCGACAAGGTCAACGAAATGGTGATGGTGAATTTTGCCTGGCCCGTCGTCGCGCTCGCGGAGATTCGCCGTCGCCTCGTCGAACAGGGCAGCGGTCGGATCCTCGTGATCTCCTCGGTGGCGTCAGTTCGCGTGCGTCGAAGCATGTACCTCTACGCCGGAGCAAAAGCCGGGCTCGATCGACTCTGCATCGGGCTCGCCGACTCCCTCGAAGGAACAGGCGTCTCCTTGCAATTACTGCGCCCCGGCGTGGTTCGCTCTCGCATGACCGAAGGTCAATCGCCAGTGCCCTTCACGACGGGGGTCAACGAAGTCGCCGAGAACGTCATGCGCGGATTCGCAAGCGGAGAACGCGTCATTTGGAGCCCGCCGCTTCTTCGCTTCGTCTTTGCCGTCTTACGACATCTTCCCGCGCCGCTCTATCGAAAGATCACTGCGGACCGCTAGGACGTGGGCGAGGTCTTCTTCGACTTCACCAACTCGTTGGGGCGCAGACTCATCGTGAAGAAGTCGCGGTTCCACCAGGTCGTGAAATAGCGCGAACCCGTCGGCATTGCGCTCAACAGACTCGTCGAGTTGCCACCGTTGATCGAGGTGTCGAGCGGTCCTTCGAACGTCGAAAATTGCACCCAGCCCGTATTGATGTCGAGTTGCATCGCTCGAACGGCCCCGGCACGTTTGAGGATGTCCGCGAGGTCGCTGATCGACATCGCGGGACCGCCAACGTAGACAATGGCGCCGTCGCGCGTCACGCCGAGTCCCGAGCGCCAGACGTTGTAGCTTCCGCTGATGGTGGCCCCCCACTTCGATGAGTTTTGATCCTTGAGACCCTGCACCTCCTTACCGTTGTTCACGAGCAGTACCAGGTTCTGACGCACCGAGGCGACCTGATTGGACATCCAGACTTGTGTGCCCCACGAGCCAACCGTCATCGTGCCGTCCTTATAGATGACGACCGAGGCGGCGTTGTTGACCAAGGGCTTGACGGTCGTTCCGTTCGTGTAGTAGCCGCCGTGCGAGTCTTGAACGCGAAAGCCCGCGTTGAAAGCAGCGACGAGCGACTTAGACGCGAGAGCGGAAATGGGAGCCGAGTATTTGTAGGGTCCGCCACCGGGGATGTACGAGCCCGAATACAACTGGGCGCGCAACAACGTCGGATCCATCCACGCAACGCCAACCACGTAACTCGTGTGAATCGCGTCGGGTCGCACGAAGGCCTCGTACACCGCGGGAATCCCATTGGCGGTCTCGCGACCCACCACGTGCCACACGCCCTCTCCTGGGAGAGGACGTTTCGCGGGCGAGATGATGTCCTTGGGAACGGGCAGGTGACCCGACGCGGGGACCTTGATCGCCGTAGGACCGGACCCGAACGTCGCGAGTGAAGGTTGGCCGCCGACCTTTGGAGGATTCAAACGGTACGCCTCTTGTTCGGCCCAGTTGACGATGAAACTTAAGCCGTGCGAGCGTCCCCATTCGGCGGCGCGCGCCGATTCCGAGGTGCCGTAACTGGGGTTGAAGAGTGCAAAGGCGAGGGTGATCACGTAGTAGCCAAAGAGAATAATGAGGATCAGTAGCGCCGCGACGATCGCCCGTCGGATTATGTAGACCCTTTGAGGATGGCGGGGAATTGCCGGCGTGGCCGGCGGGCGGTAGGCGGTCCGGCGCGAATCCATGGTGTTTCATTCTGACACTTCGCCAGCAGGGCTCAAAATTGACCGAAACGTCGTGCGGGTGGCTCTCAGGCTCGACGAAGTGGGGTCATCGCGAGCACCAAGTGCTTGGCCCCGTGTTCATCGAATTGCACGACGGCGCGAGCGTGCGAACCCTCGCCTTCAACGCTCACGACGACACCGCCGCCGAAGCGATCATGCACAACTCGCTCTCCCACACGAAGGCCCAACTTCTCGGCGCCAGTGGAGCGAACGGGTGGTGCCGCCCCGGTCCCGAAGGCGCGTCCCTGCGTGAAGTCGGTCCCGCGTCCGACGAACCCCTCATCTATTTCAAAACTCGATCGACGTAGGGGGGCGCTCGACGAGATGTCGTGGACCAATTCGGGAGGAATCTCCATCAAGAAACGGCTCGCGATACTGTCGACGCGCTGTCCCCATTTCGTTCGGCTCCACGCGTGGGTGAGCACGAGATGACGCATCGCGCGCGTGATGCCCACGTAACAGAGTCGACGCTCCTCTTCGAGTTCCGCTTCGTCGGCGAGTGCTCGCGAATGCGGGAACACCGTCTCTTCGAGTCCCGCGATCACGACGGCGGGGAACTCGAGACCTTTCGCGACGTGCAAGGTCATCATCGANNTTGTAGATCACGACCGACGCGGCATTGTTGACGAGCGGCTTGACGTTCTTGCCATCGGTGTAGTAGCCGCCGTTGGAATCTTGAATACGAAAGCCCGCGTTAAACGCCGCCACCAGCGTTGTGCTCGCGCTCGCCGAGATGGGCGCGCTGTACTTATAGGGACCCCCGCCGGGAATATACGACCCCGAATACAGCTGCGCCCTTAGCAACGTGGGATCCATCCAGGCAACGCCGACGACGTAGCTCGTGTGCACGGCGTCGGGACGAACGAACGCCTCGTACATCGTCGGGATACCGTTGGCGGTCGTTCGTCCGGCGACGTGCCACACGCCCTCACCGGGTAGCGGACTCTTCACGGGCGACACGATATTCACTGGCGGCGCCAGCACCAGTGGTGACGCGTAGGTCTTGGTGGTCGCGCCGTGGCCGAAAGATCCCGCTGGCGGCGTGCCGCCCTTCTTCGGCAGGTCCCAGTGATACGCCTCGTTGGCGCCCCAGGACACAACGCTCGCGAGACCGTGCTGGCGGCCCCACTGGGAAGCACGCGTTGAGAGGCTCGAGCCGTAGGAAGGGTTCAGGAGCGCGAAGCACAGCGTGGCGGCGAGATAGCCCACGAACGCCAACGCGGCGAGGGCTACCAGGACGACCGAGCGCCGACGCCAGTAGACCGGCCTCGGCAGTCGGTGCGAGTGGGGGCGGGGCGCGGCGGGAGGTCGATAGGCCGGGCGCGTGTAAGCCATGAGACCTCATTCTGGCACCATCGCGAGTCAAAACCCCAGTTGAAGACTGGAGTCGTACGTGCGTGTCAGGCGCGGTGCAGCGGCGTCATAGCGAGGACCAACTGCTTCGTGCCGTGCTCTTCGAAGTCGACGGCCGCTCGCGCGTGCGAGCCCGCACCTTCGACCGTGGTGACCACACCCGGCCCGAAGCGGTCGTGGACGACCCGGTCGCCGACTTCCAAACCGAGTTTCTCCGCCCCCGTCGAGCGAACCGGGGGCGCCGCACCCGTGCCGAACGCGCGGCCCTCGGTGAACTCCGTGCCGCGACCGGTGAAGCCGTCCGCGTCGCGGTATTCCATACGGCGAAGGGGCATCGTGGCCGAGATGTCGTGGATCAACTCCGCCGGAATCTCCTGGAGGAATCGGCTCGCCAACGCGTCCGTGCGGTTACCCCACATCGTTCGACTCCAGGCGTGCGTGAGGATCAGGTGTCGCATGGCGCGCGTGATCCCGACGTAACAGAGTCGGCGTTCCTCCTCGAGCTCGTTGTCGTCCGAGAGGGCGCGCCGGTGCGGGAAGATCGTCTCCTCGAGGCCGGTGATCACGACCGCCGGGAACTCGAGGCCCTTGGCGACGTGCAAGGTCATCATCGAGATTGCGCCCGCACCTCCGTCCAATTGGTCCGAATCGGCGACCAGTGACATTCGTTCGACGAAATCGAGCAGCGTGTCGTACTGCGCCGCAGCGGACGCGAGCTCACCGAGGTTTTCGAGACGTGAGTATGCCTCATCGGTGTTCTCCGCTCGCAGGGCGTCACCCATCCCCGACTCGCGTACGATGGCGTCAATCATCTCGCGCGGCGTGAGGTCGTTCGCGAGAGCGCGCAGTTCATCGAGCATGAAGGAGAACTTCTCCGCCCCGGACAACGCCTTCGCGCTCAGCCCCGCAGCCTTGGCGAAATGCGCGGCTTCGGCGAAGGACAGTCCGTGCTCGGCCGCGTAGGCCCCGAGCTTCGCCTGGGCCGATTCGCCCACGCCACGTTTGGGCTCGTTGATCACCCGGCGCGCGGATGCCTCATCGCGAGGATTCACGACCAGTCGCGCGTACGCGAGCGCGTTCTTTATTTCTTTTCGGTCATAGAAACGCATCCCCGAGATGACGCGATAAGGAATGTTGGCGCGCAGCATTTCTTCTTCCAGGACGCGACTTTGAGCGTTGGTGCGGTAGAACACCGCCATCTGATTCCACCCGAGCGACGATTCGGTGCGCAAACGACGCAACTCGCTCGCGATCCAGCGTCCCTCGTCGTATTCGTCACCGGCCCGATAGAGACGGATCTTCTCGCCCTGGTCGCCTTCGGTGAAGAGGTTCTTCGCATGGCGACTCGCGTTCTTTGCAATGACGGCGTTCGCCGCGTCGAGGATGACCTGGGTCGATCGGAAGTTCTGCTCGAGCATGATGACGACCGCGTCGGGGAAACGCTGCTCGAATTGGAGGATATTGCGCACGTCGGCCGCGCGAAAGCGGTAGATGGACTGGTCGGAGTCGCCGACCACACAGAGGTTCCGATGTTTCTGCGCGAGCATCAGCACAAGTTCGTTCTGCACGCCATTGGTGTCTTGGAATTCGTCGACGAGTAGATATTGAAAGCGTTGTTGGTAACTCGCCAACACCTCGGGGTCCTGACGCAACACTTCGACGGCGTTCAACAAGAGGTCGTCGAAGTCCATTGCGTTCGAGAGCTTGAGTCGCTCGGCGTACAGTTTGTAGATCTCCGCGACACGTCGATGATGAGGGTCATCCCCGTACCCGGACGCCTCATACGCACTCGGTGAGAGCATCTCGTTCTTGGCGGCGGAGATCTGTGCGTACACGCTGCGCGGTGACAACCGCTTGGTGTCGAGATTGAGTTCCTTCATGATGCGCTCGACGGCGGTCTCGGCGTCCCCGGCGTCATAGATCGTGAAACCTCGCTGGTAGCCGAGGACGTGCGCGTTCGCTCGAAGGATACGCAGACACGCGGAGTGAAACGTCGACACCCACATGTGCTCGGCGTCCTCACCAACGAGTTCGACGACTCGACGTCGCATCTCGTCGGCCGCCTTGTTGGTGAAGGTAATCGCCATGATCTCAAAGGGGCGCGCGTCTCCGGAGGCGAGAATGTGCGCGATTCTTCGGGTGAGCACTCGGGTCTTTCCCGAACCCGCACCCGCGATGACGAGCAGCGGCCCTCCTCGTTGCAGTACTGCTTGTCGTTGGGGTTCGGTGAGTCCCTCGAGCAATTGGGTCGGGTCGAGGTCAGTCGAGTCCTGGGAATCGTTACTCCACAGCGACTCTTCCGAGAACGAGGACCGGTTCACTCCCACTCAATGGTGCCGGGTGGTTTGCTCGTCACGTCGAGCGCCACCCTGTTCACACCGTCGACCTCTCGAATCAATCGATTGGCGATTGACTCAATGACCTCGTAGGGCAGACGTGCCCAATCGGCGGTCATCGCGTCATCGCTCGTCACGGCGCGAATGATGATCGGGTAGGCGTAGGTGCGTCCATCTCCCATGACGCCCACCGTACGCACCGCGGGTAACACCGCGAAACTTTGCCAGAGCTCTCGGTACAGACCCGCCTTCTTGATCTCGTCGACCACGACGTAGTCCGCGTTTCGAAGAATCTCGGCGCGCTCGCGAGTGACCTCACCCACGATACGCACGCCCAGCCCCGGGCCCGGAAAGGGCTGGCGCCAGACGATTTCGGCGGGAAGACCAAGTTCCTCTCCCACGTGTCGAACCTCGTCCTTGAACAGACTGCGCAGCGGCTCGACCAATTCGAAGGAGAGATCGTCGGGCAAACCTCCCACGTTGTGGTGACTCTTGATGTTCGCCGCGTGCCCCGAACCCGACTCGATGACGTCGGGGTAGAGCGTGCCCTGTACGAGGAAGCGAGGACCATCGCCACCGCTACCCAAGTCGCGCGCCACTGCTTCGAACTCTCGTATGAAGAGTTCGCCAATGATCTTTCGCTTCCGCTCGGGATCAGTGACCCCCGCGAGTGCTTCGAAGAATCGGTCCTGGGCCTTGACGTGAATCAATTCGACGCCGAACTGGCGAGTGAACGTCTCTTCGATCTGTTCACCTTCGTTCTTTCTCATCAGACCCGTGTCAACGAAGACGCACGTGAGTTGGGTACCCACGGCTTTGGTGACGAGTGCCGCCGCGACCGCGGAGTCGACGCCGCCCGAGAGGGCGCACAGCACCTTCTCCTCGCCAACTTGGGCTCGTATGAGAGCCACCTGATCTTCGATGATCGACGTGTTCGTCCAGGTCCCAGGAATCTGCGCCACGTGATGCAGGAACGTCGCGAGCAACTCTTGGCCTCGCTCGGTGTGGGCGACTTCGGGATGGAACTGCACCGCGTACAGTGCACGCTCTACGTCTTCCATGGCGGCGACCGGCGCTTCGCCACTCGTCGCGGTGATGCGAAAACCCTTCGGCACCGACGCAATCGCGTCACCGTGGCTCATCCAACACTCGTTGCGCGCGGCCCAGTCGCCCATGAGGCGCGACGGGCCTTGACGAGTGAGTACGGTGCGTCCGTATTCACCAGTACCGGTGTTCGCGACTTCGCCACCCAGTTGCAACGCCATCAACTGCGCGCCGTAGCAAATACCAAGTATCGGGATACCTAGTTCGTAGATCTCGGGATCGAGCGACGGCGCGGGTACTTCGTAGACCGACTTCGGACCACCGGAAAGAATTATGGCCGCGGGAGCTTTCTCTCGCACGTGGGCGGCCGTAATCGAACTCGGCACGATCTCTGAATAGACGTGCGCTTCGCGCACGCGCCTCGCGATGAGTTGGGCGTACTGGGCGCCGAAGTCAACGACGAGGACGCTGGAACTCAATGTCCCATGCCTACGCCCTGGGAGCGCTGTAGTTGCTTCCCTTCGGTTTGCAGCGAAGGAGCGAGCATGATCTCCGCCTTCTGGAATTCCTTCAAGGTCTCATAACCGCACGTCGCCATCGACGTTCGTAGTGCGCCAAAGAGGTTGAGTCGACCGTCGTTCTCGTGTGCGGGTCCGAGCAACACTTCTTTCAACGTGCCACGAACCTGGGTGCGCACGCGCGTCCCACGAGGAAGCGTCGGATGGAACGTCGCCATTCCCCAATGGAATCCGCGCGCCGGCGCCTCGACGGCGCTGGTGAGCGGTGAGCCAATCATGACAGCATCCGCGCCACACGCGAAGGCCTTCGCGATGTCCCCGCCCTTACTCATGCCGCCGTCGGCGATGACGTGGACGTAGACGCCCGTTTCGTCGAGGTGGCGCATTCGCGCTCCCGCGACGTCAGCGATCGCGGTCGCCTGGGGCACCCCAATGCCGAGCACCGCACGTGACGTGCACGCGTTACCTGGTCCGACTCCAACGAGGACGCCCGCGGCGCCCGTTCGCATGAGGTGCAGCGCCGCTTGGTAACTCGCGCAACCACCCACGATGATGGGCAGCTCGAAGTCACGGATGAACTTCTTCAAGTTAAGCGGCTCGACCGTCTTGGAGACGTGCTCGGCGGAGACGACGGTGCCTTGGATGACGAGAATGTCCAATCCCGCGTCGAGAATGGTCTTCGCCATCCATTCAGTTTTCGCGGGCGTGACTGAGGCTGACGTGGTGATACCCGCTGCCTTCATCTCTTTGATCCGTTGAGCGACGAGTTCTAGCTTGATGGGCTCTAAGTACATCTGCTGCATGCGCGACGTCGCCTTGTCGTCGTCGAGTTCGCGAATCTCTTCGAAGAGTGGCATCGGGTCTTCGTAACGCGTCCAGAGACCTTCGAGATTGAGCACGCCGAGACCACCGAGGCGACCAAGTTCCACTGCGGTCGTTGGTGACATCGCACCGTCCATCGCCGAACCAAGTACCGGTAACTCGAATTTGTACGCATCGATTTGCCATGAGATGTCGACATCCTCGGGGTCTCGCGTGCGCCGCGACGGCACGATCGCGATGTCGTCAAACCCGAAGGCCTGCCGAGCTGACTTATAAATGCCGATCTCTACTTCTGCCATCTTGAGTGTCCTCCGCTAAGGAAATGCCGTCCCAAAATCGAACGTGCTGTAGTTCCAATCTACTGGAAGGACTTACGCCCACACCCGTTCTGCTTCGGGCCAATTGACCTGCGTGACCACACAGAGCAGTTCGGTGAGGATTCGAGCGGTCGCCCCCCAGATAACGTCACCCGGGACTCGATAGAAGTAGATCGGAAAGAATCCTTCGCCGTCGACACCCGGGCGAGGTTGCGCGCGACGCCAGCGTTCCTCTAAGAACGCGTCGTCGGCCAAAAGCTCGCGAAGTGACACGCTGAAGGCGCGATCGACCTCGACAGGGTCCACGACCAAGGTAGGGCTCTCGAGAAGCGTGCCGATGACGGGCCAAATCGCTGACCCCGAGGCGAAGGTGACGATTGGCGAGAGCCATCCCACGGGCGTGACGAGCGACGAGTCAATGCCAACTTCTTCACTCGCCTCGCGCAACGCGGTGTGTACGGGCGTTTCGCCCTCGTCGCTTCGACCACCAGGAAAGGCAATCTCTCCTCGATGGTGTCGCAGTGACTGGGAACGGCGGGTGAGCACGACTCGGGTTTCACCGTCCTCTTCGAAGAGGGCAACCAACACCGCCGAGGACCGGTTCACCTCTCGCGCGACGTCGTCATGCACCTGTGCCAGTTCCCGGGGTTGGTCGGGTATGGCGTGCTCCTCGAACGTCCTTTGCGCCTCGTGTAGGCGTGCGAGGACGATGTCGAGACCAAGACCTTGTCGGGCACTTTCGTCAAGAGCGGCCCACGGCGGTAATTCTCCCGCTCGGATCTCGTCGGGTTCAGGGATTATTTGGGGATACTCGTGATTTAGAAAACGCGCTGGCCACCTCGAATTTTGGGCCATGCAAACTCCCCTAAAGTAGGAACGCGATTCACGCGCCCCCCATATTTTACCCCTCCCGCCAAACCACATCGGAGTTCCTTTATGAAATCCCTCGCTCGCATGAGCGTGCGACACCGTTGGTACGTGCTCGTCGCATGGATCGCCCTCTTCATCGGCATCAACATCGCGTCATTCAGCATTGGCTCGCAATATTCGAACTCCTTCAGCCTTCCGGGTACGAACTCCACGCACGCGTTGAAACTTCTTCAATCGGGCTTCAAGTCCAAGGCCGGCGACGCGGATGACATCGTCTTTTCGGTGACGAAGGGGAATATCGAATCCCACGAAGCGACCATTGACGCCATGCTCGCCAAAGTTGCCACGCTCAAGAGCGTTGCGGGCGTCGTCTCACCATTTTGCACCGCCACTAGTGCGTCGTGTCCCGGAGCGCTGCAGTTAAGTCCCGGCCACAAGATTGCCTACGCCGTTGTGAACTTCACGAAGCAAGCCAACCTCTTGAAGAAGGCGAACGTGCGCGCCGTGCAGAATACCGGCGAGACGCTCCGTTCGTCGAGCCTTTCGGTCAACTTCGGTGGCAATGCTTTTGAACAATTGGATACTCCTTCCGGTAGTCCCGGCGAGGGACTGGGTCTCATCGCGACCGCCATCGTGTTATTCCTCGCCTTCGGTTCACTCTGGGCCATGATCCTGCCGCTCGGCGTCGCGCTGTTCGCGATCGGCATTGCGTCAGCCGCGACCACGTTGCTCAGTCACGGACTTTCTATCGCCCAATTCGCGCCCATTTTGGGATCGTTGATCGGACTCGGCGTCGGCATTGACTACGCCTTGTTCATCGTCACTCGCTCTCGACAGAACCTGCGCCAGGGCATGGGTGTCGAAGACGCCATCGTCACGTCGGTCAACACGTCGGGTCGTGCGGTGATGTTCGCCGGTCTCACCGTGTGCATCGCCCTACTAGGCATGTTGCTACTCGGGTTCTCCTTCCTCGATGGACTCGGCATCGCCGCAGCGCTGACGGTGTTCATCACGATGCTCGCGGCGCTGACGCTCTTACCCGCGTTGCTCGCCTTCCAGAAGCACCACGTCCTGAGCCGCCGGGAACGACGCAAGCTCGCCGAGAAGGGCCCCGAGCCTCTCGTCGTCCTCGGGGGATGGCAGCGTTGGGCAAATTTCGTCGCGAAGCACCCTCGACGACTCTCCGTCATCGCCGTCGTCCTCATCGTGACGCTCGGCCTGCCCATCTTCTCTTTGCACCTGGGAATATCGGACGCGGGCTCGGACCCGTCGAGTTCAACGACGCGCATCGCCTACGACCTGCTCGCGAAGGGTTTCACCCCCGGATTCAACGGACCGCTCGAGGTGGTGGGCGCCATCCACAACAGCGCCGACAAGGCCGCTATGGAGAAACTTGACACGTCGCTCTCCGGCAAGCCCGACGTCATCTTCGTAACGCCATTGAAGTTCAATCCGCAGGGCACCGTTGGTCTTATCACCGTGGTCGCAAAAACGAGCCCCCAGTCAACCCAGACCTCTGATCTCATCACCTCACTTCGTGATCGCTACATCCCCGACGCGACTGCGACGTCACATACCAAGATCTACGTCGGTGGAGAGACGGCGTTATCGAATGACTTCTCGGGCGTGCTCGACGGAAAAATTCCGCTCTTCGTCGCGATCATCGTCATCCTGGGTTGCCTCTTGCTTATGATTGCGTTCCGCAGCATCCTCATCCCCTTGACCGCTGCACTGATGAACTTGCTCGCCGTCGCGGCATCGTTCGGACTGGTGGTGGCGGTCTTCCAATGGGGTTGGGGTAACGCGCTGATAGGTTCGGGAACCGGACCCATCGAGTCCTATCTACCAATCGTCATGATCGCGATTCTGTTCGGTCTCTCGATGGACTACCAAGTGTTCCTCGTCTCGCGTATGCACGAAGAGTGGGTGAACACCAACGACAACGAGAAGGCAATCATCCACGGTCAAGCCAACACCGGTCGCGTCATCACGGCAGCGGCACTCATCATGGTGTGCGTGTTCTTCTCGTTTGCGGTGGGAGGCGAACGCATCATCGCCGAATTCGGCATTGGACTTGGCGGCGCTGTCTTGATGGACGCGTTCATCTTGCGTACGGTGCTCGTGCCGTCGCTGATGCACTTCTTCGGGAATGCCAACTGGTGGATGCCGAAGTGGCTCGACCGCGTGGTTCCCCACGTCGCGGTCGAAGCGAACGAGGCGTCGCAGAACTAGTTCTTGAACATGGGCGCAACGTCAGATCGCGGCGTTGCCCGCACTAACAAAGAGAAGCCAACGAACGCGACGACGTTACCCAACGCCGTCAAGATTTCGGCGACGCTGATCCACTGCGGTTGCGATTGAAAGTTGACACTCCACGGTTGATTGAGAAACGAGTACGACGCCACCGAAACGAGTCCCATCAAGAACGTCTGTGCGACCAGTCCCGCTATGACCTTTCGAAAGTTCGCGACGTCAGGATGGTCAATGACCAGTTGCGCGAGCCACCAGTAGGCGTAGGCGGCCGCAAGCCACGTAAGGGGATTGACGACCTCGATAAAAATGTCGACAACACCAGGCCATCCCCATTGGTGGCCCTGGGCGAGATCCCACACCGATTCGATCGAGAAGCCGAGCGCGGCGACGAGATAACCAACGACGATTGTTCGCTGCGCTCGAAGTCGCACGATTCTCTCCATCGCCGAACTGTAGTTGGTGAAGTTTTGCACTCGATGTTGGCGCAAAAGGACCTCAGCGCGACAGTCGACTTGCCGGCACCCCGACCACCAACGAGACTTGCACCTCACTACTGTCGCCCAACGCCTCAGCGTCTCGGATCGAGGTCTTGATGGGAACTAGGAATGCGCCGTCCTTGGGGATGAGCGACGTCGACCAACTTGATCGTCCGATCTCCGCGCGTACGGGGATCACGCCCCAGCCGTAACTCACGAGCGAGGAGAGCGCGCGTAATTCCTCGCTCTCCTCGTCGGGTACGCGCACGAAATGGAAGGGCGATGGACCTCGCCAATAGAAAATCTCGCCTCTGAATTGAAGTCGCACGAGGGCAGATTAGCAATTCGGACAAATCGAAATGTGGTGGCTTCGCGTCACAAGTGTGACCAATGAGAATCTAAGGTGTCCATGACGTCACCACTCGGGGGGCGCTAATCGTGACGCGAGGACTACACCGTGTGGCTGTTTCGCCCGAATCGAGTCGTGCCCGACCTGGGGAACACGCTGGTGCACCCGACACACTTTCGCGGTGGCATTCGTAGGGGGAACTTCACGTCGGGCGTCAATGACACGTGGCCCCTCGCCCAGCTCGAAGTCTTTTCCAATGGACTACGCATCGGACCCAGTGCTCGTATGCTTCGCCCCTTCATCCCCATCTGGGAAGTCCAGCTCGACGAACTCAGCGAATCACGAGTGATTACGTGCATGGGGAGCAAGGGCATTCGCTTTCGCACGATGGACCCAAACGACTGGATCGTCTTTTGGACGTTTCGACCGAGCGACGTCATCCGATACCTGCAAGAACACAACGTCGACGTCGACGAAAACGTCCTGCGAGTTCCCTTCCGACATCCCGACCGATGACCTGTCTGCTTGAACG
>PLRK01000025.1 GCA_003163875.1 Acidimicrobiaceae bacterium | reverse complement strand
CGGCGCGGTGGGACCCGAGGGCTGGGCCGTAGCCAGCAGCGTCTTGAATAGTACGAAACACTTGAAAGTCCTCGTGGCCCAACGACCGGGCTTCGTTCAGCCGGTCGTACTCGCTCGATTGGCGGCAACACTGGACCATCTCACGGGGGGCGGCCGGATCGCCATCCATTTCATCACGGGTGGCGACGAAGCGGACCAGCGTCGAGAGGGCGACTTCGTTCCCCACGACGCTCGCTATCGTCGAACGCGCGAGACGATGACGGTGGTGCGGCGAATGTGGAGTGAAGACGCCCCCTTTGACTTCGACGGGGAGTTCTATCGCTACGAGGACGCCTTCACGTCGGTCAAGCCCGTCAATCCGGGCGGTATTCCGTTTTACTTCGCGGGGGCGTCGGCGCCCGCGATAGAAGTCGGCGCGGCCGAGGCCGACGTCTACGCCTTCTGGGGCGAGCCACGGGACCAGGTCGCCGCCCGCATGCACAGTATCAACGCCGCCGCCGCCAGCGTCGGTCGAACCCTTCGCTACAGCCTCTCGCTCCGACCCATCATCGCCGACACCGAAGAAGAGGCCTGGGAGAAGGCGGAGTGGATCGCGACCGAGACAGCGGCTCGCATCGAACTGGCGAAAGCACGCATGGCAGGGCACGAGGACACTTATCGTGGGCTCGGCGGTCAGCGCAACGCCACGTTCTCCGTCGACCGCGACACCAGCGGTACGACGTCGGTCGGTCGCAAACGACTCATCGAGATGTCGTCAGATAAGGACGTCTACGACGAGCGCCTCTGGATGAAGGTGGCCAATCTCACCGGCGCCGCCGGCAACTCCACCGCACTCGTGGGCACTCCCGAGCAGGTCGCCGAGGCGATGTTGCGTTATTACGACATCGGCATCACGACACTTCTCCTCAAGGGTTTTGACCCGCTCGCCGACGCGATCGACTTCGGCGCTCGCCTCCTGCCGCTGCTTCGTGACGGCGCGGCTCGGCGTGACGCGCTCACTGCGTAAGGCCCAGAACGGTACCTAGGCGAGGACCGAACCCGCATCGGTACTGCGTGCGCCACCGCCGAAGTGTTCGAGCACGTGTTGATCCAACAGGCCGACCGCTTGCGTTCTACCGTCCGCAAAGTGCATTCCGTGGTCAAGGCCCGGAATGAATTCGATCTGTCGCGTGCTCGTCTCACGGAGACGCTGCACGTCGATGGTACGAAAAATCGGTGCCACGCGAAACGGCCAGATTTCCTCGACGCTGTAGAGCAACAGGATGTCGATCTCGTCGCGCTCCAACTCCTCCAGAAGATCGGCGGCCCACCTTGTCGGCACGAAAGTCCGGACGATGTGCCACGAGGCGGCGGCAATCCATCGGTGGAGCGCGACGTCCTTGAGGCGTGTGCCAATCCTTCGAAGTAGCGGGTTGCGTGAACCTTCGAGAGCTCGGACGCTGTGGAGGTAGTCGATGTACACGGGCGGATTAATGGCGCAGACGCCGCGGGCGCCAAGTGTCAAGGCGGCTTCGATCGCCCAGTACGCTCCCGAGCAGAGGCCGACGAAGACGGTGTTGGATGGATCGTCCGAACTCAACTCTCGAGCGACGGTGACGATATCGTCATACCAGCCATTGACGAAAAATGGCGTTTCACTCTGGTCGGGCCGCCAAGGGCTGTCGCCCAAACCCCGCAAGTCGAATCGGACGCTGCGCAGTCCGAAACTCGCCCAACGACGAGATAACTNNAGAGCCGTGACGGTCCGGTGTGTTCTTCGTTGGCCACGTTGAACATGACGATGAGGGGCCCGTGTTGGTTCGCGGTCGGCTCGGTCACGATCCCGAAGAGCCGTTCCGGTCCAATCTCCACACAGTGTTCACGGACTGAAGGTCCGCTCTCCGCACCGGCGACCACCGCCATCTTCGGTAAGTCACGACCGACGAGGGGGGTAAAGTTCGCGTCAGATTCGCAGAGCCATCTCACGATTCGGCCGATGGTTTGGTGCGGCAGTGCGGCCCACGAAGGGTCGACATCGAGGAGTGCCGACTGCTGATTCGTTGACTGCCAATTGATGGTTTCACCACGCAGGTGCGCTCGAAGCCTCGCGGGGACCGCCCGATCACTTCGGGAGATGACCAAGGTCCGCTGCCCGAAGGTCGAGGAGGCCGTTTTCGAGAGATTGAGGCGTCGAATCTCCTCGGCGGTCTCGAGTGAGTACACGAACTCGGAGGTTTCGATTGAGTCGCCGACGACCACTTGGATCTCGTCTCGACGAATCGTCTCCAATGCGTTGAGTTCTCGCAGGTAGCTTCGCCCCGACTCGCACGGATCCCAGAGGACCACTGAGGAGAGCTCTAGTTGGTGGCGGTCGGCCGCGACGCCGATCAGGGTGGCGCCCAACCTCATACCTACGGCCGAAACGGACTCCACGCCGAAGGAACGAAGAAGGTGCGTTGCCTCCACGACACTATTGATCCATGCTTTGTCGCGTCCGATGTCGTTGAATCCACCGCTCGAGTCGCCCGTCCCGTCGTAGTCAAAGCGCAACGTGACAAAGCCCCGCGCCGCCAGTGACGTCGCGAGACACCTCATCGCGTTTCGCCCCGCC
>PLRK01000002.1:16783-17598 GCA_003163875.1 Acidimicrobiaceae bacterium | reverse complement strand
CGCTACGGCGTGCGAGCGAACGCCATTGCGCCCGTGGCGCGAACGCGCATGACCGAGGCACTTCCGGGACTCGGTGACCACATCGCCAAACCCACCGACGCATCGGTGTTTGACGCCTTTGATCCGGGCAACATCTCGCCACTCGTCGCGACCCTCGCGATGCAAGATTGCGAAGCGAATGGCCAGGTGTTCTTCGTGCAGGGTGGAACTGTGCGCAAGTTCCAGAATTGGACGATGACCACGACGATAGAGAAAAACGATCGCTGGGACGTCGCCGAACTGGCGAAACAACTGCCCACGCTGCTCGCGTGAGCGACCCGCGCCCACCGGCGCACCTCGACCGTGACGACCCCGAAGGTCTGTTAAACGCGCGCAGCGATCCCGCGGGCGCCGCTTTCGGGACGCTGGGCAGTGAAGCAGGAAGTGATCTCAATTGGGTCATGCTGCTGCGCCAACGCGTGCAAGACCGCGCCCAGGGCTCGAGTCGATATCAATGGTGGGTCTTATGGGCATTGCTTGCGGGTCTGTTCGCTCTCAATTTCACGTTTACNNGGTCCCCTCCTGGCGTATGGTCTCGCCGCACCAATTCTGGGCAAGACCGGTGACATCTTTGGACATCGACGGCTCTACCTTTTTGGTCTCATCGGGGGCATGGTTTCAGCGATACTCACCGCCCTCTCGCACAACGTCGACATGTTGCTCTTCGCGAGAACCCTCGACGGCATTCAGGGAGCGGCAACCGGGACCGCGTCTGGTGCATTGATCAATATGGTCTTTAGTCGCGAGGACCGCGTCAAGGCCATGGGTTGGTGGTC
>PLRK01000002.1:0-16751 GCA_003163875.1 Acidimicrobiaceae bacterium | reverse complement strand
AGAGAAAAAGACGCTCGCTCGCGCGCAGTTCAAGAAATTGGATTGGATTGGTAGCGTCTCATTGTCGATTTCGGTCGCGGCGCTGATGCTTGGCCTTTCGCTCGGACCAACGATTGGCTGGACGGCTCCGGGAACCATCGCGCTCTTTGTTGGGACGGTGGCGACAACGAGTCTNNTTCGTGCACCGACTTCGCCATTCGCCAAATCCACTCATCCCGGTGCGCTATTTCCACAAACGAAACTTCGTTATGCCGATGGTATTGCGAGTGTGCGCAAACTTTGCGTACTTCGGAGGTTTTTTTCTCTTCCCTCTGCTCATGGAGAAGGGATACGGCTACTCGATTCCTCGGGTTGGTGCGCTCGCGATTGCGCGCCCACTTACGTTCGCCCTCTGTTCGCCTATCGCTGGCTACGTCGCGGTACGCATCGGTGAACGGGTAAGTGCCGTCGCGGGCGCATTCTTCTTGACTAGTTCGCTCGTGCTGTTCTCGTTGCTACATCCGAGTTCCGGTGCGTGGTTCATCGCNNAGCGAGTTCGGCGTGATGTCCGCTGCGCAACTCCTGGCGATGCAGGTAGGAGAGGTGGCGGGCATCCAGGTCCTCGAGACCGTCCAACAAGCGCTCGTGCGACGCAGGGGTTTGTTGCACGTGAAGGCGGGTCCGGCCCTGCTCGCGACCTTTCATTTGCCATTCGTCATCGGCGCGTGCGTCGCCGCCTTCGGTCTTGTCGCGTCAACGTTTATACGATCGGTCCCTCGACCGCGACATCAGCGTCGTTCGGCGCGTCCCCGGTAGGCTTGCAACCTATGACGACTGCCATCATGCCCGGCTGCGAGCCGTATTCCGTCAACAATGGACCATTCGGCGTCCTCGTTTTGCACGGATTCACCGGTAATCCGACGTCGATGCGCCCCATCGCCGAGCGCCTCGCGGATGCTGGTTACAGCGTGTCCTTACCTCGGCTACCGGGACACGGCACGTCAGTGGAGGACATGATGACGACGTCGTGGGCTGATTGGTCGCGAGCCGCCCTGGACGCCTATGACGAACTCGCGCGGAGTTCGAAGCGTGTCGCGGTGGTGGGTCTTTCGATGGGTGGTGGGCTCACGGCCTTCGTCGCCGAACAACGCCACGACGTCGCCGCGTGTGTCTTCATCAATCCCTTGGTCAAGCCCCCGTCGTCGGACGTACTCGAGGGGCTTCAGGCATTGCTCGACTCGGGGATGGAGACCTTCGAGTCGATCGGATCCGACATCAAGAAAGAGGGCACCGTTGAAGCGTCGTATTCTGCGACGCCCTTGCGGTGTGCGGCGAGCCTATTCGAAGGTGTCGCCGGAGTCGAACGCGACCTCGGTACCATCTCGGCACCGAGTCTCCTTCTCTCGAGTCGAGAGGACCACGTCGTCACGTCGGACAATGGCGACGCAATCGTGGAGAAATCTTCGGGCGCGGTCGAGCGAATCTGGCTTGAGAATTCGTATCACGTGGCGACGATCGACAACGATCAAGAACTCGTTGAGTCCTCGACGCTGCGTTTCCTTGACGCAATCTTGCACTCATGAGCTCGCCGCTTCGCAGGGACGACGTCGCGCACGTCGCCAAACTCGCACGACTCTCACTCAGCAGCGCCGAGCTCGACATGTTCACTGAACAACTTGGTCAAGTTCTCGAACACGCCAACGACATGAGTTCGCTCGATTTAGATGGCGTCAAACCAACGGCACACCCGTTCGAATTGGTGAATGTCGTGCGTAAAGACGAGATTCGCGTGAGTTTGGACCGAGATGAAGTACTCGCGATGGCACCTGACGCCCAAGATGGACGCTTCGCCGTACCGAGAATCATGGGAGAAGCGCCGTGACCAGCGCCGCCGAGATTGCCGCCAACGTCGCGAACGGGAATTCGACGGCCAACGACGAGTTAGAACGCTCGCTCGAGGCGATTCGGGCTCGCAACGACGAACTGAATGTCTTCTTGTACGTCGACGAGCAAGGAGCTCGACGACAGGCCGCAGCAGTCGACGAGAAGGTGCGTCGCGGTGAGAATCCGGGTGTGCTCGCAGGCGTTCCGATCGCCATCAAAGACAACCTCTGCCAGCGCGGCATCCCGACGACGTGTTCGTCAAAGATCCTCGAGGGTTGGCGACCTCCCTACAGTGCCACCGTGATCGAGCGCTTGCTCGCGGCGGGGGCCGTACCGGTGGGAAAGACGAACCTTGACGAGTTCGCCATGGGTTCGTCGACCGAGAACTCCGCCTTTGGACCAACGAAGAACCCGCTCGACCCGACACGGGTACCGGGCGGGTCATCGGGTGGGTCCGCCGCGTCGGTCGCGTCGGACATGACGTCGGTCGCACTGGGAAGCGACACGGGTGGATCCATTCGCCAGCCCGCTGCCCTTTGTGGGGTTATCGGTGTCAAACCCACCTACGGTCTGGTGTCACGATACGGGCTCATTGCGTTCGCGAGTTCGCTCGATCAGATCGGTCCATTCGCGAAGAACGTAACGGACGCGGCGATCGTGCTCGAAGTCATCGCGGGATACGACGAGATGGACTCGACCTCGCTTCACGAACCCGCACCGTCGCTCGCTGCTCACGTCAACGACGGCGTCGCGGGCAAGCGAATTGGACTCGTGCGCGACCTCGTTGACGGAGCGGACAATGAGGTCGTTGAAGCCGTCGAACGCGCGGCGCAGGTGTTGCGTGACGCGGGTGCGACGATTGTCGAGATGTCGATCCCGGAGTTTCGTTTAGGGCTCAGCGCGTACTACATCCTCGCGCCCGCAGAGGCGTCGAGTAACCTCGCGCGCTACGACGGTGTGCGCTACGGACTTCGTGTTGATGCCGATGACGTCACGGCGATGAATGAAGCAACGCGGACGGCGGGCTTCGGTGATGAGGTCAAGCGGCGCATCATGCTTGGTACCTACGCGCTGTCGGCGGGCTACTTCGACGCGTACTACGGACAGGCACTCAAAGTTCGCACTTTGATGATCGACGCGTTCGCGCGCGCGTACCGCGACGTGGACCTCTTGCTCGGGGCAACGACGCCTTCGGTCGCCTTTAAACTCGGCTCCAAGGTGAGCGACCCCATGGCGATGTATTTGTCGGACATCTTCACTATTCCGACCAACCTGTCAGGAGAAGCGGCCGTGTCAGTGCCATTCGGCACCGGCGAGGCGGGGCTTCCCACCGCCGTGCAGTTACTTGGACCAGCGCGTAGCGAAGCTCGGCTCTTCGCTGCAGCGCGCGTACTCGAAATCGCCGAGGGACACTCATGACGCTGCCGGGCGACTGGGAGATGGTCGTGGGACTCGAAGTTCACACCGAATTGAAGACCACGACCAAGATGTTCTGTGGATGCGCGAACCACTTTGGATCAGAACCCAACACGAATGTTTGCCCGGTGTGTCTGGGCCTGCCGGGTTCGCTACCGGTGCTCAATGAGCGTGCGGTCGAACTCGCGATGGCGATCGGGATGGCGCTTCACTGCACGATCGCCCCTTCGACGTTTCATCGCAAGAACTACTTCTATCCCGACATGCCCAAGGACTTCCAGATAAGTCAGTACGACCTGCCAATCAACAAAGGTGGGTATCTTGACTTGCCCGACGGAAGTCGCGTCACAATCGAGCGCGCGCACCTCGAAGAAGACACGGGTAAGTCGACGCATCTTGGTGGCAGCGGAAGAATCCACGGCGCCGATCGATCCTTGGTGGACTACAACCGCTCAGGCGTGCCGTTGGTGGAGATTGTCTCGGGTCCCGATATACGTTCCGCGTCTCAAGCCCGCGCCTACGCTTCAGAGTTGCGCGGGATCCTCATCGCGACCGGGGCTTCAGACGGTCGCATGGAAGAAGGTTCTATGCGCATTGACGCGAACGTCTCGGTGCGCAAGTCGGGTGAGCCGTTCGGGACGCGCTGCGAGATAAAGAACCTGAACTCATTGCGCAGTTTGGTGCGCTCCATTGAATTCGAGGCACGTCGTCAGATTGAACTCATCGAAGAAGGCGGCGTCGTTCGTCAGGAGACTCGGCACTGGGATGAGAACCTTGGCGAAACCTCTACCATGCGAACGAAAGAGGAAGCCGAGGACTATCGCTACTTCCGCGAGCCCGACCTCGTCGATTTGGCGCCCGATGATGCGTGGCAGCAGCGCGTACGCGACCAACTCCCCCCGATGCCCGCCGAACGTAGGGCGACCTTGTCATCGCGGTTGATTGCGTCCAATGAGGCGCAGCTCGACGCCGTGGAGGTCGTGATCGATCTCCACCTCGAGCCCTACGTCCACGCTGCGATTGATGCGGGGGTTGAACCCGCGCTCGCCCTCGCCCGCGCGGCGAACGAACTCGCAGCCGGCATTGAGAATCTCGATCGAATGACAACGAACGGGTATTGTTCGACTTTGCTCATGGAGCAAAGTGGCGAACTCTCCGCGACGCAGGCGAAAACTGTCCTCAGCGAACTCCTCGCGCACGGTGGGGATCCGAAAGAGATTGCGGCGACCCTTGGCTTTGAGCGACTTTCGTCGGAGTCGCTCGCAGGAACGGTCGCGGCGTTGATTGAACAGTTCCCCGACGAATGGATGCGCTATCGCGAAGGTGACGAGAAGCTGGCACAGTTCTTCATTGGCCAGGTCATGAAGGCGACCAAGGGACAGGCGAATGGCAAGTCGGTCATCGAGCAATTACAGGCGCGCCGCTAAGGCCGGTCGTGGGCGAGTGCCTTGCAACGCCAATCGACGTCGTTGATCGACTTCTAATGCTCTTGCCTTCACGTGGCGTGGTGTGCTTAGATGGAGGGGTGACGTTCCAGAACATTCTTCCTTTAGTAGTAGTAGGCGCCTGGCGCCGGTAGTCACGCTCAGACGTATACCGGAGGCCTCCCAAGTACGGGAGGTCTTTTTTTATTCCTAAGAACAAAGGATCATCGTGCAAATAACAGGAGCCCAAGCACTCATCAAGAGTCTGGAGCAACAGGGGGTCGAAACCATTTTCGGGCTGCCCGGCGGCGCGATTCTGCCCGTCTATGACCCGCTGATTGATTCGACGATTCGACACATTCTGGTTCGACACGAGCAGGGAGCGGGCCACATGGCTGAGGGGTACGCCCTCGCCACCGGTCGACCCGGCGTCGCCATGGTCACGAGCGGTCCGGGGGCAACCAACATTGTCACGCCGATTGGCAATGCGCATATGGACTCGACGCCTCTCGTCGTCATCACCGGACAGGTGGCGTCGGCGTCAATCGGCACCGACGCTTTCCAAGAGTGTGACATTACCGGCATCACCATGGGCATCACGAAGCACAATTTCCTCGTCAAATCGGCCCAGGAGATCCCGCGCGCAGTCGCCGCGGCATTTCATCTCGCCACGACGGGTCGACCGGGACCGGTCTTGATCGACGTGCCAAAGGATCTCACGCAGTCGATGATGGACTGGTGGTACCCGAGCACCGTCGAAGAGTATGACCTTCCCGGGTACCGACCCGAGGTAGTACTTGATGAGGACGCCGTCGCGCGTGCCGTGCAATTGATTAGTCAATCAGAGCGTCCGGTGCTCTACGTGGGCGGAGGGACGTTGAAGTCGCGCGCGTCACGTGAGTTGCTCGCGTTCGCGGAGCGAACGCGGATTCCGGTTGTGACGACGCTCATGGCGCGTGGCGCGTTCCCCGACTCGCACGAGCAACATCTCGGCATGCCCGGTATGCACGGCATGTACAGCGCCGTCACCGCCATTCAGCGTTCCGACCTACTGATCTCGCTTGGTGCACGCTTTGACGATCGAGTCACGGGAAAGATCCCGGCGTTCGCGCCGAGTGCCAAAGTGATCCACGTCGACATCGACAAGGCCGAATTCAACAAAGTTCGCATCGCGGACGTCGCGATACAGAGCAACGTCGCTGCTGCGTTGCGTGCCTTCGACGCCGCGTCCGCGGCGCCACAGAATCTCGACGTCTGGTGGAAGGAGATTCGCATCTGGCAAGAGCAGTATCCACTCGTCTACGACGAGCCACTAGCCGATGGACCCCTTCGTCCCCAACACGTCATCGAGGCGATCGCGAAGAACGCCGATCCTGGAACCATCGTCACCTCGGGCGTTGGTCAACACCAGATGTGGGCGTCGCAGTTCTGGAAGTTCGAAGAACCAGGAACCTGGATCAACTCCGGTGGTGCGGGCACGATGGGCTTCGGGGTTCCTGCAGCGATTGGCGCCAAGGTGGGACGTCCCGATCGCACGGTGTGGTGCATCGACGGCGATGGGTGCTTCCAAATGACCGCGCAGGAATTGGTCACCGCGCGCGCAGAAGGTATTCCGATCAAGGTCGCGATCCTCAACAACGCCTACCTGGGCATGGTGCGACAGTGGCAAGAGATGTTCTACGACGAGCGCTATTCCGAGGTGTATCTCTCCGCAGATTTGCCCGACTACGTGAAGTGGGCTGAAGCGATGGGTTGCGTAGGGCTACGTGCGACGAATTTGAAGGAGATGCGCGACGTAATTGACCAAGCGAACGCAATCAACGACGTGCCGGTCGTCATCGACTTTCGCACGGATTCATCCGAGAAGGTATTTCCAATGGTCGCCGCGGGCGCGAGCAATGACGACATCGTCGTGCATCCTTCGCAGCGAGGAGGTGTGAAGTGACCCCGCCAGAACCGTATCTCGGCGTGCTCGACCATACGCCCGTTCGTCACCACATCCTCTCGGTGTTGGTGGAGAACAAGGCTGGCGTACTCGCGCGCATCGCGGGCCTCTTCGCTCGACGAGGATTTAACATCTACTCGCTCGCGGTCGCACCCGCGGAGAGTAATGCCCGATTTTCTCGCGTGACGATCGTCGTCGATGCCGAATCGGCACCGCTCGAGCAAATCGTCGGGCAACTCGACAAACTCGTGAACGTCGTCGCGATAACAGATATTTCGCCCAAGGACGCTCTCGAGCGCGAGCTGTTGTTGGCAACGATTCAAACTGACGTTGACAATCGAACGTCTCTGCTCGACATCATCGCCGAAGCGGGTGCCGCGATTGTCGACGTCGACGCGAAATCGGTGACGGTGATGCTCGCGGCAACGCCGGGAGGATGCGACGACCTGGAAAAGGCTCTCGAGGCATTCGCCGAGGTGGAGCTGCATCGGACTGGTCGCGTCGCATTACCTAGACTCGGTAAGACGGCTTCGGCCTAAGTAACTAATAGAGAGTGTTGAACCATGACCAAGATGTATTACGAAGCCGACGCCCAACCTGATCTCTTGAAGTCCAAGAAGATCGCAATTCTGGGCTACGGATCACAAGGACACGCCCACGCGTTGAATCTGCACGACAGCGGTTATGACGTGCGCGTTGGACTTCGTCACGAATCGAGCTCTGTGCAAAAAGCCGAAGATGCGGGTCTTCGCGTGCTCTCGATTGCTGACGCCTGCGCCGAAGCGGACATCATCATGGTGCTCGTACCCGACACCGAGCAAAAGAAGACCTACGACGCCGACGTTGCCCCGCACCTCACAGCGGGCAAATGCTTACTCTTCGCCCACGGCTTCAACATTCGCTTCAACCTGATCAATCCGCCCACGAACGTGGACGTCGCGATGGTCGCACCCAAGGGGCCCGGGCATCTCGTACGTCGCACGTACCTCGAAGGGGGTGGCGTGCCAGCGCTTGTCGCGGTGCACCAAGATGCGACCGGTCACGCCCACGACATCGCACTCGCGTACGCGCACGGCATCGGGGCCACGCGCGCCGGCGTCCTTGAGACCACGTTCACCGAAGAGACCGAAACGGACCTCTTTGGTGAGCAAGCCGTTCTGTGCGGTGGTGTCTCGGCACTGGTACGCGCGGGTTACGAGACGCTCGTTGAAGCCGGTTACCAGGCGGAGAGTGCGTACTTCGAATGCCTTCACGAACTCAAACTGATCGTCGATTTGATGTACGAAGAAGGCATCACTGGTATGCGTTTCAGCGTGTCTGACACCGCAGAGTACGGTGACCTCACTCGTGGACCTCGGATCATCACCGACGAGGTGAAGGCGGAGATGAAGAAGGTACTCACTGAGATTCAAGACGGGACGTTCGCGGCGGAATGGATTTTAGAGAACGAGATTGGGCGTCCCCGTTACCGCGAATTGCGCGACGCAGGAAAGAAGCATCCCATCGAGGACATTGGTAAGAAGTTGCGCGCAATGATGCCCTTCGTGTCGGCGGGCAAGCAGAAGGTCTCAGAGATTTCCGGTGGCGACACCGACTAATGGAGTTCGGCGTCTTCGACTACCCCGCGTAGGAGCCCGGCGAACACCACGGCGTGAAACGGCGCGATTGAATACCAGTAGGCCCGACCGAGAAGTCCGCGAGGCTTAAAGCGGGCACACTGGCGAATCGAGGAGCCGTGAGGCGTGGATTGGACGCGCCATTCCAGGGTGGCTTCTCCGGGCATCAGCATCTCCGCTCGAAGCTTCACGAAACGTTGTGGTTCGAGCGCGACGACGCGCCAGAAGTCCACATAGTCACCAACGCGCAGATCAGTTGGGCTTCGCCGCCCCCTTCGAAGGCCTGGTCCTCCCCAGATGATGTCGAGCAGACCACGCACGCGCCAGAGCCATTCACCATGGTGCCATCCCTTAGCGCCGCCGAGGCTCGTCACGGCATCGTACAGAGCGCTTGAGGATGCACTCGATGTGCGTTCGCGCGCGTCGGAGAACTCCTTGCCACCGCTCCAGGAGGGGTCGGTCACGTACGGGTGAAATGTCTCGAGGTCCGCGTCCTTGAACGAAGTGGGTACCTCGTCCCGCTTGGTCCTCGACAGCGCCAAGGTGATGGCGTCGCGCAAGGATTGTTGCGGCGCGCCGAGTTCGTCCACGGTCTTGGTATCGCGCACGATGACTTCATTCACGAGACTGTCGACCAGGGGGCGAGCGAGCGATGCGGGTACCGGAGTAACGACACCGACCCAGTGGCTCGACAGACGAGGGGAAAGCAACGGCACCGGGATAAGTCGGCGCCGGCGCAGCCCCGCCACCTCAGCGTAGAGGCCCATCAATTGTGCGTAGGAGACGACGTCGGGACCCCCGATTTCGTAAATGCCGTCGAAGGGAGTCGTCGACTCGATGACCTTGACGAGGTACGTGAGGACGTCCGAAATCGCAACGGGTTGGGATTTGGTCGAGACCCATTTCGGGGTCACCATCACTGGCAACACGTCAACGAGATAACGAAGCATCTCGAAACTCGCTGAGCCCGAACCAATGATGACCGCCGCTCGCAATTCACAGACCGGAGTGGGTCCGTCACTGAGCGTGCGACCCACTTGGTGTCGACTCGACAAATGATCACTCAGCGCAGTGCTTTCTGCGCCCATACCGCCGAGGTAGATGATTCGTTGGACGTTGGCTGTTTCGGCGGCGCGACGAAAGTTGTCGGCGTCGCGTTGCTCCTTCATTACCCAGCCACTTCCTTCGCCAATACCGTGGACGAGATAGACCGCGACGTCGATGTCCGTCATCGCGTCGTCGAGGGGGTCTTCGATTGAACCAACCACGAGTTCGACGTCGTTGCGCCACTCGACCTCGTTGAGTTTGCTCGGGGTGCGAACGAGGCAGCGAACAAAATGACCTTGTGCCAACAAGCGTGGAACGAGTCGTCCTCCGACGTAGCCTGTCGCACCCGTGACGAGGACGCGGCTCAACGAGACACGGCTGGCAGCGACATCACTTCATCGTAACGACGAAGACTTAAAGGTTGCCCACGATCCAATTGATGCAAGCACACAGTGAGGCAACGTCCTCAGGGTCAATGCTCGGGAACATCGCGATGCGAAGTTGGTTGCGTCCCAGCTTGCGGTAAGGATCAGTATCAACGACGCCATTGGCTCGAAGCACCTTGGCGATGACATTGGCGTCGATGTCGTCATTGAAGTCAATCGTGCCAACGACCTTGCTGCGTTCCGCCGGATTTGCGACGAAGGGTGTGGCGAAACCCGATGCTTCCGCCCAGGAGTAAAGGATTTCTGCGGACTTGGACGAGCGACCAGCCGAAAATGCGAGTCCTCCGTTATCATTGAACCACTTGATCTGGCTTGCGAGCAGATGAATCGTTGCGAGGGCCGGTGTGTTGTACGTCTGGTTAAGTCGCGAGTTATCCAACGCAATTTTTAGGTCAAAGAACGCAGGCGTCCAACGACCTGATGCCGCGAGTGTCTCGATACGCTCAATGGCGGCGGGCGAACACAACGCGAGCCAAAGCCCGCCATCGCTCGCAAATGACTTCTGCGGGGCGAAGTAGTAGCAGTCGAATTGCGTCGGGTCGACCGGTAGTCCGCCTGCGCCCGAGGTGGCGTCAACGGCGACTAGACCTGTCGAACCCTTGGGTCGCTCGATGTTCATCATGACGCCTGTGGAGGTCTCGTTATGCGTTAGGGCGTAGAGATCGACGGACTCGTCGGTGACGGCGGTGGGATGCGTACCGACATCACTCTTGATCACTTGGGGATCTTTGAGGTGCGGCGCTTCTTTCACCGCACTCGCGAACTTCGAGGAGAATTCGCCAAAGCTGAGGTGCTGGGATTGTTCGCTGACTAAGTGAAAGGTCGCGGCGTCCCAGAAACACGTGGTGCCACCATTGCCGAGCAGCACTTCATAGCCGTCGGGAAGCTTGAAGAGGGACTGCAGTCCATCGCGAACCTCACCGACCTTGTTGCGGACGGTGGCTTGGCGATGCGACGTGCCGAGATACGTTGAAGCGTCATGCATCAATGCGTCCAACTGTTCGCTACGAACCTTGGAAGGGCCTGAGCCAAAGCGGCCGTCGCGAGGTAGGAGATCGGTTGGAATTCGAAGGTCGTCGGGGGAAGTCATAAGATTCACTCTAGGGAATAGATCGGGGTACGCATGAATTCGAGAGTAAGTGACTTGCTGGCGGGTCTCGCCCCGAGCGCAACGCTTGCCGTCGACGCGAAGGCGAAGGCCCTAAAAGCCGCTGGTGAACCGGTGATTGGTTATGGAGCGGGCGAGCCAGATTTTCCCACCCCGGAGCACATCGTCGAAGCGGCGGTGAAGGCGTGCCACGAACCAAGTAACTACAAGTACACGCCCACCGCGGGTTTGGCCGACTTACGCGACGCGATCGTCGAAAAGTCGAAGCGAGATTCTGGCCTATCCATCGGCGCGCATCAAGTGCTCGTCACCAACGGGGGAAAGCATGCCGTGGCGACGACGTTTATGACGACGCTCAATCCCGGAGACGAGGTCCTCATCCCTGCGCCCTATTGGACGACTTATCCCGAGGCGGTCTATCTGGCTGGCGGCGTTCCCGTGGCGGTGATGACCCGTGAAGAGGACGGATTTCGAGTCAGCGTCGACGAACTTGAAAAAGCCCGAACTTCCAAGACCAAACTGCTCGTCTTCGTTTCGCCATCGAATCCCACTGGCGCGGTCGTACGTCCCGACGACGTCGCGGCGATCGGTCGTTGGGCGGCGGAGCACGACATTTGGGTGATGTGCGATGAAATCTACGAGCACCTCGTCTACGGTGACGCACAGAGTGTCTCGCTCCCGGTCGTCGCTCCAGAAATTGGCGACCGTTTCATCGTCGTCAATGGCGTCGCGAAGACCTACGCCATGACCGGCTGGCGCATTGGCTGGATGATCGGCGCCCCCGACGTGATGAACGCGGCAATTAACTATCAGAGCCAAACGACGTCGAACATCTCGAACATCTCTCAACGTGCGGCTGTCGCGGCGCTGACCGGTGACCTTGAAGCGGTCGCCATGATGCGCAGCGCCTTCGATCGTCGACGCAAAACGATGACGATGATGCTGAACTCGATTGAGGGCGTCAACTGCGCCGAACCCGAGGGCGCCTTCTATTGTTATCCCAACGTCCAAGGGCTTTTAGGTCGCTCGCTCGGAGGCAAGGTCGCGACGAGTTCGAGCGAACTTGCTGAGATTCTTCTTGAAACGATCAAAATCGCGGTCGTGCCCGGCGAAGCCTTTGGCACGCCTGGATATTTCCGTTTGAGTTACGCCTTGGGCGACGATGACTTGAAGGAAGGTCTCGAGCGCTTCGCTGGATTTGTCTCGGCCGGATAGGTTTCGTCCATTTGATTTAGGCTTGAGGCACTTAGCGAAAGGTTTCGACGTGGCTCGTGTACTGGTGACAGAAGAGATTGCCGATTCTGGCTTGCAAGAATTGCGCAACGCAGGTCATGAAGTAGACATACGGCTTGGTTTGTCGCCTGCTGAACTCCTAGAGGTAGTCCAGGGTGCCCACGCGCTCATCATCCGTTCGGCGACGCAAGTCGACGCCCCGACGCTTGAAGCGGCGAAGGACCTTATCGTCGTAGGTCGTGCAGGCATTGGACTTGACAATGTCGATGTTGCCAAGGCGACCGAATTAGGAGTGATGGTCGTCAACGCGCCAGTATCGAACATCTTGTCGGCGGCTGAACAAACTATGGCGCTGCTCCTCGCCCAAGCTCGCAATATCCCTCAAGCGCATTCAGCACTCAAGAACGGTAAGTGGGAACGGAGTAAATGGGAGGGCGTTGAACTTCACGGAAAGACGTTGGGCGTCATTGGGCTTGGAAAGATTGGCGCGCTCGTCGCCCAGCGAGCGATGGCCTTTGGCATGCGCATCGTTGCTTACGACCCCTATATCTCAGAACAACGCGCACGTCACATGGGTATTGAACTCATGGACCTCGATGGTCTTCTGGCCCAGAGCGATTTCATCACCATTCACCTACCAAAAAACAAAGAGACGACGAATCTCCTCAACGCCGAGTCGTTGCTGAAGACAAAGAGAGGTGTACGCATCATTAACGTCGCCCGCGGCGGCATCGTGAACGAAGCAGACCTCGCCGCAGCAATCGTGAGTGGTCACGTGCAGGGTGCGGCACTCGACGTGTTTGAGAAAGAGCCCACCACCGAGTCGCCTCTTTTCGAGCTTTCGTCTGTCGTTGTCGTTCCTCATCTCGGTGCGTCGACCGCCGAAGCCCAGGACAAGGCCGGCGTCACGATCGCCGAGCAAGTCCAGCTCGCTCTCGCGGGCGACTTCGTGCCCTTCGCCGTCAATGTGGCCGCGGGCGAAGTGAGCAACATCGTGCGTCCTTTCATGGGCCTCGCCGAAGTGCTCGGTCGCTTCATCGGAGGATTGCTCGACGGCAAACCTGCAGACATGGACGTGACGTACCAAGGTGAACTCGCAGGCTCAGGCACCAAGATATTGACGCTCTGCGCGTTGAAGGGGTTGCTCGTAGCGACAGGCCACGACGGCGTGTCCTTCGTCAATGCGCCACAACTCGCCTCCGAACACAATCTCACCTACGGTGAAACGGCCATTGTCGATTCGCCCGAATACGTGAATTTGATTACGGTGCGATCTGGCGAGCATGCGGTCTCTGGAACGTTGATGACGATTGGCACCCGCCTGGAGACGAGGATCGTCAGTGTCGATGGACATAGCGTCGAGATCCCCCCAGCGGCGTCGATGCTCGTCGTGCACAATGACGACCGACCGGGTATGATTGGTATGGTAGGACTCGCGCTTGGCGAGGCAAAGATTTCCATCGTCTCAATGGCTGTCGGTCCCGACCCGAAGACGAAGACTGCGCTGATGGTTTTGTCGACAAACACGCCCACGCCCATCGAGGTAATCGACGCACTGCGCGACAACGACGGAATCCAGGACATTCACCTCATCACACTTCGTTGATTTCGAAGAGTGATTTGTCAGACGTGCCCTGCTGAGACGGCATGCCGCTAGAACGTGGAGATAACTTCAACGGGGGGCGTTATGAAAGCAGCGGTGTATTACGAGACGGGACAACCGAGCGTCTTTCGCTACGAGGAGGTTCCTGACCCGGAATTTGGACCCGGTGACGTCCTTTTGAAGGTCGCCTTTGTCAGCATCGAGGGTGGTGACACGCTCAATCGCCTTCGCGGGGCGATGAACAATGTGCCACATATTGTCGGCTACCAATGCTCGGGCGTGGTGACTGCGGTTGGCGACAACGTGACTCAATTTGCGGTCGGTGATCGAGTTGTCACGACCGGGATCGATGGTTCACATGCCGAATTACGAGCCGCCGGCGAGGCTTTCACTTGGAAAGTGCCAGACGCTGTATTGATGGAAGATGCGGCGTGTGTACCGGTGCCCTTTGGTACCGCTGACGACTGTCTGTTCGAGTTTGGTCACCTCGCGGCGGGCGAAACGGCTCTGATCCATGCGGGTGCGGGCGGTGTTGGTATCGCGGCGATCCAAATGGCCAAGCGCGCGGGAGCTCGCGTCTTTGCGACGGCGTCGAGTGACGCGAAGCTTGAACGTCTAAAGGCGCTTGGTCTGGACGAAGGAATCAACTATGTCGCAACTGACTTCGTCGCCGAAGCACGTCGTTTGACCGATGGCCGCGGCATTGACGTCGTCGTTGACTCGGTTGGTGGGGCCACGTTGCAGGGGAGTATCAACGTCCTCGCGTACCGCGGCCGATGTGTCACCGTTGGTGACGCCGGTCGCTCGTCGGCCGAGAAGGTCGACATTTCCAATATGCGTGGCAACAACCAGACGCTCTCGGGTTACTTCATGGGTGCCGAGCTGTTTTTGAATCCACGCGTGCACGCCATGATCGCCAATCATTTGGACTTGATTGCGCGAGGTGAGTTGCGCGTCGTTATCGATCGCGTCTTTGATCTGAAAGATGCGGCCGACGCGCACGCCTACATTGAGAGTCGTCAAGCCTTCGGAAGGGTCCTGCTCACTCCGTGATCTTCGGTCGAGCGATGTCAATGAATGCGTCGTGGGTCTCACACACTTCGAGCAGCAGATCCTACATACTTCGAAGATTTGGTGAAGTGTACGAAGAGATTTAGAAGAGACTGATGAGGTCGATGCGTTCCATGACCTCCTTGGTCAGCAAGGGCACCGCGTCAAGGGCCGTCATGTTCTCACGAACTTGCGCGGCGGAGGATGCGCCCGTGATGACCGTCGATACGTGAGGGTTTTTCACGCACCAGGCGAGGGCCAACTGCGTAAGGGTGATGCCCAGTTCGTCAGCGATGACTTTGAGTTCGCCGACCTTCTTGTTTCGTCCTACATCGGTCAGCATTCCCTTCAGCCATTCATAGCCCGGGAGCGTCGCCCGCGACCCCTCTGGGATGCCGTTCATGTATTTGCCGGTCAAAAGACCCGAAGAAAGCGGCGACCAAATCGTGGTACCGAGACCAATGTCTTCATAGAGACGCTTGTACTCCTTTTCCACTCGATCGCGCCAGAAGATGTTGTATTGCGGCTGCTCCATGAGCGGCTTATGTAGGTTGTGGCGATCAGCGATGTCATAGGCGGCTCTGATCTCGTCGGCGCTCCACTCCGACGTGCCCCAATAGAGCGCTTTGCCTTGACTGATCATGTCACTCATGGCCCACACCGTTTCTTCGATCGGCGTCCTCGCGTCGGGACGGTGACAGAAAACCAGGTCGACGAAGTCCAGTCCGAATCGTTCGAGTGAGCCGTCAATCGCTTGCGAGAGGTACTTGCGATTGAGGGTGTTTTTCATGTTGGGCACGTCGTAGAGCCCCCAGAACAACTTGGTGGAGACCACGTACTCGTGACGCTTCCAACCAAGTTCGCGGAATGCGGCGCCCATCACCCGCTCGGATTCACCCGCGGAGTAACCCTCCGCATTGTCGAAGAAATTGACGCCAGCGTCTTTGGCGGCGCTCAAACACTCTGCTGCTTGCTGGGCGTTGGCGAGTTGGTCGGTATTGGCAAAGGTGACCCAACTTCCAAATGACAGCACACTGACGCGCAGTCCCGAGCGACCGAGTCGGCGATACTCCATTGCAGCCATGATTTCTCCTTAACGAGACTGGTGTTGTGAGTTAGGCCTCAGGATTGTGGGGAACGTCGGGCCACTCTTCGAAGGACGTCGGTGCTGTTGACTTGTTTTGCTTCAGCGTTGCGATGACGCTCGCGACCACGGAGGCAAGGACAGAAAGGATTGCGAATCTCTTGAGTACTTTGAGTGCGCCCACGGAGCATAGGTTAGTTGCCAAAAACATTGAACACGGCGTAAAAAAGCGTTACAGTGGGGACGTGAACATCTGCCAAAGCGAGCTACTTCTTCGATAGGGCGAGTTCGTTCTCGCCCGTCACCCCCGCGTTTGGCGGGGGTTTTTTGTTTCTCGTTCGACCGCGACGGAGAGGATTAACCAGGTGAAGGACAATCAGCAGCCCAGCCCCATGGCCCACGCCAAATACGTTGCGACGGTGCCGGTCGACCTACCCGACCGCACCTGGCCCGACCGCCGACTGACCAAGGCGCCTCGTTGGTGCAGCGTCGATCTTCGCGACGGTAACCAGGCCCTGATCGATCCAATGGACCTGGAGCGCAAGAACGTGATGTTCACGCAACTCATAGAAATGGGATTCAAGGAGATAGAAGTCGGATTTCCGTCCGCCTCCCAGCCCGATTTCGACTTCGTACGGCACATCATCGAAAACGACCTGATCCCCGAGGACGTCACGATCCAGGTCCTCACGCAGTGCCGCGAGGACCTGATCCGCCGGACCTACGAATCGGTCATCGGGGCGCGCCGCGCCATCATCCACTTCTACAACTCGGTCTCGACCCTGCAGCGACGAGTCGTCTTCGGTCTCGACAAGGCCGGCATCCAAAAGATCGCGACGGACGCCGCGGCGTTCTGTCGGACCCTCGAGTCGATGTCGCCGTCGACCGAGTTCTTCTACGAGTACTCGCCCGAGAG
>PLRK01000101.1 GCA_003163875.1 Acidimicrobiaceae bacterium | reverse complement strand
CGTCGCCAATGGAGAGGTAACGCTCGTTGTAGATCACGCCTTGAGGGGCGAGCAGCGCGGCGCGCGCCCCGAAGTAATAAAAACGACGAGCGTAGTCCTCGTCAGGGCCCACAGTGGCGACTTCGTTGGCGTAGGCGCGGGTTCGTCGAATCCAGGCGCCGAGTCGTCGACGAAGGCGCAGGCGGATACTCACGCGAGTCACGCTACCGGCCGTTGGTCGAGCCTGCCGTCGCGTGTGTAGCGTTGGCGTGTGGTACTCAACGTCGCGGTCATTGGTTCCGGTTTCGGAGGTCTTGGCACGGCTATCCGGCTGAAGGCGGCGGGGGTCGGGAACTTTGCGCTCTTCGAGCGCGCGGACGACATCGGTGGGACGTGGCGCGACAATACGTATCCCGGCTGTCGTTGCGACGTCTCGAGCAACCTGTATTCCTTTTCTTTCGCACCCAACCCCCGTTGGAGCAATACCTACAGTTACCAACCCGAAATCTTGGCGTATCTGCACGACGTCGCGACCACGCACAACCTTCGCGGTCTCATCAAGTTCAATCACGACGTCACCGATATCTCGTTCGATGTCTCGACAAATCTCTGGCATCTCACCACGAGTGAAGGAGAGTTCCAAGCGCGCACCGTGGTCATCGCTGCGGGTGGACTGGCCGAACCTCGGATGCCCGACATTGAGGGGATCGGTACGTTCACGGGTCCAATCATGCACACGGCGAAGTGGGATCATTCGCTTGACCTGACGGGCAAACGCGTCGGGGTGATTGGCACCGGCGCCAGCGCCATCCAAGTAGTCCCCCAAATCGCGCCCATCGTTGGATCACTTGCCGTCTTTCAACGCACGCCGTCGTGGGTTATGCCCCACCTCGGCCACGACGTGAGGCGTCGATCCATGCGACTGTTCAAGACGCTGCCCCTCGCCCAACGACTAGTACGCGCGCTCGGGTACTGGCAGCGTGAACTCCTCGTCCTGGGATTCGTGAAGAATCCGCAGCGCATGACCAAAGGTGAGCAGATGTCACGCGACCACCTCGCGCGACAGATCGAGGATCCGAATCTTCGTGAGCGACTGACACCCTCTTACCGTCTGGGCTGTAAACGTGTGCTCATAAGCAACGACTACTACCCAGCTTTTAATCGCGACAACGTCACACTCATTACCGACGCCATCGAGCGCATCGAGCCCCACGGTATCCGAACAAAGGACGACACGCTCCATGAACTCGACGTGATCATCGCCGCGACCGGCTTTTACGTCACGGACAATCCAATCGGTCAAAAGGTACACGGCGTGAACGGCGAGCAACTAGGCGAGGCCTTTCGCGGTGAAGCGGCCAACTACAAGGGCACGATGTTCCCTAACTTCCCCAACTTCTTCATGTTGGGAGGCCCGAATACTGCGCTCGGACATTCGTCAATCATCTTCATGCACGAGAGCCAGCTTCATTACATAGTCAAGGCAATCAAGTTCGCACTCCTGCGCGGTGCCCGCATCGAACCGAGCGCACAAGCCGCGCAAAAGTGGACGAAGGAACTTCAAGAAAAACTGCCGGGTACCGTCTGGGGCACCGGCTGCGCCAGTTGGTACTTGAATGAACAAGGGAAAAACACGACCATTTGGCCCGACTTCACCTTCAAATTTCGCCAAGAGACGAAGCTCTTCGACGAAAGCGACCACGAAATTACGGTCTAACGAGTTATCGATTCTTTAGTAGTGCGCGACAAGTCGCTCGTTCGGACCGTCCACCGTGACGAGCCCTCCGTAGGGAAGGACGTACTGGGGATCGGTGTGACCGAAGTCCGGTCCTACGACCACGACCGCCGAAGGGTTGTACGTGCTCATCGCCGCCATCACCGCCTCTTCTTGTTCTGCACGAAACAACGCGCGCTCATCTTCGTCAAGTGGCGCGTGCGTATGCCACGACTTGGGCTTGGCGACCACCACGGCAGGAAACTGCTCGAGAAGACCGCGCTCGCCCATATTGCGCAACATTCGAAAGACGTCGCTCGCCGAGGGCATCTCTTCGGAGGTCTCGAGCAGAAGCACGCAGCCCTCGTAGGACGAATTGGGTCCAATCCAACGATTTGCCGCGAGGTTCCAAGAAAGGATCTCAAGGTTTCCACCCCACGACGGTCCCGTCACGACGTTCGTCGCGTTATGCCAATGCCAACCCGGCTCGGGCGTCGTTGGAAGCGGACTTTCAAGCGTCGAAGAATCTTCCCAACGTGGCTGTAGATCGGTGAAGGCGTCAACCGGCGCGATCTCGACTTCTCCGTGATCAAAGAGCGCGTGGCGCAGTGACGAAAGAAAAAGAGGATGAACGCCACCGGCGCGCGCCAAGTGGACCAAAGTCGAACCTCCGTGGTAGCTCGCGATGCCCAAACTCCACAAATAATTGAGCAGGTTCGTGTTATCGGAGTAACCAAAGAACGCCTTTGGACTCGCTCGTATGATCTCTGGGTCGAGGTACGGCAAAACTGTGATCTGGTCGGATCCACCGATCACCGCCATGAGGGCTTTGATATCTGGATTGGTGAGTGCGGCGTTGATATCTCTTGCCCGATCACTCGCGCTCGCACCCACGAGACGCGTGGTCGGATACTCGACAGGAACGAGTTCGAGATCCTCGCGCAGAACGCGAA
>PLRK01000040.1 GCA_003163875.1 Acidimicrobiaceae bacterium | reverse complement strand
CTCAACTCGACAGAAAGGTGAGATGAGCAGCGCAAAGCGGTATTGCGCACAGTTTCGTACCCACCCCAATCCGCACCCCCAACGGGATTCGAACCCGTGCTGCCACCTTGAAAGGGTGGAAGCCAGCGTCCACCCGGTTTGGAGGGGCATTAGCCATCTCAATTGAGGTCGGTGAGGGCAGCCTCCCTCCCTCAGTTGCGCCGAGATGGCTCTGTCCCCTTTGACTTCAGCACACCAAATGTTCCCACTCGCGATTGCTGTCAATTCTGTTGCCCGGATGATTGGTAGCAGTGTTGGTTGACGGCAATCAAATGTCGAGCTGTTGGATTCGATGATTCCGGGCCTCAATGAAGTCGATTGAGCGACGCTGGTACTCCTTGTAGGTCACAAGGTCCTTGGGGTACGCGGACGTGTGAAAGTCGTCGAACGGCATGAAGTATTTCAAACCAAGATCGTCGTCAAATAGATCGTCCAATAGGAAGAAACTCACATAGCCGTTGAAGTCGTTGAAGAGGGCGAAGAAGTCGGCGTAGCGCGCCAGAGTTGATTGGAGGGGGCTCCCCCNNGAAGAAGTCGGCGTGGCGCGCCAGTGTGGGTGCGAGGGGGCTCTCCCCGTGGTCGTAGTACCGTCGGATGCACTCGAGCGTTACATCGATCCGGTCGCAGATCGCGGTGTTAAAGCCCCGGTCGACGTTGATGGTGTTCATTCCACCCACTCGGTTCCCTGGAAAAATAATCATGCCGCCGATGGTGTAGGCCAAGGAAAAGAAAGCCTCGTTCTCCGCTTTGGGAATCTGAACAGAAAGAGCTTCCGTTTTCTTCAATCTCGTGAAAGTTTGGATCACGGAGTCACTCGTCAAGAAGAATTCTCCCAAGTTCGAACGGTGCTGCAGATAACGGCCCGGCGCGTCGGTAAGTTCGAAAGGAACGCCGCTGGGTAGGGGCTTGCTCCATAGAAGCCGGTGGTAGCGCTTCAGCGTCGGGCTGTATTTATCGGGGTCTCGGCCCATGGCGTCGGTTCTGAAGTCGAACGAGATGTCAATCACCATGTCTTTACTTCGATCGCGTGGGTGTAGTCGGTGCACTGTCGCGTTTCATCATCTGCAACGGTACGTGATTTTCTTACTGTTACCCGCCCATGGACTTAACACAACAGTTCGAATCCATGACTGAGCCGAAGCAAACGTGACGCTTCCCTAAACTCGATTCCACGACAAGAGATGGATTCGAAGACGAGCAGGACGTCGATAGTACGTCCAGTAAGTTCGCGGCATGGATGCGGTCCTACAGAGACTGCTGTCGATGGCAGGCCGCGAAGTCTGGTCCGCCGCATGAGTACACCATTCGAGATTGGAGACCCGAGGCTTACGAGGATTTCTTACGGGCAGCAGCCGGAATACGCGAGTTCGGATACTCACGGGCCTTCTACCGGAAGCACTACATCTACTTCGACCTCGATGGCTTGAAATACTGGACGATGGGGGATACCCTCGCCGAAACTACCGTACTCAATCGCGACCCCATAGAGAACCGGTACGAGTAGCAACCCGCGGAACCTGCGATGGCGGTGGTTGACATAGTCGCATTCAGCAGACGCACCTGACCGCCAGGAGCGACAAGTGACGCCAGCTAAGACAGCTGAGGTTGATCGGATTCGTCACTCGTCAGGGGCGCATCGTGCATCGCCGGTCCGCTGGTGACGGGCTTTGTTCAGGGAACTGCCCGGCGTCCAAGACGATGAGACACCGCCCCCGTAGTATCGGGGTGTGCCCAGTCGTTGCCGCGTCGTAACAGTGTTGCGCTGCGTCCAGATTGTCGCAGAGGGACACCGGTGAGCGTACGCGTTTCGGTGTCGCCCGCGCTCCTCGCCTGGGCGCGGGAGCGTTCCGGTGTGCCCTTCGACGAGGTCGCCTCCAAGTTTCCCAGCTTGAGTGACTGGGAATCGGGTCGCAAGGAACCCACGCTCAAACAGCTCGAGAAGTTCGCGAACTCGATGCACGCCCCGATCGGTTATCTGTTCCTCGCTGAGCCGCCCGAGGAAAGGCTTCCCGTGCCCGACTTTCGAACCATGGGTGACGAACCGGTGAGGCACGCGAGCCCCGATCTACTCGAGACGGTATACCTCTGCCAGCAACGCCAGGACTGGTACCGCGACTACGCCCTAGTGAATCGAGAATCACCCATACCCTTCGTCGGCTCGTTCCGCGTCGGCATGAACGTTGTGGAGGCGTCGGCACGGATGAGTCAGGCCTTGTCGTTCGGTCCCGCAGAGCGAGGTTCGAACTGGACTGAGGCGCGGAGTCGTCTCATTGACACGGCTGATCGTATCGGTGTGCTCGTTATGGTGAGTGGCATCGTCGGGAGTAATACGCATCGCAAACTCGATCCGCGAGAGTTTCGGGGCTTCGCACTGGCCGACGAGTTGGCACCGGTGATTTTCATCAACGGCGTTGATACGAAGGCGGCACAGATCTTCACACTCGCGCACGAACTCGTCCATATCGGCCTCGGAGATTCGGGTGTGGATGATGTGGACATGAGTGTCCAAGTCGCGAATGAGACGGAGCGTTGGTGCAACGAAGTCGCGGCCGAGTTTCTCGTGCCGGTCGCATCGATACGCGACTTCCGTGTCAATCGCAATAATCTCACCGAACAACTTTCGCGTCTCGCTCGAGAGGTCAAGGTGAGCACGCTCGTGGTGCTTCGCCGACTATTCGATGCGGGGTTCTTTACACTCGAACAGTTTCGTGCGGCGTACGCGGAAGAACTCGAACGGGTCCTCACGTTCATGGAGGCGCGTTCAGGGAGCGGGGGCAACTTTTATAACACCCAGCCACTCCGGGTTAGCAGACGATTCGCTCGAGCGATCATTGAGAGCACACAGGAAGGGCAGACGCTCCACCGGGACGCGTTCAAGATGTTGGGTTTTAAGCGGGTCAGTACCTTCAACGAATTGGCAGCTCATCTCGGAGCGGGCAATGCCCTATCTACTTGACTCCAATATATTTATTCAGGCGAAGAATCTTCACTACGGCTGCGATTTCTGCCCAGCGTTCTGGGACTGGCTCGACGCGGGAAACCAGAGTGGGACGGTCTTTAGCATAGAAAAGGTTCGCGACGAATTACTGGGTGGCGACGACGAACTGGCTGACTGGGCGAAGGGTCGGGGGACCGAGTTCTTCGTAGCGCCCGATAATGCCGATCTCGCGAGCCTCGCGGACGCGAGCAACTGGGCTGCTCGCGGCGGATTTGATCCGGGTGCAGTGAATCAGTTTCTTCAAGTCGCGGACTACTACTTGGTAGCGCAGGGGCACGCGCGGGGATTTGTCGTCGTCACTCACGAAGTTGCCGCTAACTCCGTCAAGAAGATCAAGATACCGAACGCGTGCGTAGGTCTCGGCGTCAAGGTGATGTCACCGTATGAGATGCTCCGCACCGAAAGGGCGCGCTTCGTTATCGGTACGTGAGGTCACTCTGGGACTTACATGCCCGATTTGGTGGCCCGGTCGGGCGGACAGAGTTGTTTTGAACTCGACATGCCGCGCTTCGAGTTTTTCTAGAATGGGGGGGTGACAACGAGCACCGCGAAGACGGTAGGTGAGTTGGCTGAGCGTATGCGCCTGGCGGGGCGTCCCTCGGATGATGACGTGACAATCCTGGTCGACGGTCGTCGAATTGATTCAAAAGAGGCGGTGGAGCAATGGCTGCTTGAAGTAGATACTCTTCGGGCGTCGAGAGCTGCGCTCAGTGACTCCGATAAGTGACGGTCCTCGTCTCGACCTGCTACGACTGATTGAAGTACTCGATCGTCACGGAGTCGAGTATCTCTTGGTTGGAGGGGTCGCCGCCACTGCGTATCGAAGTTTCAGATTGAAACGACCTCGATGATGCCCTCGAGCCCTCGGAACTCCCCAACGCTCGATGAATGAGGTCCGGAGTACAATCCTTATGTGAGCGAGTTGACCTCAATTGAAGTGCGCTCGGGTGTACGAAGCGACAAACCAGTGTTTGCCGGTACCCGCGTCACGGTGTACGACGTCCTCGAGTATCTCGCGGCAGGAATGACGGTGGATGAGATAGTCGCCGACTTTCCAGAGTTGACAGAAGCCAACGTCCTTGCAGCTCTAAAGTTCGCGGCGGACCGTGAGCGCCGTCTCTCAACCCCTGCGTGAAGTTCTTACTGGATCAGAACATCGCGAAAATTGATCCCTCTATTGCGAGAGGAGTTTCCCGGCTCCGCGCACGTAGCGGAACTTGATCTCGCTCAATCTACGGATCGCCAAATTTGGGATTACGCGGGACAAAACGATTTCGTCATTGTCTCCAAGGACTCGGACTTTCGCCAGTTTGCATTCCTGTTCGGGCCACCGCCAAAGGCCGTCTGGCTCGACGTTGGAAACGTAGGCAGTTCGACAATTCTCCAACTCATTCGTCATCACCGGGAGACGATCGATCACTTTTCCGACAACTCGGAAGAGTCGTTTTTGTTAATTTCGCGGCTGACGTAGTACGCGCTCGGGAAAGCGAATAGGCCGAACTATTGATTTGGGCGGCATTACGCCCCCGGCAACCACGGCGGGGGCAGCTGAGGTCGTTTCCGCCCATGTGGGTCCACATAAATCGAAGATTCAGATTGAGACGACCTCGATGAGGCCCTCGAGCCCACGAAACTCCTCGACGTTGCGCGTGTAGAGCGGGAGACCGGCGCCACACGCTGTCGCCGCAATAAGTAGGTCAACTACGCGTGCGCCGCGAGCCTTGCGCCCGGTTGCCGAGATGGCGGCGAAGACCCTTCCGTATGCGCGAGCCGCCTCTGCGTCGAAGGGGAGTGGGTCAAACACAGCTTCCGCCCTTTGAAGACGGTCCTGACGCCGAGCACGTTCGTCGGCATCGTTGGTGGCGTGTGGTCCTGCGGCGAGTTCGGCCATCGTCAA
>PLRK01000022.1 GCA_003163875.1 Acidimicrobiaceae bacterium | reverse complement strand
GCCTCGTCGGTCGCAACGAAGTGACCATCCCCGTAGGCGACGGACGTGAAGTCGTAGTTACTGTGGTCCCACGCGGAGGTCCACTGCGTGCCGTTCGTTGACGTATCGATCTGCCCCGTCGAGCTCACCGCCACGAAGCGACCGTTGCCGAAGGTCAGCGCGGTCCACGGACCGGATGGTCCGGGCGCCGCGGTCCAAGTCTGTGCGTTCGAAGAGAGGATCTCCTCGGGTCCAGCGCTGACGGAGGAGAGCGCCACGTACCTACCGTCTCCGTACGTGACCGACTGCCACGACCCGGCCGGGATGGGGTACTCCATCCACGTCGAGCCGTCGGGTGAGACGGCGACGTTTGCGCTGTGGCCCAACGCGACCCACTCGCCCGCGCCGTAGGTGACGGCGTACCAACTCCCCGCGGGTGACGGCTGCGTCGCGACGGTCCAGCCGCTGAGGGCTGCACTTCCCGTGGCGGCTGACAGTGGTGATGCGCCAAAGAGGACCACCGCAATCACCGCAGTGGCCGCAAGCGTTGTTCCTAATCGGAAGCCTGAAGTCGTTCTCAAAAGTGTGCCCTTTAGGTGTAAGTAAACCTTCGCATCGCCAACGCACACGGCTCTCTACGGATTCTCAACATGTCGTATATTCACGAAGTTCCCTGAAGCGGCCTGCGTGAACGCACGAACGCATACCTGGATGGCGAAACCGTAGAAGCGTAATTCGACATGCTAACTCAGGTGCCATATCCGCTCCGGAAGCGGCCCAATGACTGCGTTCAGCAACGGGACGATGTGATCTTCTCGGGCGTGCGGTGAGCGTGGGGAGGCACAATCTTCGTGAGTTCGCCGCTTGCTGTGCCACTTCACCTTGGTCTAGGTAGCCTGAGACTCACCACTAAATGGAAGTAGCCCGCGTGTCCTCCACGTATGACGTCATCGTTGTCGGCGCGGGCCTTGCGGGGCTTCGCGCCGCAAGCGTGTTGGAGACGCGCGGTTTCGCGGTGCTCGTGGTAGAGAAGCGCGAGAGCGTCGGCGGGAGGATGTCCTCGCACCGCGTCGACGGCTTTGTGCTCGACGAAGGCTTTCAACTCATCAATCCCGCCTACCCGGAACTCATCGCNNGCGGTGAGATTTGTGCGCGGCGACTCGTCGATAACGTTGGCCGATCCGCGTCGCCTGCCCCGAGAAGCGTTCGCCTCCATGTGGTCGCGGGACATCTCTCTCGCCGACAAACTGAGAGCCGTACGACTCTTTGCTCACTGCGGTCTCGGCTCGGCGCAGAGCATTCTCGCCCAACGTGACACCACCGTCATTGCGGGACTGAAGCGTTACGGCTTTTCCCCGGCGATGATCGAAGAAATCTGGCAGCCGTTCTTGCGAGGAACGCTGTTGGAAGACGACNNATGATCGAAGGAGTCTGGCAGCCGTTCTTGCGTTGAACGCTGTTGGAAGACGACCTCGACTCCTCGTGGCGCTACACCCAACTGCTGCTGCGCAGTTTCTTCAAAGGTCGACCGGGCACCCACCCGGCAGGTATCGCGGCCCTACCTCGCGCGTTAGCGGCGCAACTCCGCACGACGTCGATCCATTTGGACGAAGGGGCAAGAGCAGTCTCGGGCATGAAGGTACTCACCGATGAGCGGGAGTATCAAGGGCGAGCCGTCATTGTCGCGACCGAACCCACCGATGCCAATGTCCTGATCCCCGGCGACCGCGTCCCCTGGCTTGCGCAAACGACCTGGTGGCTGGCGTTACCAAAGGACAGCGGTCGACGGAGTCTGCAAATTGATACCGTCGATCGACCCTTCACGAGTGCGCTCGATTTGACGGCCGCTGCGCCGGAGCGAGCGCCAGTGAATTCGATTCTGGTGGCGGTGCCGGCTAATGGCGTCTACGAGTCGAGCGAACTTGATCAGCGAGCCGTCGAGTACGCCGCTCGGCTGTTCGACACCCCCACGACCGATATCTCCCTCGTGGAAAAGTCCGTGGTTCCGCGCGCGCTACCGAAGTTGAGTTCATCGTTTGCTTTATCCAAGAATCAGCGGCGCGGAGAGGTCGTGCTGGCGGGTGACTACCTGCAGACACCGTCAATTCAGGGAGCCCTCGTCAGCGGCCGCCGAGCCGCCCAGCAAGTTCTCACGATGCTTGGAGCCTGACCAACTCCGCCCTGCTCGGTCGACGGCGAGAAGTGGCGCTGANNTTCAATGGGCTAGTTGGTCCTCGAAGCTCGCGAGGTTCGACAGATCAGATTCAAGCGGAAAATTGTAAAAGCAGCAAGCCACGAGAATGGAACTTCGCGCAAATCTCCGGTGAGTGAAGTTGTGGTTCACGCAGATACAGTGCCTGAGTGTCCGGTAGTTCTATGACGTCGCTCGACCGGCTTCGTCCGTACAATCTTGTCGCGGGCTGTTTGCATCTATTACAAGCCCTCCTTATCGTCGTCCTGGCGAAGAGCTTCTCTTTGCCGGTGCTCGCTACCTACCTCAGCGGCCCGCCGAGCCCGAGAGTCGGACACCAGACAGTCGTCCTCTTCAACGTGAACTTCCCGGGCGCGATCGCCGCGTTCTTCTTGCTTTCTGCGTTTGCCCACTTCTTCGTCGTTGGTCCAGGCTGGAGGAGTTATCAAAGTGAACTGCTGAAGGATCGGAATCCATACAGGTGGATCGAGTATTCGTTGAGCTCGTCGATGATGATCGTCCTCATCGCGATGCTTGTCGGTATTAGCGACGTCGCCGCGCTCATCGCACTCGTCGGCGTGAACGCCTCAATGATTGGCTTCGGGTGGATGCAGGAGCGATATCAGCGCCCCGGCACTGGCTTGGGTCCTTTTTGGATTGGCTGCGTTGCAGGAATATTCCCCTGGATCGCGATCGCGATCTATCTGGTCGGCCCGGACGCCACTCAACACCCACCTGGTTTTGTGTACGGCATCTTCTTCTCCCTGTTTTTGTTCTTTAACTGCTTCGCGCTTAATCAGTGGCTCCAGTACAAGCAAGTGGGCAAGTGGAAGGACTATCTCTTCGGTGAACGCGTCTACGTGACCTTGTCGCTCGTGGCGAAGAGCCTTCTGGCGTGGCAGATCTTCGCCTCAACGCTCGCGTCGAGCGCCGCGCACTGAGTCGCATCTTCAGTACCGGCGACAGGCGTAAGACAATATTGAGGACGACTCAGAATCACCCTTACGAAGTTCGTCCCTACGCGACGTGATCGCTCTTTACGCAACGATGCTGATGAGAGCCCACGAGACATGGGTCCAGAGGAGTTACGGTATCCCAGCGTCGCGATGAGCACGGACGCGGTCCCGCTTGAGACGTCGACATAGTCCGTGTAGATTCCTGCGCGGGAATACGTTTATCCTCGCGTTGATACGGGTCAAGTCTCCCGCCTCAGAACATGGCGGAACGAAAACCCTACCGGACCAGGCGAGGAGATTTCGATGGGCGTAGCTCAGAGGAGTGTCAGCGCGTCGAACTCCTTTCGCTTGAAGAGGATTCGTGTCGTGTCGAACGCGACCCTCGTTCTCGTGGGCGCGCTGGCCGTCTCCGGAGTGGCGGCCATCGCGGCGAGCGCCGTCGTTGCTCCCAGCACTCAGAGGATTCTCGGCTCACTCGCGCCCGTACCCTTCGGCGATACCCTCATCGGTCCAGCCTCTTCGTCGACGCCGTTGACCTTGCAAGTGACCC
>PLRK01000094.1 GCA_003163875.1 Acidimicrobiaceae bacterium | reverse complement strand
TGGCATTCTCGCGGGCGTCAGGGATATTTTGAGTTCGTCTGCGCACTTAACTTTGAGCACGGCACTCAAACAAACGAACTTCAACGACACGTTGATTTCACTTGGCGTAGGCGTAGGCGTCGTCGTATTTCTCCTCGTCGGTCTACTGTTCCTTCAGCACAGTGAGCGAGGCGGCGACATCTCCACGTCCTAATCCCTTGGTTCCTAGGTGGACGGCGATTGTCGTTGCACGCAGCATGATTCGTCACGATTTTTTCAAATAAACACGACAGGATTAGCGTGCTGGGTATGGCTACTGAACGACAGGAGCGAAGGAGAGTCCACTTGGGTCTCGCGCTAGCCGAACTGATCTGTGTTTCCGCGTTCGTCTTCGAACTTGAGCGGGCCCTGAGCGGGAACGAACTTTCATGGGCGTACGTTTTTGAGTGGCCAATATTTGGTGGCTACGCCATTTATATGTGGCGAAAACTGCTCGACGAGCAGCCAGCCCTTCAAAACGAAGCGGTCGTCACCGAACCCGACGAAGCGCAGGACCTCCAACTCCTCGCTTGGAACGAGTACTTAGAGCAAGCGCACGCTCATGATCGTGCAACTGATTCCAAGAAACGTCATACGTAGCGGTCTTTGACCGTGCGGGTGTACGTCGCTTCGTTTCGCACTCCTACACCGCCGCCGGCGATCTAGAGTTTGAAACCACCTTCGGGTGTCTCGTCGCTTGGGGTTTCGTCGGTCGGCGTCGCGCCATCGTCGACTTTCCCGTTCGCGGCCTCGTACGCCTGAAGCTCACCAACGAGTCGATCAATTTCGCCAGCCGTTGCGTCAGTGGCGGTGCCGTTCTTCTGCGCATACACGGCGGCACCAAGATCGCGTAGGAGTCCGTCCGCGCGCCGCTTCGCTTGGACATCTTCAAGCTTTGCCTGACCCGCTTTTCCCGCCTCTTGTGCCTTTTGAGCAAGTTGTGCGGCTTGCGCCTTCATCTTGTCAACGAGTGCCATTCTTCTTCTCCTTGTTTTTCATTGGAAGTCTTCTATTAAAGATTGCTGAGTAATCCTTCGCGACCAGAACTTCGTGTTTGTTCGTTGTCCCTCTCGTCGTCTTCGAACTCTTGGTGCAAGGTTGCTTGGAGAAACACGGGTCCGTCGCCAGTAAGTGTGACGAGATTAAGACCGCTGCCTCCGAACACTGCGGTCATCATCGTCGCCGCATTAAATCCGCCCACCATCTCGACGCCGAAGGTGACCGAGTCGGCGAACGCCACCACCGCCCCACCGTGGACTTGAATCTTTCCGCCGTAGTCAGCGGGGTTCAATTCCAAGAGCGTTCCTCCACCACCAATGACGAGCGTGCCTTTGCCGGTGAAGTGTTCGAGAATAAATCCGTTGCGCGATCGGCGACCTTGGTTGAACCCGTTAAAGGAGATGTCGTACTTGAGACTCGATTCGCCACAGACGAACGCTCGACTTTCGGTGAACCATCCCGTCTTGCCGTCTAGTTCGACGATCTTTATCTGTCCCGGGACCTCTCCCGCCATCGTGACGAGTCCCGATCCACCCGTTGGACTAAACCACTGGAACGCCAGACTTTGTCCCGCGAGAGCCCGTTTGGCAACCTCGGTCGCGGTAGATAGCGCGGCCTTTAGGAGACCGCCTCCCTTTTTGCTTTGCTGGTTGGCGTCGTCGGCCGCCCCGCCGGGCGTGGTAAGGCGGGTTTCCATTTTCACGTTGGTCGTCTTCCAGCGGAACTTCTTGGCATCAGAAAATACGGATTGGCCGTCGTCGAGTTGCATCGTTACGTGTTGAGCGAACTCACCCGTGACTTTGGTCGCAATTGTCATAGTCCTCCTCGGATTCGAAGACTAGTCCTTGTGGCGCCGACCGCCAACGGTCGACGTTACTGCCGGGTCAATCGTCCCCACAGTAAAGGGCGACGCGGGCGAATCTCCGTGGAGACTTCGCCCGCGTCGAGGAACGACAGGATGTCGATGTATCAGGCGGCGACCAGTTCGAGTTCTTTTTCTTCGAAGTCCGAAACCGTGACGAGGGATTTGTCCCAATTCTCGTGGTGCTTTAGTGCCCAGGTAAGTGGCAGCACGGCGACACCGAGAGCCAGGATCATGAATGGGATGGTGAGGTAGAAAATAATCATTTGTCTTGAACCAGTCGTTTGACTGGAACACCTGTTCCTTTCTAGGGGGATTGTGGTCGGGTTATTTGGTGACGGGTACATACTGCCGTGCCCACCTAAGAGCGAAGAAGGAACTGGCTAAGACCTAGGGGTGAATTAGTTAAGGAGTTCGCGCTCAACACTGCGGAGGCGCGGCGACATTGAGTGGCGCCGGGTGCTTGTTCGCTGGCGTCGTTGTCTGTTTCTCCGATGTTCTCGCGCTCGGTAGTGTTGGCAAGAAAGTTGCGACGAAGCTTGCGCGACGTCAGTGGGAGTCGGCCTTAAAAAGTGCGATACAGAGACGACGAGGTTCAGTGAACGACGTGGAGCGCGACGACGCCCTTCCCCAGAATCCGGAGGTTCAACCCCGCGTTAGCGCCGCCGCGACCTCCTCGTTGCGAGGTCCTGCAGTTGCGGGCGTCGGCCGACAGTTCTGGCTCGTCGTAAGCGCGCTCGGTCTGGTGATCTTCGCAGTGGTGCTGGTGGTGAGCTTCGTCTCGACTGCGAACGACAATGCGCGTATCAGTCGACTGAAACTCCATGGGATTCCCGTCGCGGTCAGCGTGACTGAATGTTTCGGGAACCTCGGAGGCAGCGGGAGTAACGCCGCGGACTACACCTGTCACGGTAGTTATCGAGTGGCCGGTGTTCGCTACGAGGAACTCATTGGATCGATGACGTCGTTCTCTCGACCCGGCACCATTGTGCGCGGTGTCGTCGACCCGTCGCGACATGATGCGGTGGTGCTGGCCACGGCGG